>JAKSJQ010000036.1 GCA_024402115.1 Bacteroidales bacterium | reverse complement strand
TGCTACACCAAGTGGGAGAGTAGGTAGCTGCCGCGCTTCCTAAGAGACTCAGGTCACACGACCTGGGTCTCTTTTTTTGTATGTATGTGCCCGTGCCGCGAACTCAACTTTTCTGCATTTTTTTGTAGTTCGCACCTGTAAATAGCTGCTTTCAGCATGTTTTCATGCTACGAACTCAATAATTCGGTCAATTTTTGGAGTTCGCGCCAGCATTTTGGCTTATCTGGCCTTTTTTTGTGCCACGAACTTAAATTTTCGGTCATTTTCTTCAGTTCGCGCCAGGAGAGTATGTCCGTTGTTCGTTTCACTTTGACAGTCCGGAGGGCAAAAGCCATCGCGGACCGTGCTTCCGGCGGACTAAAGTCCTGCTGTTCGGGCCGCGAGCATCTGTATGCTCGCTGTAAACACCCTCGCGACCTCGGCATCGTAAGAGGGAATGAATTCCGCGGAGCGGAAGAAAGGGGTCGAGCGTCAGCGAGACGTCCGACGTTGGCTGTCGTCCTCCGGAACGAACAGTTATAAAAAAAGACCAGCTCGGGAGGAGCTGGCCTTTTATTGTGTCCGCTAGGAGAGCGGGCGATTTTCTTATTTCTCGACTAGAGATTAGCCGAGGATTGCAGCTACGCCTGGGAGCACCTTACCCTCGATAGCCTCGAGAAGGGCACCACCACCAGTTGAGATGTAGCTTACCTTGTCGGTAAGACCGAACTTGGTGCAGCAAGCAACTGAGTCACCACCACCGATGAGTGAGAAAGCACCCTCAGCAGTTGCCTCAGCGATTGCGTTACCGATAGCGCGTGAACCTGCGCAGAAGTCGTCGCACTCGAATACGCCTGCAGGACCATTCCAAAGGATAGTCTTGCAACCCTTGATAGCAGCAGCGAACTTAGCCTGAGCCTCAGGGCCTGCATCGAGACCTTCCATGTCAGCAGGGATAGCGTTAGCAGCGTAAACCTCAGTCTTAGCACCCTCCTTTACAGTCATGGTGCCGAAGTCGAGACCATTGCAGCAAACTGCGTCTGGAGCCATGATGAGCTCAACGCCGTTCTTCTTTGCGAGCTCCTCAACACCGAGAGCAACATCGAGCTTGTCCATCTCTACGATAGAGGTACCGATCTCACCACCGTGTGCCTTTGAGAAAGTATAGGTCATACCACCGCAGAGGATGAGCTTGTCAACCTTGCCGAGCAGGTTCTCGATGATACCGATCTTAGACGATACCTTTGAACCACCCATGATTGCGATGAATGGGCGCTTGATGTCGCCGAGGACAGCGTCAACTGCGTTAACTTCCTTCTCCATGAGGAGACCGAGCATCTTGTTCTCCTCGGTGAAGTAATCAGCGATGACAGCGGTTGAAGCGTGCTTGCGGTGTGCGGTACCGAATGCGTCCATGACGTAGCAGTCAGCGTAAGAAGCGAGCTTCTTTGCGAACTCCTTCTGGCTTGCCTTCATTGCCTTCTTTGCCTCATCGTATGCAGGATCCTCTTTGTCGATGCCGACTGGCTTGCCTTCCTCTTCTGGATAGTAGCGGAGGTTCTCGAGAAGAAGCACCTCACCTGGCTTGAGGGCTGCAGCTGCCTCTGAAGCGTCAGCGCAATCAGGAGCGAACTTTACAGGAGCGCCGAGAGCTGCGCTTACAGCGTCAACGATCTGGCTGAGTGAGAGCTCTGGTTTCTTCTTGCCCTTTGGCTTGCCCATGTGGCTCATGATGATGAGAGCGCCACCCTTCTCGAGGATGAGCTTAAGGGTAGGGAGAGCACCCCTGATACGGGTGTCGTCAGTAATCTTGCCGTCCTGGAGAGGAACGTTGAAGTCAACCCTGACAATAGCTTTCTTGCCAGAGAAGTCGTAGTTGTTGATGTTCTGTGCCATAATAAATATAAGATTTGATTTATTTGTTCAGTGACTTTGCGTAGTGGGTCGGCTCGGCCTTCGCCTTTGTCGGATGGACAGCCCTTGCCGGCTTGCCCTTGAGCAGGCTCCAGATGAGGATGAGGATTCCCGCGATCACGAAAGGAACGCTGAGAAGCTGGCCCATGTTGAAGACCATTCCCTCCTCGAAACCCACCTGAGGCTCCTTGATGAACTCGATGAGGAATCTCATGCCGAAGAGGCAGATGAGGAAGATTCCGAAAATCTCACCTCTCTTGAGCTTGTCGAGCTTCTTCTCATAAGCGAGGATGAGTCCGATGCCGAGGATGGTGTAGCTGAGCGCCTCGTACAGCTGGGTCGGATGCTTCGGGAGCGTCTCGCCCCTGAGCTCGAAGACCATGCCCCACGGGAGGCTGGTGACATCACCGTAGATCTCTGAGTTGAAGAGGTTGCCGAGACGGATCAGCGCGCCTGCAAAGCAGACGGTGATGACCAGGCGGTCCATGATCCAGAGGTAGTCGAAATCATATTTTCTGCCATAGTGCTTGGAGAACCACCACATCGCGAGCAGCAGCGCGATTGCACCGCCGTGGCTGGCAAGTCCGCCTTTCCATGGCATGAATATCTCACAGAAGCCGTCCCAGCTGGTCAGATAGTAGTCCGGCTGATAGAACAGGCAGTGACCCAGGCGCGCACCGACGATGGTGGCGATGAGAAGGGTGTAGAGCAGCGGATCGAGAAGAGTCTCCGGGATGCCCTCCTTGTTGAAGAATCTCTTGAAGATGAACCAACCGATGATGAATCCGCTGACGAAGAGCAGAGAATACCATCTTAATGCGAAATTTCCAATGCTGAAAATCTCAGGGCTTACGTGCCAGTTTATCGATAGAAGGTCAATCATTGATCAATCCGTGCTTATGGAAATACAAATATAAAAATTTTTTAGATAGTCTGTATGTCCCTTCGGGACAACAGAGATATCTTCATTTCCCTCCTGTAGCTCGCGGGGGACTTGCCGGAGTGCTTCTTGAAGAACTTTCCGAAGGCTGACTGGTCGGCGAAGGACATCTTGTCGGCGATCTGCTTTATCGTATATGTCGGGTCGTTCATGTACTTCATGCACTGGTTGTAGCGGACGGAGTCGATGACCGAGCCTATCGTGCGTCCGGTCTCTTTGAGTATGATCTCGGAAAGGTAGGGCTTGGAAAGGAACAGCTCCGATGCGTAGAAGGTGACGGAAGTCTCGTTCTCGATGTGGTCGTGCAGACTTTCCATGAAGCTCATGAATATCTCCTGCGGACGGCTCAGGTGCTGCACCTGGCTCCGCATGGTCTGCATGTTGCGCCACACGATGTCTGCAAGATCTATGAGAAATATATATAGGTTTGCGTAGTTGAGCTCCTGCGCGAGGCTGTGCTCCTTGTTGCTGAGGGTTTCGAGCATGGTCCTGCAGTCCTTCGAGAGTATCCTTATCGTGTGGGTCTCGAGCTCGACGGAATGGTTGGTGGCGCGGAAGAGCTCCCTGGACGGAACCGGGAACGGGCTTCGGTTCCTGATGATGTCGAGCAGTATGCTGGTCGCGATAGCGACGGGGTAGCCGTGGAAGTTCGTCCGGAACTCGAGTCCCGTGCACTTGCTGTTCATCGAGAGGTGGACTATGCCTCTTCTGATGACTGTGGGGCCCTCGGCGCTGTTCTCAACGACTTCGCCTCTGTTGCAGAGAATGATGTAGAACCACTTCCCGCTTCTGTCCGGTGGCAGTGACACGATGTCATTCCCTCCTATTTCGCAGCAGCCCAGGTAATCGTCGATGTGGCTTTCCGTGATGATGGATTCCCTGTGAATTATCTTGTCGTAATACATCTTTCTCCCAATTTTTAAACAAATTTAAAATAATCCTAAGAAATTACCAAGCTACCCTAATATTTTACCAAACAAATGTAAAAATATGGTTTGATATTTGCTTCCGGAAAAGTGAAAAAGCTATTTAAGTAATGAAAAAGTCATTAATAGGATTTGCGATCATTGCCGCTACCATGCTTGCGCAGCCTGATGCGGCAGCACAGTATCGCAAGGGACAGGTGCCTCAGGAGAAGACGGAGGCGCAGCAGATAATGGAGGAGGCAGAGGCTGCAGAAAGCCCGGTTGCCATCACTCTCGAGCAGGCTCTCAAGATCGCCCTCAGCGAGAACGTCGCTGTAAAGATCGCAGACAAGGAAATCCAGAGGAGCGAATATGCCAAGAAGGGCACGTATTCATCTCTCTATCCTCAGTTGTCAGGAACTGGTACATACCAGAGGACTCTCATCAAGAATGATATCCGCGCCATGATGGGTGACGGTGGCTTCTCAGACATGATGAAGGACACCAAGATCGGTAACTCCAACACCTTCAATGTGGGAGCAGCCCTCAGCATGCCTGTCATCAACCCTCAGCTCTGGAAGAGTCTCAAGATTTCGGATATCAGCGTAGAGACAGCGGTCGAGAAGGCCAGGTCATCGAAGCTCGATATGGTCAACCAGGTGAAGCAGGCGTACTTCGCGACTCTCCTTGCGAAGGAGGCTCTCGACGTATACCAGACCGTATATGACAATGCGGTCGCAAACTTTGACAAGGTCGAGCTCAAGTACAAGGCCCAGAAGGCTTCGGAGCTCGAGTACCTCCGTGCGAAGACCAACGTGTCGAACGCGATTCCGAACCTCTACGATGCGGAGAACTCCGTATTCCTCGCATTGTGGCAGCTCAAGGCCGTGATGGGAGTGGACCTCGAGATGAACATCGACACCGTCGGTGAGCTCAACGACTATGCTGAGACCCTCTTCTACGACCTCACCCAGACGGATTCTCTCGACCTTTCGGGCAACTCGGCAATGCGTCAGCTCGACCTTCAGGCCGACATGCTCCAGCAGACCTGGAAGCTCCAGAAGCTTGCATTCGTGCCTACGGTATCGCTCATGGCCAACATCACCTACTCATCGGTGGCCAATGACCCCATCAAGAAGCTCAGCTGGTTCCCGTACTCTTATGCGGGCCTCACCCTCAGCATTCCTATCTTCTCCGGATTCAAGCGCATGAACGACGTGCGTCAGGCGAAGAACCAGTACGAGCAGATCCAGCTCACCCGTCAGGACACAGAGCGCCAGCTCCGCATCGCCGCGCAGAACTATGTGAACACGATGTCGTCATGCATGAAGAGCTACTACTCATCCCTTGATGCGGTGCAGTCGGCGGAGAAGAGCTTCGAGATCATGAACAGGTCATACGAACTCGGCAGGGCGACCCTCACCGACCTCAACGACGCGACCCTCGTGCTCGTGCAGTCACGTCTAGGTCAGTCGCAGGTGGTATACAACTTCATCGTGGCTAAGGCTAATCTCGAGAAGATGATCAGCAGCGATTTCCTCTACGAAGAATAAGTCCAAAAAGAAAAATGAGAAAAAACTATATGAAAAACACAGCAAGAATTTTCAGTGTCTTCGCAATGGTAGCTCTCGCTGCTTCATGTGCGAACAACAATTCGACAGAGGCTGCAGAGGAAGAAGTCGAGGCAGCCGCACCTAAGGTGACCATCGCTCAGGTAGGTAGGCAGATCGTTCCTCAGAAGAACGTGTACACTTCTACTGTCCAGGCAAACGTAGTGAACAACATCGCACCACAGTCCGTGGTGCGTATCAAGCAGATAAACGTCGAGATCGGAGATTTCGTCTCAAAGGGACAGATCCTTGCGAGGATGGATGTCGCAAACCTCGAGCAGGTGAGGATGCAGCTCGTGAACGACAGCACCGAGTTCGTCCGCATCAAGGGCCTCTACGAGGTGGGTGGCGTATCGAAGTCTGACCTCGACCAGATCTCACTCGCATACAACGTCCGCAAGACCTCATACGAGAACCTTCTCGAGAACACCGTGCTCCGTTCGCCTATCACCGGCGTCGTGACCGCGCGCAACTACGACAGGGGCGACATGTACTCGATGAGCCAGCCTATCTTCACCGTGCAGGAGATCACTCCTGTGAAGCTCCTCGTCGGCGTATCAGAGTCTGACTACACCAAGGTCAGAAAGGGTGACAAGGTCAGCATCGAGGTCGACGCTCTTCCAGGCGAGACTTTCGAGGGTACCGTCGAGAGACTCTATCCTACCATCGATCCGGTATCCCATACCTTCAACGTGGAGGTTAAGGTGCTCAACCGTGACAGAAAGCTCCGTCCGGGCATGTATGCAAGGGTTTCCGTGGGCTTCGGCGAGAACAACAGCGTAGTCGTTCCTGACAGGGCGCTCGTGCGTCTCCAGGGCTCCGGCGACAAGTTCGTCTATGTCTACAATCCTTCCACCAGGACCGTTTCGTTCGTGAAGGTTGAAGTCGGCGTAAGGTTCGACACCTCAGCTGAAATCCTCAGCGGTGTCGAGGACGGCGCCTATGTGGTTACCGAGGGCCAGATCCGCATCAAGGACGGCATCGAGGTCGAGGCTTCCGAGAAGTAGCACAAAACAAAAAGAAAATCAGTTATGAGCATATACAGAAAAGCGGTGAACAATCCGGTGACGACCATGCTCGTGTTCGTCACCTTCGCCATCCTTGGTGTGTTCTCGCTGCTGAACCTTTCCATCAACCTCCTGCCTGAGTTCGAGTCGAACTACATCATGGTGATGTCTTCGTACCAGGGAGCGAGTGCCGAGGATGTCGAGACCAACCTTGCGAAGGTTCTCGAGAACACCCTCAACGGTGTCAGCAACCTCAAGAACATCACCTCAACCTCACGAGAGAACACCTGTGTCATAAGCCTCGAGTTCGAGTACGGCACCGACATCGATGTCGCCACCAACGACGTCCGAGACAAGCTTGACATGGTGAATTCATACCTTCCGGACGGCGTCACCGTCCCTACCATCTTCAAGTTCAGTGCGGACGACATGCCTATCATGATCCTCAGCGCGACTGCGGATCAGTCCATCAACGCGCTCGACAAGCTGCTCGACGACAGGCTCGCCACTCCGCTTGCCCGCGTTTCCGGTGTGGGTACCGTGTCGGTGACCGGTGCTCCGCAGCGTGAGATCCAGATCTACTGCGACCCGACGAAGCTCGAGGCTTACGGCCTTACCGTCGCCGGCATATCGCAGACCCTCGCGCAGGAGAACAGGAACATACCTAGCGGAAGCATCGATGTGGGTTCCAACACCTATACCGTCCGTGTCGAGAAGGAGTTCCATGCGGCAGATGAGATGCTTGACGTGGTTGTCGGCAATTCCAACGGAAAGGTCGTTTACCTCAGGGATGTCGCAACCGTAAGCGATACCGTCGAGGAGAAGTTCCAGGAGTCTTACACCAATGGTGTGCAGGGCGCCAGGATCATCATCCAGAAGCAGTCAGGTGCAAACACCGTGAACGTCATCAAGAAGATCAAGGCCCAGCTTCCTGAGCTCGAGAAGAATCTTCCTTCCGACGTGAACCTGACCGTGGTGATGGATGGGTCCGAGAACATCATCAATACCATCAATTCCCTCAAGGAGACCATTTTCATCACCTTCATAGTCGTGATGCTCGTCGTGTTCGTCTTCCTCGGAAGATGGCGTGCGACCTTCATCATCGTGCTCTCCATCCCTATCGCGCTGCTTGCTTCCATCATCTACCTCCTGATGACGGGCAATACGCTGAACATCGTGTCCATGTCCGCGCTCTCAATCGCGATCGGTATGGTCGTCGATGATGCGATCGTCGTGCTCGAGAACATCACGACCCATATCGAGCGTGGCGAGAAGCCTAAGGAGGCTGCGGTGCATGCTACCAGCGAGGTGGGAATCTCGGTAATCGCGTCCACCCTCACCATGCTCTGCGTGTTCCTTCCGCTCACCATGGTGTCCGGTATGGCCGGCATCCTCTTCAAGCAGCTCGGATGGATCGTCAGCATCATCATGATAGTCTCGACTACCGCGGCGCTCACCCTTGTGCCGATGATGTGTTCGAAGATGATGAAGAAGGATATCCATCATGGAAAGTTCTACAACGCCGTGTTCGGACCTGTCAACAGGTTCCTCGACGGCCTTTCGAGCGCATACTCGAAGTCCATCAGGTGGTCGACAGGGCACCGCAAGACCGTGCTCGGCATCGCGCTCGGCATCTTCGTGGGTTCGGTTGTCATATTCGGCCCTCAGCTCGAGACCGAGTTCATGCCTAAGCAGGACCAGGGACGTCTTTCTGTCTCGATTCAGCTTCCTGTCGGCACCGAGCAGTCTGTGACCCGTGAGTTCGCCCTCGGACTTTCCGAGAGGCTCATCTCAGAGTATCCTGAGATCAAGCTTCTCAACACATCATTCGGCCAGGCGGACTCAAGGAACGCATTCGCATCGATGCAGAACAACGGTTCACACATAGTTTCACTCGATATAAATCTCGGCAGCATGGAACTTCGCGAGCGTTCCTGCGGCGAGATTGCCGACCTCATGCGTAAGGAGCTTGCAGGATATTCAGAAATCAAGAAGTTCCAGATCAATGAGGGACACGGCGGAATGGGTGGCCAGTCAAGCATCAGGGTCGAGATATACGGATACGACCTCAACACGACTGATGCGGTGATGGCAGAACTCGCAGAAAAGCTCCGCCATCAGAAGTGCTTCTCTGAGGCAACCGTCAGCCGAGATGAGTACACTCCTGAGTATCAGGTCGATTTCGACCGCACCAAGCTTGCGCTCAACGGTCTCAACAGCACCACGGCCGCTTCATACGTCAGCTCATGCATCAGCGGTTCCACCATGTCATATTTCCGCGAGGACGGTGACGAGTACAACATCCGCGTAAGATATGCCAAGGAGTACCGTCAGAGCATCTCCGACATCGAGAACATCACCATCTACAACAACCGCGGACAGGGCGTGAAGGTCAAGGACCTCGGACGCGTGATCGAGTCCCAGACCCCTCCTGATATCGTCCGCAAGAACCGTGAGCGTATGGTCAGCGTGACCTGTGTGCTTGCCGATGGATATGCACTCAGCAAGGGTGTCGAGGCAGCTCAGGCCATCATCGATTCGACAGAGATCCCTGGAGAGCTCGACATCAAGATCTCCGGTGACTTCGAGAACATGCAGGAGACCTTCTCAGATCTCATCATGCTCCTCATCCTCATCGTGATCCTCGTGTACATCGTGCTCGCGTCCCAGTTCGAGTCGTTCCTCAGTCCGTTCGTGATCATGTTCTCAGTTCCGTTCGCATTCACCGGAGTGCTCCTCGGATTCTGGGCCACCAGGACCGCACTCGGAGTCATGGCATTCATCGGTGTCCTCATCCTCATGGGTATCGTTGTGAAGAACGGTATCGTGCTCATCGACTACACCGTGCTCCAGAGGGAGAGGGGAAAGAACATCAACGACGCAGTCGTGATCGCTTCCGGCAGCCGTCTCCGCCCTATCCTCATGACCACTCTCACCACAGTGCTCGGTATGCTCCCTATGGCTATGGGCAAGGGCGAGGGTTCAGAGATGTGGAGAGGTCTCGGTATCACCGTCGTATGGGGTCTTTCCATTTCGTCACTCATCACCCTCTTCGTGATCCCTACGGCATATAGCCTCTTCGCTGAGTGGCAGGACAATTCAAAGGCTCGCAAGGCCGCCCGCAAGGCTGCGCGTGAGCAGAAATCAAGCAAGTAAAGTCATGAAAGCAATATTCTTATCATACAACCAGGCATATTACAAGGAGCTCGTGGAGCTTCTTGAGGAGAACGGTACTAGGGGCTACACCCTCTGGGACGAAGTCCAGGGCAGGGGCAGCTTTGACGGTGAGCCTCACGAGGGCTCGCATGCGTGGCCTACCATGAACAACGCCATCCTCACCTTCGTCGAGGACAGCCGTTGCAAGGAGATTCTCGAAGCCATCAGGAAGAGGGATGAACTCACTCCTGAACTTGGCCTTCGCGCATTCTCCTGGTCTATAGACCAGTAAGAAGAGACGAAATAACATATTCAGCGGACTGGCATCTCATTCACGGTGGTGCCAGTCCGTAATTTTTTTTATATTTGCAGATTAGACAAAAAGTGCTTTTATGGAAAAGATAGTAACAGACAGCAATTTCCTCGAGACTATCAAGTCTTCGAAGGTGGTAATGGTGGATTTCTGGGCAACCTGGTGCAATCCATGCCGCATGCTCGCACCGGTGGTCGAGGAGATCGCAGACGAATACAAGGATAGGATAGTCGTGGGCAAATGCGATATCGACGAGAACGAGGAACTTCCTGCTCAGCTCGGCATCATGAGCATCCCGACTCTCATCTTCTTCAAGGACGGCGAGATCGCAAAGACCTCAGTCGGCTACAAGGAGAAGGCGGAACTCAAGGAAATCATCGACAGCCTCCTGTAAGATGAAGAGACTTGCCGTAATCCTCGCCGCTCTCGTCCTTTCGGTAGCGGCTTCTGCCCAGAGCCATTTCGGTGTGCTGGGCGGATTCAGCTTCTCCAATGCCCCAAAGGTTGCGGAGCTTGACCTGAGGACGGCGACCCTCTACCACGCGGGTCTTACCTACCAGTACAAGTTCACCCAGGGCTTCTCTGTGCAGCCTTCTGTACTCCTGATGATGAAGGGTGCCAACAACCAGGACAAGAGCTCTGCGATAAGGGAAGGTTCCATCGAGATTCCCGTATCCTTCCAGTGGGGACCGGACCTCCTCCTCTTCAGACCTTACGTTGAGGTGGTTCCGTATGTGGGATTCAACATCCCGAAGCTCGGCACTCCGATCGTGGACCCTGCCATCGTGAACGGAGGAGTAGGAGTCGGCGGCGGAATCGAGATATGGAAGCTCCAGATTTCCGCAAGATACAACTGGAACCTCAACCCTCACAGCAAGGTGGCTGCCGGCGAAGAACCTACCTGGGCCTACAGGTGCACGACCCTTTCACTCGCATTCCTTTTCTAGCATGGAGAAGAAGATCGTAGTCTACTGCTCTGCGAGCAACACCATCGATCCGGCCTACAACGAGGCTGCGCGTGCGTTCGTGCGTGCCGTCGTGGCTGCGGGATACGGAATAGTGTCCGGCGGCACGGTGAAGGGCACCATGGGCGTGATAAGTGAAGAGATCGCAGCTTGCGGTGGCAGGCATGTGGGCTTCCTCCCAAGGTTCATGGAAGGCCTTGAGCATGAGGGACTCAGCGGAATGGAATTCACCGACACTATGGCCGAGAGGAAGGAGAAGATGAGGGAAGGCACATGCGCGGCAGTAGCGCTTCCGGGCGGAATCGGCACCATGGACGAGCTGATGGAGACCTACACTCTACGCAAGCTCGGTCAGTATGATGGCGACGTATATGTGCTGAATCTCGGTGGTTTCTACGATCCTCTCGAGGCTCTGCTCGACCATTTCGTGGCGACGGAGATGCTCGACAAGGAGTCCAGGAAGCTCATTCATTTCCCAAAGACGGTCGATGAACTGACCGCCATGATGTTCAGATAGAAAATGGATCTCAAGACACTCAAGGACTTTCTCGGGTCGGACTGGAAACAGACCCAGGACTGCATCAGCAGGATGCTCAACAGCGATATATCGCTGCTGAACACCACCAATGCAGCCATACTCGAGGCGTCCGGCAAGCAGATGAGACCTATGCTCTCCCTTCTCATCGGACGTGCATGCATGGCCGGAAAGGAGGGCTTCAATGGGACGCTCTCGCACGACAGCTGGCACTTCGCCGCGGCCTGCGAGCTCCTGCACAATGCCACGCTGCTCCATGACGACGTCGCAGACCAGAGCGACGAGAGACGCGGCCATCCGACCCTCTACTCGCAGATGGGTGCCTCGGTGTCCGTGCTGGTCGGAGACTATTGGCTGGTGAAGGCGGTGGATTGCATACTCAGCGCGGAACACGACAACTCAGAGGTCATCAGGATCTTCGCCAAGACCCTGAGCAACCTTGCGGAGGGAGAGATGTTCCAGCTTCAGAAAGCATGGTCTGGAGATACCTCGGAGGAGGATTATCTCCGTATCATATACAACAAGACGGCGACTCTCTTCGAGGTCACTGCGCGCTGTGCGGTGATCGCCGTGGGAGGGGACCGCGAACTTCAGGAGAAGATGGCGGACTTCTCGAAGGCCATAGGACTGGCTTTCCAGATAAGGGACGACATCTTCGACTATTCCGAAGGAATGAACATAGGTAAGCCTACGGGTGCCGACATACTCGAGAAGAAGGTCACGCTTCCTCTGCTCGGCGCATTTGCCAATGCCGGTGCGAGGGAGGAGGCCAGGATAAGGAAGATGATCTCCAACGTGGATCTCCATCCGGAGCATCGCGACGAGATCGTGCGCTTCGTAAGGGAGAACGGTGGAATCGAGTACGCGAGGAAGAGGATGGATGAGATGCTTGACGGTGCGCTCAAGGACCTTGATGCGCTTGCGCCGTCGACAGAGAAGGAATACCTTGTGGCGCTTGCCAGATATGTAGGTGACAGAACGATATGAGGTTCAAGGATATAAGGGGCAACGAAGACGTGAAGAGGGCTCTGGTGAACATGGCGGACACCGGAAGGGTGGCCCATGCCATGCTCTTCTTCGAGAACGAGGGCTGTGGTGCCTTTCCTCTCATCATTGCCTATATCCAGTACCTGAACTGCCCTCACAGGCATGACGGCGATTCCTGCGGAGAGTGCCCGACATGCAACAAGATCTCGAAGCTCATCCATCCGGACATGCACTTCGTATATCCGACCAACACAGGTTCGAAGAGTGGTTCCCTTGCGACCAAGGACGTGACTTCGGAGACCTACATGAAGTATTTCAGGGAGCTCGCTACGGCGAATCCTTACTTCATGGAGAGCGACCTCTCGGAGGCTCTCGGAATTGAATCCAAGGTGGGTGCGATATCTGTGGGCGAGGCCAAGAACATCACGGACACGCTTTCTCTGTCGTCGGTTGAGGACGGCTACAAGACCGTGGTATTCCTCCAGCAGGAGGAGACGAACGCGGCGGCCGCGAACATGCGTCTCGAGATAGTCGAGGAACCGCCGGAGAAGACCGTGTTCCTCTTCGTGACACATAGCCCGGAGAAGGTGATGCAGACCATATTCTCCCGCTGCCAGAGCTCCAGGGTACTTCCTCTCTCGAAGGAGGATGTGGCTGCGGTGCTCGTTGATACCTTCGAAGTCGATCCGGAGGAGGCAGCAAGCGAGGCCGGTGTTTCCGGAGGTAGCGTCGGTGCCGCACTTCGCACGATCAAGGCAGGCGAGGACAGGCAGCGCTATCTGGACATCTTCGCCGACATGATAGACGGCGCGCTCGGAAAGAACCTCAATGCGGTTCTTGATGCGGCCGAGAACATTGCGTCCCTGGAATCCAGGGAGAAGCAGAAAGCTTTCTGCACCTTTGCTGGCGAATGCGTCAGAAAGGTGTACATGATACAGAACAAGCTCCCTCAGATCGCTTATGTATCCGAGCAGGAGCGTGATTACATAACCACCCTGGCCTCACGCCTGCCGGAGAAATTCTGCGGCAGGATGATGGACTACCTCGACAAGGCGGTGTCCCTGCTCGAGAGGAACGTCAATCAGAAGATACTCTTCTGCGACCTGGCCAACAGGGTGTTTTTCAGCGTTCAATAACAGATATGGACAACAGTAACGAAGCAATACAGTACGACTGCGCCAGAGGATGCACGGTGACACGTACCGAGACAGGAGAGGCAGACTGCAACTACCGCCAGGGTTGTTGCAAGCTCGAGGTGTACGACTGGCTCAAGGGTGTGGGTCAGGAGCAGTACAAGGACTTCTTCGAGGTCAGGTTCAAGAATACCAGGAAGGGTATCTACCGCAACACTTCCGGCCAGACCGTGAAGACCGGTGACATGGTGATAGTCGAGGCTGCGACAGGTCACGACCTCGGCATCGTCACCCTCGAGGGCCCTATAGTAGCACGCCAGATGGCTTGCAAGAGGGTGAATCCTGAGACCCAGGAACTCAAGAAGATATATCGTAAGGCCAAGCTCTTCGACATCGAGAAGTGGCAGGAGGCCATCGCGAGGGAGCATGAGGTGATGATACGCTCACGCCAGATCGCCGCCGAGCTCGGACTCGAGATGAAGATCGGTGACGTGGAGTTCCAGGGAGACGGCACCAAGGCCATCTTCTACTACATCGCCGACGGCCGTGTGGACTTCCGCCAGCTCATCAAGGTCTTCGCAGAGGAGTTCCGAATCAGGATCGAGATGAAGCAGATCGGAGCGCGCCAGGAGGCCGGACTCATCGGTGGCTTGGGTGTCTGCGGACGTGAGCTCTGCTGCTCGAACTACATCTCAGCCTTCCAGTCGATCTCTACCTCTGCTGCTCGCGTCCAGGATCTTTCCCTCAACCCGCAGAAGCTCGCAGGCCAGTGCGGCAAGCTCAAGTGCTGCCTCAACTATGAGACCGCATCATACATGGATGCACAGACTCGCATCCCTCGCGTGAACGGACCTCTCGACCTCGAGGACGGTTTTGCATACCTGATGAAGACGGATATCCTGAAGGAGACCATGTACTTCTCTTATGTTCAGGGCTCCCTCGCTAACCTCTTCCCGCTCCCTGCGTATGAGGTGCGCGAAATCATCAAGATGAACCGCAACGGCATCAAGGGGCCTTCTCTCATGGAGGATCCTGTTCCTGTCGCACCTGAGTTCGTGACCTCGGTGGGAGACGACAGCATCACTCGCTTTGACGAGTCTCGCAAGAAGAAAAACCGCAAGAAGAAGAGCGGCAAGAAACCGTCAGCCGACCAGAAGCCGGCAGAAAATGTAGGTCAGAGTGCAACTCCACAGCAGTCTGCACCGCAGGAGGCTCGTCTGGAGGATAGGGGACCAAAGCCTGCAGGCCATAAGGAAAGGCATCGTCACCGCAATCGCGGCGAGGGCCATCAGGGCGGACCGAAGAAGGAAACACCAAAGACAGAATAGATACTGCGGTGTCGATGAGGAATCATATCGTGGCTGCGGTGGTCTTCATGGCCACCTTGCTCTGTTCGTGCACACGTCCTGAGCAGACGGAGTCGTACGTCGGAGTGCGCCATCGCAACGCGGACGGAATGTACTCGATGACCGTGGACATGTCCGATACGCTCGCATCCTACGATTTCACCATCTTCACCAGGCTCGACCTGCGCAAGAGCAAGTTCGAGCAGCTGGAGGACTCCATCGGCGTCGGTGCCGAGTGGGTTGCTCCGGACAGCACAAGATACCGCGAGTTCTTCTACATTCCGAAGGACTCATACACTGCTTCGACCTCCTTTTCGAAGGACTATTTCCTTCCTTACAGGAGAGGAATCGTACCGAATGTGCCAGGAGTCTGGACGGTATCATTCCTGGTCATGGGCGACGCGGCTCAATACATGAACGGAATGGGACTGATTTGCAAAACCATAAGAGAGGAATACTAGATGGGACACGATAAGCTCAGGAAATTCGCAGAGAACGCGACTTTTGCATGCCTTGTTCAGCCGACTACGGAAGAGGTTTTCGGTAAGGACCACCCGCTCAAGGGCCGATGGGCATCGGATTTCTTCCACAACGACAATCCCATCGTGCTCGAGCTCGGATGCGGAAAGGGCGAGTATACGATCGATCTTGCGTTGAGGAACCCGAACATCAACTACATCGGCGTTGACATCAAGGGCGCGAGGCTCTGGAAAGGCGCGAAGTACGCAACCGAGAACTCCATGTCCAACGTCGGCTTCCTCCGTACGAGGATAGAGTTCATCTCCTCGCTCTTTGCGGAAGGGGAGATCTCGCAGATATGGATCACCTTCGCCGACCCGCAGATCGGCAGGGAGAAGAAGCGTCTCACCGCACCGCTCTTCCTCCAGAGATACCGTGGCTTCCTGAAGGATGGCGGCCTGATCAATCTCAAGACCGACAGCCGCTATCTCCATGAGTATTCGCGTGCGATCGCGCAGGAGAACTCCTTCCCTGTGCTTGCTTTGACAACGGATCTCTACAAGACTGCTCCCGACCAGATCAGCAGCGTGCTCGACGAGGAGTCTGTACGCTCGCTCTATGAGGTTCAGACCTTCTATGAGAAGCATTTCCTCGCCCAGGGTTTCCCTATCACCTATCTCTGCTTCGCGATGGACCATGACGGACCGTACACCAGTCCGGAGTGGGACGAGGATGCGTGGAAGGACGAAGACCATCATGCCTTCGTCGTCACCATCAACTGATTTCCCTGATTCTTTAAGCTTGAGTGCGGCGTGCCGTTGGATCAGACCTCGGTCCAATGTATGGTCATGCCCTTGCGCTCCATTCCGCGGAACCATGTCATCTGGCGCTTTGCGAACTGATGGATGGCCGTGGCAAGCTGCGTACGCATCTGCTCGTAGCTAAGCGCACCGGTGACGAAGGACGTGACATACTTGTACTCGAGTCCGTAGTAGATCAGATCTTCCGCTGACACTCCCGGGCGGCCGTTCTGAGGGTCGCCCTCGATCAGGCTCCTGATCTCCTCGACCATGCCTTCCTCCAGCCTCGCATCCAGGCGCCTGTCGATGCGGGCGTTTCTTTCTTCCCGGGTGACGAGCGTTCCGATGTAGTAGGTGCTCTTAGGCAAAAAACTGTTGCGGTTCACAGGATGCTTCTCTTCGTAGATCGCGATCTCGAGTGCGCGGATGAGCCTTTTCCGAGTGTCGTAGTCTGTACTGTTGTGGAGCGGCTTGAGTGATGCGAGCCGAGCTATCAGATCCTCGGTGCTCTGTTTCTCAAGCTCAGCCCTGAGCTCGGGATCTGGTGGTACGTCCGGCAAGTCGTATCCGCAGGTCGCCGCCTCGATATAGAGTCCCGAACCGCCGCAGAGGACAGGGATGCAGTGCCTTTCGACTATGTCCTTATAAGCCTTCTCGAAGTCGTGCTGGAATCTGTAGATATCGTATTTCACTCCGGCGTCGACTATGTCGATGAGGTGGTATGGTATCTCCTCGTACTCTCCAAGGTCTTTGCCCGTGCCTATGGTCATACCTCTGTATACCTGGCGGCTGTCGGCGGAAAGTATCTCCGAGCGGGCGTCGATACCGCGTGAGCAAAGCAGGGAGTCGATCTTCCTGCACAGGCCCACCGCATATCTGGTCTTTCCCGATGCCGTAGGACCGAGGACGCAGATGAGGTCGATTTCTCCGTTGAGGTACGAGTCGAGGATAGCCTCGACGTCGATGATCTCCGCGCTCGGGAGCTCGGCGGGAGGTGGTGGGATCTGTATGCTTCTCTTGCTCATCTGACAAATATCGCAAAAAAGGATTATCTTTGCGCCATGCCAAAAGCAAAAAGCAACGTAGAAATCAAGAATCGCAGGGCTTCGTTCGATTACGAGTTCCTCGAGACATACCAGGCCGGCATAGTCCTGTCCGGCACGGAGATCAAGTCCATCAGGGCCGGCAAGGCTTCTCTGGTGGATGGCTTCTGCTATTTCTCCGGCAGTGAGCTCTACGTGAAGAACATGCATGTTGCCGAGTATCACTGGGCAAGCAACTGGGGCAGACACGATCCGCGTCGCGACCGCAAGCTCCTGCTCACCAGGAAGGAACTCATCAAGCTCCAGCGCTCGGTGAAAGAGAAGGGCCTCACCATAGTTGCCGTGAAGCTCTACATCGCCGATAACGGATATGCAAAGCTCCTCATCGCGCTTGCGCGAGGAAAGAAGGAGTACGACAAGCGCCAGTCCATCAAGGAGAAGGATCTCCGTCGCGAGATGGAGCGCATGTAATCTGCAACATTTCCTTGCCCTTCTGCATCTATTAGGCAAACATCGGAAATGTATATGAACAGACATGTCGCCTTTATTGCGGGCATAGCTGCGGCCATGCTCGCGCTAGTGTCAGCTTCTGCCGACGCTAGGACTCCGTATAGACCGACAACAGCCTATGGCTACGGTCATACCATCGAGGCCCAGCTCGGTTGGGCAGCTTCACCATACGCCATCGACGGAGAAGCCCGCAGGGCAAGAGGAATCGCGACAGGCGCGGACTTCAACCTCAGGTACTCATATTTCATCGGACGTCATTTCGGCGTATATGCGCAGGTGGAGTTTGCAAACACCTCAGCCAGCCAGGAGAAATTCTTCAGCGTCGTGAACAAGGCTGACGGAAACAAATACAAGTATTCATATGACCACGGCTGGTATACCGACATGAAGAATAGGAGCTATTCTCCTCTTGCTTCGATCGGAGGTGTGTACCGTCTCGATTTCGGACAGTGGAGCTTCCGTCCGAGGGTGGGTATCGGATTCGGCTCCTTCAAGGACCGTGGCTACAGCTATATGCGTTCGGACAGGGATGGGGAGCTGAAGAGCCAGATGTTCTTCGAGCAGACTCAGGTGCGTCCGCAGCTTGACTATATGGAGTCATACTTCGGTCGCAAGAGAAGCCCTGCTTTCCTCGTGTCTCTCAGCGCCCAGCTCACATATACCATACGCAACCACTTCTTCTTCTCCGTCGAGGCCGGTATCAAGGACCTTCCCACCACGGTTGCGTACATGAACGACACCTATAGGAGCAGGTATGCCTACGATCCGCAGACTTGGGTTGATGCGGTTGCGGACTCTGACCTGATCGGCCAGTACGAGAAGGATCCGAACAGCGTTATTTCGGACGCCACTGCGCCATCTATCGGTTCTCTGATGAACCTCAGCTTCGGCATTGGCTGGAATATCGGTTGGAACAGGAACGAAAGCTATAGGAGGAGGTAGTCATGAAGAAAGTGATCATCGCAATCTTTGCCGCACTTGCGGCAATGTCGGCAACTTCATGTGATGTGTCGGTTAGTGAATCCAGACCGATTCCGACAAATCAGAGATATCTTCTGAACATAGAGAACAGGAGTGATCATGATGTCGTATGGTATGTCCCTGCTCATGGTGCTTTCCCTTGCGAACTCGCAGGCGCACTTCCCGGAGTCCTGACCGAAACGGAGAGAGAAAAGGAGTTTCACAGACTCGCTGCTCATTCCTATGTGGATGTCGTAATCACGGAAGACTCCTACAAGAGCAACATCGAGACATACCACCCAAAGGATAGAGTCAATTTCTATTTCTTCGATGCCAAGGTGCTTGATAGCGAGAGCTGGGAGGACATCGTCGCAGGCGAGAAATGGCTCGCAAAGTACAGCTACAGCGCGGACGACGTCATCCTCATGAACAAGAAGATCCGCTATCCTGAATCCATATAGTGCAGAGGCACTCAGGTAGATGAAAAAACAAAGGCAGCGCCCCTGATGGAGCGCTGCCTTTTGCTTGGATGTCAAGCCCTTAAAGCTTGAAAGCTGTCTTTACCTTGTCGACGCTGTCGAGGAGCTCCCATCCGAAGAACTGGATCTCCTGCTCGATGCTCTTGCCCTCGCGAATGAGGGTGACGTTCTGCTTGTAAGGGGTACGACCTACATGTCCGTATGCAGCGGTCGGCTCGTAGATAGGATTCTTGAGTCCGAACTTCTCCACGATCTTGGCTGGACGGAGGTCAAAGATCTCGTTGATCTTCTCCGCGATGAGAGCGTCAGGAATCTGCTTGCCGCACTCGGTGCAGCTTGCTGCGGTTCCGTAGGTGTTGACATAGATGCTGACTGGCCTTGCGACGCCGATTGCATAGCTGAGCTGTACGAGCATCTCGCGTGCGACTCCTGCAGCCACCATGTTCTTCGCGATGTAGCGGGCAGCATAAGCTGCAGAGCGGTCCACCTTCGATGGGTCCTTGCCGCTGAATGCTCCACCGCCGTGTGCGCCCTTTCCGCCGTATGTGTCCACGATGATCTTGCGTCCTGTGAGACCGGTGTCGCCGTGAGGACCGCCGATCACGAACTTGCCGGTTGGGTTCACATGGAGGATGTAGTCGCCCTTGAAGAGGGCTGCGGTCTCCTCCGGAAGCTCTGAGATAAGTTCAGGGATGAGATAATCCTGTACGTCCTGACGGATCTTTGCCTGCATCGCGGCCTCCTCGTCGAACTCGTCGTGCTGGGTTGAGATCACGATGGTGTGTACGCGTACTGGAGAGTTGGTCTCATCGTCGTACTCGATGGTGAACTGGCTCTTTGCGTCCGGACGGAGGTAGGTCATCACCTTGCCTTCGCGGCGGAGCTTCGCGAGAATCACGAGAGCCTTGTGGGAGAGGAAGAGCGCGAGCGGCATGTACTCCTCAGTGTCGCAGCACGCGTAACCGAACATCATTCCCTGGTCTCCGGCGCCCTGCTTGTCGGCAGCGTCCTCGCTGACCTTGGATGCCTGGGCACGGGTCACGCCCTGGTTGATGTCCGAGCTCTGCTCATGGATGGCCGAAAGGATTCCGCAGCTGTTGCCGTCGAACATGTACTCGGCCTTGTTGTAACCAATTCTGTTGATGACGCGACGCGCGGTGGTCTGGATGTCCACGTATGCTTCGCTGCGCACCTCACCGCCAATGACTACGAGACCTGTGGTGCAGAATGTCTCGCAAGCGAC
>JAKSJQ010000035.1 GCA_024402115.1 Bacteroidales bacterium | reverse complement strand
GGCATCAGAACGGATAAATGTCTCAACCCCCGGCTTCGCCGACCCCTGTCAGGGGTATGCAGCTCCACTTTGTTACGCTGGCAACTCCGTGGCTCGACGACAGTCTCGCACACTGCGTTGCGGCACTCGCGTGCCTTGCTGCTTCTACTCCACCGGCATCAGAACGGATAAATGTCTCAACCCCCGGCTTCGCCTCACACCTGTCACGAACGCCAAAAAACAGCTAATTCTTGTCGTTCGTGGCAGCGAAACTGCTGAAAACCCGGAATATCGTGGCACGACATCCAAGAAACTATCGATTTTTGGAGTTCGTGCCAGACATAGAGTCGCCCGACTCCTGATACGGAGTGCGGCGGCACATAAGCATGCAAAATGCATTTGCCCGGATTAGGGTCGGCGGAGCGGAGCGAAGACGATCTGCATTTTGCTGCATGTTCGCCGCACCCTTGTCAAATGCAATGGTCGCATGCAAGATGCCACAATAGCAGACGGGGAAAAGTTACTTCTTTGGGTAGTACTTCGGCCAGCAGGCAGAAAGATAGTTGCGGAGGCCGTCCTCGTGGCGGTTTTCCTGAGGGTCGTAGAAAACAGTACCCTCAAGCTCTTTCGGCATGAACTCGAGATTGGCGAAATGTCCTGGATAGTCGTGAGCATACATGTAGCCGTCACCATATCCAAGCTCCTCCATGAGCTTCGTAGGCGCATTCCTCAAATAGAGAGGAACACCTGCCGACTGAGTCAGCTTCGCGGTCTCCAGCGCCTTGTTGATCGCCATGTAGGCAGAATTGCTCTTTGGCGAACTTGCTAGGTAGATGGTACACTCGGCAAGTGGAATCCTAGCCTCAGGCATGCCTATGCTGTGGACAATCTGGAAAGTCGAGTTAGCAAGCAGCATCGCGTTAGGATTCGCAAGACCTATGTCCTCGGAAGATAGAATCATGAGCCTGCGGGCGATGAAGAGGGGATCCTCACCTGCATCGAGCATCCTCGCGAGATAATAGACGGCAGCGTTCGGATCCGAGCCGCGCACGCTCTTGATGAAGGCGGAGATGATGTCATAGTGCATCTCACCCTTCTTGTCATAGATGGCCATGTTCTCCTGAAGGCAGGAAGTCACAGCCTGATTGTTGATGACCTTGTTGCCGGCATTGACCACGATCTCAAGAATGTTCAGGAGCTTGCGCGCATCGCCACCGCTGTAGCGGAAGAGAGCCTCCGTCTCCTCGACCTTGATACCTCTTTCCTTGAGCACGACATCCTCGCTGAGAGCCCTGTCGAGCAACTTCTGGAGATCCGCCTTCTCAAGTGACTTCAGGACGAACACCTGACACCTAGAGAGAAGAGGGGATATCACCTCGAAGGATGGATTCTCGGTAGTGGCACCGATGAGCACGATGGTCCCGTCCTCAGCTGCACCCAGAAGTGCATCCTGCTGACTCTTGCTGAACCTATGGATCTCGTCGATGAAGAGAATAGGGGTGCTGCCCTGAGAGAACAGGGACGAACCCTTGGCCTTGTCGATGACCTCACGAACCTCCTTGACACCTGCGCTGACCGCCGAGAGCGTATAGAACTCACGTCCGAGAGTGCTTGCGACTATCCTCGAGAGAGAAGTCTTGCCGACACCCGGAGGGCCCCAGAGAATGAAGGAAGTGAGATTGCCGGAATCAATCATGTTACGAAGCACACAACCCTTGCCGACCAGATGGCTCTGGCCCACGTACTGGTCCATATTTCGCGGTCTCAACCTCTCCGGAAGGGGAGGAAGCATCCTGGTCCTTATGCTGTCGTCTTCAAACATTGTTGATTCTACTACAATACAAATATAGGGTTTTTGCTGATTATTTGTTAAATTTGGTGGTTGTACTTAAAACCAATGCGCATAAAAAGGCTAATACCGTTTCTTGCCGTATTGACTTGTTCGGCAGGAGTTGCCTACGCCCAGCCTCGTTCCATCGGAGCTGAGTTGTCTCCTTCGCGCATCGGTGTCCTCTATCAGCAGCATTCGAGATCAGGCGAGAATGCCCCTGTGAACACACTTTCACTAGGCGTCGACATTACGGGACCGCTCACGCAGAGAAATCCTTTCCCAGGCTTCTATTTCGACTACAGCTGCGACTTCAACATCATCCAGAAGTCTGGCAAGGACGTAGTATTCAATTTCTTGGCTGGGCCGGGCATAGACGTGGGATTCGGTGACGACCTCGACCACCCTGCCGGCGTATTCTTCGGACCGGTCGCAGACCTCAGGACAGGCATCACTTTCCGCAGCATGCCTCTATCCTTCTACTTCGTAATGAAGCCGTCGCTCTCGCTGCATGTATACAAGACTCCTGACGGCGTCAACATGGGAATGTACAAGCATGGGCTAATATCCTCTTTCATTCCTCAGTTCGGAATGACGTACCGCTTCGACCATGACAGGCTGATGGCGGAGGAGCCATGGGAAGGCGAAGAGAAGAGAGCCCCAAAGAGGGAGTACCCTCTGATGACCTTCGGAATAGAGTACGGATACATCGCTCAGTTCCACGTCTACAGCCACTTCAACTATGTGCCCACCAACGGCGGGTACAGAGAAGACTTCAGGGACTACAGCTTCAGCTACAATACCAACGGCCAGGTGCTGGCACACTTCGGATTCAACGCGTTCGAGAACCTTAACGTGTCACTATACGGAGGCTATCAGGGAATAAGCAGGAAACAACGCATATTTCCTATAATGATGAGAGCCACCGTCCTGTTCGGCAAACATGACGACCCAGGAAGATGGTTCTCGTTCATCGGTGGTGGAATTGGCCTCAAGGGCAGCAAGAAGATGTTCGGTAATGCAATACTTGCTGACACAGGTTTCGGTTATAGGCTCAATCTGACCAGAGAGATAAAGCTCGATCTACAGCTTGGTTTGACCGGCACATACTGGCATCCGAACACATTCTCCGAATCCATCGACGTGCGCCGCAGCAACGAAGTGCTTCTTGGAACCAAGCTAGGCGTAGGCTTGTGCTTCTAAGGGAATCCCCAAACTGACGAATGCCCGGCTAATAAGCGCGCAGACGCTTGCCGAAGATAATATTGAGACCGAAGTTGATATCATATCCGAACTTGTCGATAGGATAGAGGAATGCAGGTCCCTTCTCGCCTTTGTACTTAGCAATCTTTCCGATATAGCCGTCGCTGGCCACGAAGATGTTGATGCCCACGAAGCTGATGCTCAGTCCGGCGCCCCATGCCGGTCCGAAGGTGGTCATGCCGACATTTCCGGTGAGGCTGAACCACTCGATCGGAGTGATGGCGAGCCCCGCACGCATATCGTACCAGCTTGCCTTGTGCGCCGCCTTATATGTACCCATTGCACCGACGCTGAGGTTGCGGTAGAAAGGCATCCTGTACTTGAGTCCGAAATTCGCAGTGAAAGGCATGAGCTTAAGCTGTGTCGAACTCTCTTCGGAATCATACTTGAACTCGGCGAGCGACTCGAGGGTATGGACCGCCGCCTTGTACTCGTTCCTCGCCTCACTGTCGTCCGGATCCTCATCCTCCGGGTAGAAGCGCTGTCCAGTATAGGTCACCGACGCGTCTGTCCTTCCGATGATGTTGTTCTTCCAGCTCATGAGTCCGAGATCATTGATGGAGAAGCTCAGCTCGAGATTCTTGGTAAGGTGGTAAATCATACCGAGGTCGATGGCCGCACCATAACCGGACGGAGCAAAGTTCCCACCGCCGAATCCGAAATCATCGAAATCCATCACATCCACCTCGCCGGGTCTGATATTCGACGGAATGGTCGCCACCCTGAGGAAGTTGCACGCACCGTATGCGGTCGCATCGGCATTCACCCTGATTGCATCGCCATTGATGCTGACATCAGCCTTGTCTATGTCGAAATAGAGGTTTGCCATACCCACAAGAGCCTTGAGACGGGCACCGACATTGAGCTTGTCATTGACCTTCCTCGAATATCCGATCGCAAGTTCTCCGAAAGCAGTGCCGCTGACATAGGTAGGGGACATGTCGTATGAAGGAGCGTCACCGTCCTTGAGGAATGAGAACATGGTATATGGAAGTGCTGCGGTCACGGAAGCCCTGAGATTGAGCTCCACGCTTGTGTAGCCGCCACGCTTTCCACGGAATCCGAACGCTATGATGTTTTCATTGAGGTCCACGTTCGCGCTGTTGAGCGTCTTGAGACCACCGAGAAACTGCTCTGAGGTAACCTGAGGGTTGAGACCGGTCACGAGCCCGTCGGCGGTAGGGAAGATAAGGTTGGAGAGCCCCACCTGACTTCTGGCTGACGGATTGAGATTACCGACCACAGGCACGGCGACGAAGGATTTCTCCGGCACATATGCAGGGTTGAATCGATATCCATACACATAGTTCTCGAGCAGATAGGTGCTCTGGGGAGTCTGTGCATGGAGAGCGGCACACATCAGAGCTGCCGCAAACGCAAAATAGACCTTTTTCACAATGATAAGTATTAGTTAATCTTAAAGCTTATTCCTTCTGGTAGGACTGCCTTAATGTCAGCTTCTATGTAATCGTCCTTCATAAGGTTGTGTGTTTCAGCGCCCCCGCTCAGAGCAAAGGAAATCCTAAGCTGAGCAAGCTCGTTCACCGGAGAGCCTGGAAGGGTCCTGATCATCACGTCAGCAGTCTCCACACGTGGATTCAGCCTGCTTCCGCCCGATATTCCCGCAGAAATCTCTCCGTCGGAAATATAGAGAACATTTCCGTCTACATCAAGAAAATCGACGAAAATCTTCAGCCCGAAAGGCATGCTGTTTCTTGCTGCAATCCTAAGTCCAATCGGAGTCCTCGACATGACGTCGACCAGTTCCTGTGAAAGATCGATAGTATCTGACAGCACAAGCATGAAATCTTCTCCAGGAGTAAGCGGCATGTCGAAGTCGTAGGCAAGATCCATGAAGTACTCGCTTCCGAGGTCGATGATGCACTCCTTGTCTGCGTCGACATTGCCCTTGAAGACTATCTCCAGAGAGTCTGGTATCTGACGGAAAACACGGGATATCTGCTCCGGGTCAAGGCACAGCTCTACAAGTTCAGGAGATGCTGCGTCCTTCGAACATGGGAACGCAAGATCGCGAAGGGCGGTAACTCTGCCGTCAGGATGTCCGTTCCTCCAAGGTATGAGTTCAATCTCGCCATTGACAGGAATACCCATGTTGCTTCTGATCGCGAGCATGAGAGATGGGTTCTTGATGTCGAGACATACCTCGCTGCTGCGAAGGAACTCAGGGATATCATCGAAGGAGAGGGTAGTCGAATAGGACATCTCCTGGTGGATATGTCCACGCATGCTGCTTACCGCAATCTTTCCGTTTCTGTCTGCGATGCTTATCTTCATGTCGACAGAAATATCATTCTTGAGGCTCTCAAGTTCGATATCTGCGCTCTCAGTAGACAAAGAACCGCGGATCGTGATCTCGGACGAAAGCTCCTCAATCCTTCTCATGTCAAGATTTCTAAGGGCAATCAGCTTGACCGGCTGAGCCACGAAACGTCCGTTCTTGACTGCACCCTTGAGAGCGATTTCGGAAGGGGAGAAGCAGTCAGGCAGGGTAGCGACGAGGTCAACCATATAGTTGCCGTTGCCTGGGAGGCCACCGAAATCCATGCTGCAGTTGATATAGACATCGTCGAGGACGAGCTCGCTGAGGATGTCTACCATCTCAGGTATTCTTTCCCTATCGAAAAGGCTCACGGAAGTGGTCTCGTCGACCTTAACGGAAAGACCATCATCGAGTCTCACGTTCTTTGCATTCATCTGAGGAATGCTGAGGCTTATGCCTATGCTCGCGCCGTTAAGAGCTTCGACATCACTCTTTCCGAGCACGCCAGCTGCTGCCACGAACTCACCGCTGACCTTGATTTCCTGCTCGGCCGTCGAAGCCGAAACATGGAATTCCTTCACGGGAAGGCTGATCTTAGATGGAACGGGACCTAATATATTAATGGAATGCTTGCTCTGGGAGTAAGTGTATCCTGAGCCCATACGACTTTCGTCAAGCCTGATGCTTGAAGGAAGTGCGATGGTGATTCCGTCGTTTCCAGTCATGAATGTGAGCGCCTGGACCGATGGGGTATTGAAGACGATTTCGATGTTCGGCTTGCCATCCGGTACGACGGTAATGTTCCCAAGATCGCCGATTCCATCGACATTGAGATCGAACTTCTGCTCCATGCCGAGATCCTTCCTGTATTCGTTTGTCTTCACGCTGAAGTCTGAGATGACAGGGGAGCTAGAGATTGAGGCGACCACTACGACATCTTCTGATTCGCTTGCTGGAAGATCCGCAACATCCATCGAACCTGAAACGGTGGTCTTCGCATGAACCTTTATGTTACCGTTGAAAGACTGATAGCCGGCAACAGGAGCTGGGAAGTCGATGCTGCTGATCACGATATCTTTCCTCAGGGGAAGTTTCGCACCCTTGATGACGAGCCTTCCGTCGGTACAGCCTTCCACGTGCATTCCATCAGGGAATTCTACGACTATCTCGTCGATTTTGGCCGATAGTCCGTTTATCTTCAAGAGATTTGGGGCGTCGAGTTCAAGTACCGTCTTCCTGCTTCTATCCAGGCTTACCGAAGATATGCGCTCGACAATCGATGGGAGAGCGACAGGGGAGATGCTCATAGGAACAATTATATCGTCAGTCACTACAGTCACAGGCTCAAGGACTATGTCGGCAGATTCAATGTCTACGTTCTCGAATTGGACATCAAGGTTAAGCATCATTCCTCCCTTGGAATATGAATCGGAAACGAGGGAGCGATCTGCAGTGAGGGAATATCCTTCGATCTGTCCTGCTATAGTTACATTCTCGTCGAGAAATATCCTGCCATCCTTGAAGGAATTCTTAACCAGTCCCGTAATGTCATAAGTCCTTACTGCACGATAGCCATTCTCCTCATTCATCACCAAGTCACTGATATTCACCATCTTACCGGAATAGCCTTCGATACCGCAGATCTTCGTGAGATCCACATCGATATTAGGTACGATATTTCCTGAGACCAGGTAATTATTTGTAAGAGACAGACTTACGATCATCTTGGCATTGCCGGAAAGCTCTATGTCGCTGATGCTCTTGATGCCCTGCAGCTCATGGTCCACGAGAATTCGGCTCGTATATGGTTCCATCGTCACAGGAGCGATGTCTCCGACGAAGAAAGTGAGCCCTTTAACAGCAGGTCCATTTCCACCCAAAACGGCCATAGAAGGATCCACAAAGCCGTTTTTGATATGAATATCCTTAAGTTCCTCATCCAAGGAAAGGCTTTTGACAAGGCTCTCATCATAGAGTCCCATAGGGATATTCTCGACCCGATTTATCGGACTGATAGCCGGTATGCTGAAAGCTGAGACGCCGATTTCTGAACTTTCGTCCCATTCTTGAGCCTGGATTCCGAGCATGTTCTTGTCTATGCCAACATGATATTCGAACTTCTCGTCAAAGGCAATTGCATCCATGCTCGCAAGAGACGCGAAGTCTAGCGAAGCGAGATTCTCCGACAGATCGATCTGGTCACCATAGCTGATGCTGTAGCTACCGTCAGCGGCTTCTGTCAGCATGCTGAAGTCTGCGCCAGATATCTCACTGAGATCTGCGAAACTGAGCTGAGATGTAGAGCCGAGCGGAAATTCCACGCCCTTGCTGAAAAGATTCATGGTAAGGTCCATGTTCTTAAGATTCTCGCCATTGTAGCGTTCGTCCATGATACAGGACTGAGTCGCCATGTATGCGGCAAGAAGTATGGACATGTCGATGGTCTTCTTGAACTTCTGGTATAAATCTTCGATTCTCATGATTCGTGCGTCAATTAAACAATCACGAAGATATGTTCAGCAGACAACAAAAAATAACTATGTGTTTAGCGATAGATAAAAGCACTTAAGCATTCGTAAATCCCCTTTTCACGGATTTACAATCTATTTATACAATTTATATTATGTTAATATACGAGTATCAAAAACTATCCCGCACACCTACTGTACAGACATGCGGGAAAAAAAGCTATTTCGACAATGGTTTATTGAAACTTGACTTCAGATCGAAATGCAAGTATGATTTCTGCGCGCCCAAACCTTCGTGCACAAGAACCTCGAATTTCTTGTCCTTCAAATTGTATACGCTGTTATGGACAGTGAACCAGAGATTGGTCGAATCATTGTACCAATTATTCTTGTCGGCCCACTCGGCTTTATCCGATGCAACCTGATCTTGAAGATCCTTGCTGTCCCAAAGCTCATAATGGTGATAAAGCTCCCACGCTGCATAACCTTCAAGTTCAGTCTCACTGAGCCAATAATCCTCAGAACGCTCTGGGGTCGTATAATACTTCGAATACCATACGTTCTGCATAAGCTTCTCCATTCCGGCGAAAGATTCCTCTGCAGCATCATAGTTCCTGCTGAGAATATCGAAACGCTCATATCCCTGACCATGATACTGCATGACCCCGGCAGCCATGCATGCATTGGTGAAATTCGTCATCACCGTTCCGAACGATGCCTTGTCAAGTTCGTCTGCAGCAGTTATGACAAGTTCATTCTCAAGGAACTCGACCACACAGTTCTTGCTGCCGTCTGCAAGCATCCAATGGAAAGACTGCGCATCGCCTTCAAATGGGTAATTGTATGGATCATACCAGTTTACGCTGAGAAGTTTCTGTATTGCATCATCCACGGAAACGGCATTGTCAAGAACGAAGCGCACAAGACACAGAGTCGGATATTTCCTGTCTGATGACTTGTTTGTAAAAGCGGCTCCGAGACCCCATTCGTGGTATCTCCACTTCTCCGGATCAAGTGATGTCTCCCCTGTCGGCACCACGTTTACGCCTATATATACACCATTCTCATTGATTCCGTCACTGGTCCTCAGAGGAAGATACTCGTAGATAGAATCATACCTGCCGGCAGCTGCCAGTTCCCTGCTGAATTCGCGGCTGCAGCCCACGACTCCAATCGAAGCAAACCTTTTTCCATTGGAATTCACCTTGATGACCGCTGACGCATTCTTATTGATATAATAATCCAGGTTGCGTCCTATGAAATCGCCCTTCCTGACCTCAGAGCATGCCGGGGCTTCCTCTGGAGGAAGATGCCTGCTGTAATACTCAACACCGGCATCGAAATCATAATCGTCGTATTCTATACCGAACAGATTATCCTCGATGATGGTGTTCGCCCTTTTCTGTCCCTTTTCACAAGAAACAGACAATACTGACAGGATCGCTGTCAATATGATGAATCTCCTGAAATGATAATTCATAATCAAAAAAAATATCAATCTCTGTCCGAAAGTACCGGGAATTTCTGTCTGAACGCGTTCAGAGCGTCCATGTCGATCTGACCCGGAAGAACGCTGACCTCTCCATACGGACACAACTCCGCGGCACCGTAAGGATCGATGAATGCCGTGCCGCCGCAGTATTCGCAGCTCGGATCGGTTCCGACCCTGTTCACGCCAAGTACATAGCACTGGTTCTCGATAGCCCTCGCCTTGAGCAGTGCGTTCCATGCCTCGACCCTCGGAGTCGGCCACGATGCGACATAGATGATCGCATCATAATCCTCACGGCTTCGAGCCCACATCGGGAATCGCAGGTCGTAGCAGACCAGCAGAAGGAATCTCACGCCGCGCCATTCTACGGTCACGCGCTCGTTTCCGGCCGTATATCTGAGGTGTTCACCTCCATAGGTGAAGAGATGGTGCTTGTCATAATAGACATACCCGCCGCCGGGCTTCACGAAGAAAAAACGGTTCCTGTACGTGCCGTCGCTGCAGTGTACCGCAACGCTGCCCGCAATGGCTGCGTCGGTCCTGTCCGCCATGGATTTCATCCATTCAAGACTCCTGCAGGTCGTGTCAAACTCCTCTGCAATGCCTTCAGGAACGGTCGCAAAGCCGGTGCTCCACATCTCCGGAAGCACGTAAAGATCTGTATGACAGCCGTTTCCGCAGTCACATGCCTTCAATATCATCTCCTCAAAGACCTGAGCATTCGACTCAGGACTCGCCCACTTCAAGTCTCCCTGCAACAGAGCTATCTTCATAAATAACTATCCTTCAATAATTTACATTAAGGAATCATATTCAAATTCCTGCTTCATCCTATACGCGAGGCCTGTCATCACCGCGACTATCTCCCCTTTCTGATTCGTCACCTTGATGTCGCAGTAAGGCAGACGGTGATGGTCAAGGGTCTCGGTGCATTCCGCAGTCAGAGTGTCTCCGAGCTGCGCTGACTTGAGCAGCGTGATGGTATTCGAGATGCCGAGGGTCACCACCCCTCTGCTGTTGGCCACGGCAGCGAACGCAAGGTCGGCGAGAGTATAGAAAACGCCGCCCTGGCATACTCCCGCCCCATTCAGGTGCTGCTCCCCTACGGTCAGTTCAGCCTTCGCATAGCCTTCCCTGATCTCGGTTATGCTGGCACCCGTCATCCTGGCGAAATGGTCGCCCTCGTTCAGTCTTTCCTTAAGCGTCATGGTCTTCCTTGAATTGTCTCATCCTCTCCTCGAGCACCGGATAGAGCTCCTCGCGCATCCTCGAGGTACATGCACGAACACCCTGCTGCAGGCTTCCTGTGGTATCGAGGTTGATGCTGGAGACTCCGTAGCAGATAAGCTCCCTTACGAGCTCCGAGCCGCTCATTCCAGGATATGAGAGCGAGAAGAAGAAGCCGTCGCCGATCTCCTCGTTCACATCCTTCGGATAGGTGATCTCGAATCCGTTGTCGCAGAATATCTTCTTCATCCTCTTCGCGCGTATCGCATACTCCCTGGTATCCTCCACGAAGTTGATCTTTCCCTCGCATGAGAGCCTGAGCATCTCGGCATAGCCGTACTGGGTGGTGGCTGTCGCGCCGCTGGTTATCATGTACTGGATCGAAGCCGTGAACGTGGCACCGAAGATTCCGCTGTCATGGTAGCGCTCCACGAATGCAGGGAAATGCCTCTCGAAGAGCTTGTCGCTGATGCAGACGAGTGCCATGCGCTGTCCTGCATAGCTGAAGATCTTGCTGGACGAGAGCATCAGGATATAGTTGTCAGTATATCGCGCAACCGTACGAACGAACGGTGCTTCGTATGGATGCGAAAGATCCCTGCGGCTCTCCATCGCGAAATATGCAAGGTCCTCCAGCACGATTGCGTCGTACTTGGTCGCGAGCTCGCCTATTATGCCGAGCTCCTCTTCTTCGAGCGATATCCATGCGGGATTGTTCGGGTTCGAATATACGATGGCTGCGATGTCGCCAGACTTCAGCTCATCTTCGAGCTTCGCCCTCAGCGCCTCACCGCGGTGAGGATAGATGTCGAACTCCCTCCATGAGATTCCAAGCACGCGAAGCTGGCTCTTCTGGATAGGGAAACCCGGATCGATGAAGAGCACCTTGTCCTTGGACGGGTCGCGCTGACAGCAGGCGATGAACGCACCGAACGAGCCGGCCACAGAGCCAACGGTCGGCACGCATGAGCGCGGGCTCACGTCTATGTCCATGAAGGCCTTGACAAAGTCGCTCGCAGCCTTCTTCAGCTCGGGCACGCCGGCAGCGGCGGGATACTGGGATCCGATACCGCTGTCGAGGGCCCTTTTCTCGGCCTCGATGCCATACCTGTTCGCAGGAAGTCCCGGGCTTCCCTGATCCATGCGTATGAATGGGATGCCCGTCTTCTGCTCGAGGTACTGCGCCATCAGCAGCGTCTCCCCTATGGTCGCATGCGAAATATCTGCGACATTGCTGGCACTGGCAGCCTCGGCCACCAGTGCATCACTGAAAATCTTCATTGCTAGTCCTTGAAGTTACGCTTGTCGAGAACGTGCTTTGCCTTACCCTCTGAACGTGCGATCGTTCCCGGAGGCAGGATGTGGATGTTTGGCTTTATGCCGACGAGGCTCACAATACGGTCATAGAGAGGCTTCATGAACGGCATCTGCTTGGCAGGGTCGTAGCTGAAGTACTCGAGACGGAGCTCCACGTCGAGATCGAATGTATCCTCGTTGCTCACGCGGTCCACAGTGATGAAATAGTAAGGCTGGAAAGCAGGGAACTCGGTGAGTACGGTTTCGATCTGCGATGGGAACACATTCACGCCGCGGATGATGAGCATGTCGTCCGAACGGCCGAGGATACGGTCCATCCTGACTGCTGTGCGGCCACACTTACAAGGTTCATAGATAAGCCTTGTGAGGTCGCGTGTACGGTAGCGGATGATAGGCATGGCCTCCTTGCAGAGCGAAGTGAAGACAAGCTCGCCGAACTCGCCCGGAGCGCATGGCTCGAGGGTGTCAGGGTTGATGATCTCAGGGTAGAACATGTCTTCCCAGAGATGAGTGCCGTCATGGCACTCGCACTCGCCTCCCACTCCGGGACCGCTCATCTCGGTGAGACCGTAGATGTCGAATGCCTTGATGCGGAGCTTCTCCTCGAGTTCCTTGCGCATGCCTTCAGTCCATGGCTCTGCGCCGAAGAAACCTACGCGAAGCTTCATGTTATCGATGGAAACCTTGTCGCTGGCATGGATGGCCTCCGCAAGGCGAAGTGCATAGGAAGGGGTGCATGCAAGGGCGGTGGAACCGAAATCCTGCATGAGCATGATCTGCTTCTCGGTGTTACCCGCCGAAGTAGGAAGCTGAACCGCTCCGAGCTTCGCAGCACCGTCGTGTGCTCCGAGTCCACCGGTGAAGAGTCCGTATCCGTAGCTGACCTGTACGATGTCACCGGGACCTACGTCACCGGCCGCCATCACGCGTGCCACACCCTCTGCCCAGTTGTCTATATCATTCTTTGTATATGTATCGACTACAGGCTTTCCTGTCGTACCGCTGGATGCATGGATTCTCACCACCTCAGACTGTGGAACCGCCTGGAGGCCGAAAGGATATTCATCCCTGAGGTCTGTCTTGGTTGTGAAAGGAAGCTTGGAGATGTCATCGATGGACTTGATGTCCTCAGGCTTCACTCCGAGTTCGTCCATCTTCTTCTTGTAGAAAGGGACTTTCTCGTAGCAGGTCTTTACGATCTTGACCAGTCTCTCCGACTGGAGCTTGCGCATGTCCTCACGAGGCATGCACTCGATTGCTGGATTATGTATCATAGTTATATGGTTAGTTTTCTGTTGATTCCACACCCATGTCGAATGCCTTGAGATTGGCATTGACTATGGCTTCTCCTTTCCTTGCGAAGACAACGGCGATGGCCTCGCGCAGCTGAGCAACGCTCAGTATGCCGATATACGGTGCTGCCATTCCCAGGAGCACCATGTTGGCTCCGCGAGGATTTCCTGATTCCATTGCGACTGACTCGATGTCGAGCTTCACGACGGACGGAAGTGATTCCAGTTCCGCCATCAGAGCTGCCTCCTCAGGGTAATTCGGGATATTGACGAACGGCTTGCTGCTGGTAACGACGGTTCCGTCCGGAGCAAGATACTCGAGATAGCGGAGCGCTTCCATCGGCTCCATACTGATCACGACGTCAGTCTTGCCTAGCGGGATAAGATCGGACCATATAGTCTCAGTGGAAAGCCTGAGATTGCTCTGGACGTCTCCTCCCCTCTGGCTCATTCCGTGAACCTCCGCCTGCTTGAGATTGAGTCCTGCCTTCGTTGCGGCCTCGCCTATGATGGTCGCGATGCTGAGGATGCCTTGTCCTCCCACACCGCAAAGTATGATGTCCTTCTTCATTACTTATTGTTCTTCTTAGCTTCGCGGAGATGGCGCTGCAAGGTCTGCATGCACTCCCTTCGTGGTATAATGACGGACACACCGTCGTATTCTATCTCTTCCTTGATCACTTTCGTGATATCAGGCAAGTTCTTAGGGAGCGGTACGACTACCCTGACATGTGCAGGATCTACACCGAGACCAACGCATATCGCCTCATATTTGTTCGTACCAGCGCTGTCCTGACCTCCGGTCATACCGGTCGTGAGGTTGTCGGAGATGATGACGGTGATGTTGCTTCTGTCGTTGACCGCATCAAGCAGTCCGGTCATGCCGCTGTGGGTGAAGGTAGAATCTCCGATAACTGCAACAGACGGGAAGAATCCAGCGTCAGCCGCACCCTTTGCCATGGTGATGGATGCGCCCATGTCCACGCAGCTCGAAAGCGCACGGAAAGGAGGAAGCGCACCGAGGGTGTAGCATCCGATGTCTCCGAAAATCCTATAGTCCGGATATGTAGCGAGCACTTCGTTGAGTGCAGCATATACATCCCTGTGGCCGCAGCCCTGACAAAGCTGTGGAGGCCTTCCTGCGAGATTCTTTGCCTTCTCGAAAGATGGTCCTGCTGGCTTTCCGAGAGCGATCGCAACACTGTCAGGAGTAAGTTCGCCTGTCCTTGGAAGATCGCCTGTGAGACGTCCCTTGACAGGATATCCTGCGCCGAGCAAGGCCTTGACCGCCTTCTCTACCACCGGCTGTCCGTCTTCAGCCACGAGCAGGGCGTCGTTCTCCTGAGCAAGTTTTTTCACAAGATCCTCAGGTATAGGATACTGGCTTATCTTGAGAACGTTCACATCATCGCCGGCAGCTTCCTTCACGTAGTTATAAGCGATACCGCAGGCTACGACACCTATCCTTGGTGCAGAAGACGACACTACACATCTATTATATATAGATTCTTCTGCAGCCTTCTTCATCTCCGGCTGCTTGGCAATAAGTTCTACATATTTTTTCCTAGCATTGCCAGGGAGAAGTACCCAGCTTTCACGAGTCACGTTCATAGGATTCTCTGCCATAGGCTCGCCGACCTCCACGGCTGCACGGCTATGAGCAAGCCTCGTCACGATGCGAAGCATCACAGGCTCCTTGAGACTCTCCGAGAGCTGAAACGCATCCGCCATCATGTCGTATGCTTCCTGCTGGTTACTCGGCTCAAGAACCGGAATCATGGCAAAATCCGCATAGAAGCGGCTGTCCTGCTCGTTTTGCGATGAATGCATGGATGGATCGTCAGCAGCAAGTACGACCAGACCACCGTTCACACCGGTAATGGCGCTGTTCACGAACGCGTCGGCACAAACGTTCATTCCGACATGCTTCATGCATACGAGAGCTCGCTTGCCAGCGTAGCTCATTCCCAGAGCTGCTTCCATCGCTGTCTTCTCATTGGTGCACCACCTGCTGTGGATTCCGCGTTCCTTTGCGAGAGGATCATTCTGGATGAACTCGGTAATTTCAGTTGAAGGGGTTCCAGGATAGGCGTAGACTCCGCTCAGTCCTGCATATATGGCTCCGAGAGCAATAGCTTCATCGCCAAGAAGTAGTTTCTTTCCCATAATGTGTCTTATGTGGTAAACATGCCTTCCACGATCATTGGGGAGCAGAAGGTCATAACTGAACAAATTTACCAATAAAAAACCGCAAAAGCAATTGTTGATTGTTTTGTTGAAAAAATTCGGAGAATCCATAAATCGGGGCGATTTTTTTCGTACCTTTGCCTAGTTTTGGAACTTTACAAAAATCGATATATGAAGTCAAATCTCAAGAAGGTCCTCCTCCTCGGATCCGGTGCACTTAAGATCGGACAGGCCGGCGAATTTGATTATTCCGGCTCTCAGGCACTCAAAGCCCTTCGTGAAGAGGGTATCAAGTCAGTCCTCATCAACCCTAACATTGCTACAATCCAGACATCTGAAGGCATTGCTGACAAGGTTTATTTCCTTCCAGTAACGCCTTATTTTGTAACTGAAGTAATCAAGAAAGAACGTCCTGACGGCATTCTCCTCGCATGGGGTGGTCAGACCGGACTCAACTGCGGTACAGAGCTCTACATGAACGGTACTTTCGAGAAGTACGGAGTACAGGTACTCGGTACCAGCGTAGAGGCCATCATGGATACTGAGGACCGCGACCGTTTCGTCAAGAGACTCAACGAGGCAGACCTCAAGGTTCCTGTCAGCGAGGCTTGCGAGACCATGGACGCTGCCCTTGCAGCTGCACGCCGCATCGGCTACCCTATCATGATCCGTTCAGCATATGCTCTCGGTGGTCTCGGTTCAGGCGTCTGCCCAGACGAGAAGACCTTCAAGGATATCGCAGAGTCCGCTTTCACCTTCGCCCCTCAGGTACTCGTAGAGGAGTCGCTCAAGGGATGGAAGGAGATCGAGTTCGAGTGCATCCGCGACGCAAACGACCATTGCTTCACCGTCGCAAGCATGGAGAACTTCGATCCGCTCGGAATCCACACCGGTGAGTCAATCGTCGTAGCACCTACCTGCTCTCTCCGCGACGACCAGGTCAAGATGCTCCAGGACATCACCATCAAGTGCGTCAAGCACCTCGGAATCGTCGGCGAGTGCAACATCCAGTTCGCATTCAACGCAGACACCGATGACTATCGTATCATCGAGATCAATGCCCGCCTTTCACGAAGCTCAGCTCTCGCATCAAAGGCTACCGGCTACCCTCTCGCATTTGTTGCAGCGAAGATTGCTCTCGGCTACACTCTCGACCAGATCGGTGAGATGGGTACCCCTAACTCAGCATACGTAGCTCCTTCACTCGACTACCTCATCTGCAAGATCCCTCGCTGGGACCTCACAAAGTTCAACGGCGTCAGCCGCCGCATCGGTTCAAGCATGAAGTCAGTCGGCGAGATCATGAGTATCGGACGCACCTTCGAGGAGCTCATCCAGAAGGGTCTCCGTATGATCGGCCAGGGCATGCACGGTTTCGTATGCAACGACCACATCCACTTCGACAACCTCGATGACGAGCTCGCAAATCCTACCGACCTGCGTATCTTCGCCATCGCACAGGCCCTCCAGGAGGGTTATACCTCCGAAAGGCTCTATGAGCTCACCAAGATCGATCCTTGGTTCATCGACAAGCTCAGGAACATCGTAGACTTCGCAGCTAAGCTCAGCGAGTACAAGGCTATCGAGGAAGTTCCTGCAGACGTGATGCGTCAGGCGAAGATCCTCGGTTTCTCAGACTTCCAGATTGCCCGCCTCGTTCTCGACAAGCACGAGGGCAACATGGAGAAGGAGCTTCTCAATGTCCGCGCTTACCGTAAGGGCCTCGGCATCCTCCCTGCAGTAAAGAGGATCGAGACTGTCGGCAGCGAGCATCCTGAGCTCACCAACTACCTCTACATGACCTACGCGGTCGAGGGATATGACATCAACTACTACAGCAACGAGAAGTCTGTCATCGTCCTCGGTTCAGGTGCATACCGTATCGGAAGCTCAGTGGAGTTCGACTGGTGCTCTGTGAACGCCATCCAGACCGCCCGCAAGCTCGGCTACAAGTCAATCATGATCAACTATAACCCTGAGACCGTATCTACAGACTACGACATGTGCGACCGTCTCTACTTCGATGAGCTCACCTTCGAGCGCGTCCTTGACGTCATCGAACTTGAGAATCCACGCGGAGTCATCGTCTCAGTGGGTGGCCAGATACCTAACAACCTCGCGATGAAGCTCCATCGCCAGAGCGTTCCTATCCTCGGAACCTCTCCTGTCAGCATCGACCGAGCAGAGAACCGTAACAAGTTCAGCGCAATGCTCGACCAGCTCGGCATCGACCAGCCTCAGTGGAGCGCCCTCACCTCTATGGAGGATGTGAAGGCATTCATCGACAAGGTAGGCTACCCTGTCCTCGTCCGTCCTTCATACGTCCTCTCAGGCGCTGCCATGAACGTATGTTACAGCGACGATGAGCTCGTACGTTTCCTCGAGATGGCCACCGAGGTCAGCAAGGAATACCCAGTCGTTATCTCTCAGTTCATGTCTGAGACCAACGAGATCGAGTTCGACGCAGTTGCAAGGAATGGCGAAATCGTAGAGTACGCTATCAGCGAGCACGTAGAGTATGCCGGTGTCCACTCAGGTGACGCTACCATGGTCTTCCCTGCCCAGCAGATCAGCTTCGCTACCGCACGTCAGATCAAGAAGATGAGCCGCGCGATCGCAGCAGAACTCAACATCTCAGGTCCATTCAACATCCAGTACCTCGCAAAGGGCCGCGATGTGAAGGTGATCGAGTGTAACCTCCGCGCCAGCCGCTCATTCCCATTCGTCAGCAAGGTCCTCAAGCGCAACTTCATCGAGACCGCTACCAAGATCATGCTCGACGCTCCATACGAGAAGCCAGACAAGAGCGCTTTCGATATCGACCGCATCGGTGTCAAGGCCAGCCAGTTCAGCTTCGCACGTCTCCAGAACGCAGACCCGGTTCTCGGTGTCGACATGTCATCTACCGGTGAGGTCGGCTGCCTTGGCGACGACTACGAGGAGGCACTCATCAACGCACTCATCGCTACCGGATACAACATCCCATCCAAGGACAAGGGTATCATGATCAGCAGCGGCGAGGCAAAGAGCAAGGTTGCCCTTCTGGATGCAGCGGCAATGCTCACCAAGAACGGCTACACCATCTACGCAACCGAGGGTACCGCCAAGTTCTTCAACGAGAACGGCGTTCCTGCCACCATCGTAGGATGGCCTGACGAGAACCATGCTGAGGAAAGGGCGAACATCATGAACATGATTTCTGAACACAAGTTCGACCTCATCATCAACATCCCTAAGAACAGGACCAAGAGGGAGCTCACAAACGGTTACCGCATCAGAAGAGCTGCGATCGACCACAACACTCCGCTCATCACCAACGCACGCCTTGCGAACGCCTTCCTTGAGGCGATCTGCCGCAAGTCTCTTGCTGACATCCAGATCAAGAGCTGGCAGGATTACGAATAATATCCGCTGGGAAATACTTTAGAAAAGACCGTAGAGACAAGCGTCGATGCGGTCTTTTATTTTTGAGAAGTCGTCTGGGTTGTTGACGAAGTCGAGGTCATCAGCATCGATGATCAGAAGCGGGTGCTCATACTCGGCGATCCATTCCTCATAGAGACGGTTGAGGCCGGAGAGATACTCCAGACTGATGCTCTGCTCGTAGTCACGTCCCCTCTTCTGGATCTGGCCGACAAGGTGCGGAACCGAGCAGCGGAGATAGATCATAAGGTCCGGAGCCTTGGTGACTGAGGTCATGGTACGGAAGATTTCCATGTAGGTGGTGAAATCCCTGTCGCTGAGATTTCCCATCTCATAGTTGTTGCGGACGAACACGTTCACGCCCTCGTAGATCGTCCTGTCCTGAATGATTGCCTGATCGCCCTCAGCGATGGCACGGAGGTCCTCCAGACGTCTCACGAGAAAGTACATTTCGAGGTTGAAAGACCACCTTGCGATGTCCTTGTAGTAGTCCTCGAGATAGGGATTGTCGGAAACGGATTCGAACCTCGGAGTCCATCCATACTGCTCCGCGAGAATCCTCGTGAGGCTTGTCTTGCCCGCACCAATGTTTCCAGCAACGCCAATATGCATATTTCTTGTGTTTTCGTGAATAAGATACCCGTCAAAATTAGTATTTAAATGCTATTTTTGCAATCGAAATCATTGTGAACATGTCCAGGAAACATCAGGAGATAATTCTCGAGAACGTTACTATCGAAGCAGTCGCTGCCGAAGGCAAGGCCCTCGCCCATGTGGACGGTGCCGTGATCTTCGTCCAGTTCGCTGTCCCTGGCGATATCGTCGACATCAAGGTCACCAAGAAGAAAAAGAACTACATGGAGGGATTCATCCTCCGCATGGTCCAGCCTTCACCTGACAGACTCGAGCCTTTCTGCAAACATTTCGGAACCTGCGGCGGATGCAAGTGGCAGCCGCTCCCTTACCAGATGCAGCTCGCGGCAAAGCAGCAGCAGGTATATGACCAGCTCGTAAGGATAGGACACCTCGACGTTCCGGAGATCACCCCTATCGTAGGCTCAGACGAAACTACATACTACAGGAACAAGCTCGAGTTCACCTTCTCCAACAGAAGATGGCTTGAGGAAGGAGAAGATCCGGATGCGATCCCAGAGAAGGAGCGTCAGGGTCTTGGATTCCACGTCGGAAGGTTCTTCGACAAGGTGCTCGACATCGAGCACTGCCACCTCCAGGCCTCCCCTTCCAACGAGATCAGGCTCTTCATCAAGAACTACGCCTTCGAGCACGACCTTCCTTTCTTCGACATCCGCAACCATGAGGGTTTCCTCAGGAACATGATCATCAGGACCACCGAGAAGGGAAATGTGATGCTCATCATCGTCTTCTGGCATGAGGACGTCAAGGCGCGTGAAGCTCTCCTCGATGCAGTGCTTGCGCAGTTCCCTATGATCAGTTCGCTCTACTATGTCATCAACTCCAAGATGAACGACTCCATCGGCGACCAGGAGTGCATGCTCTACAGCGGCGATGAGGCCATCTACGAGGAGATGGAAGGACTCCGGTTCAAGATCGGTCCGAAGT
>JAKSJQ010000034.1 GCA_024402115.1 Bacteroidales bacterium | reverse complement strand
CGATGTTCTTCTTGACCCACTTGAGTGACTCGATCTGGTCGAGGATACCGTAGTTGCCGGAAACGCCGTTAGGGTTCTCAGCTGAGAGCTCAGGATGGGTGAGGAAGCCGAATACGCCGAGACGGTAGTTGATGGTCACGAGAACCACGTCCTTGCCTGCGAACTCCTTGCCGTCGAACTCAGGCTCGGTACCGAAACCTTCGCGGTATCCGCCACCATGGATCCATACAGCTACAGGGAGCTTTGCGCCAGGATTGCCAGACTGCTTGGTCCATACGTTGAGGTAGAGACAGTCCTCGCTGAAAGGAGCCTCATCACCGTAACCCCACTCAGTATAGTAGCCACCCTTGTACTGGATGTGCTGGTAGCTTGGGTTAGCGAAGCGATCGCAAACCTTGACGCCCTGCCATGGCTCTACTGGCTGTGGAGCTTTCCAACGATTCTCCTTGATAGGAGCTGCTGCGTAAGGGATACCCTTGTAAGCAACGACACCAGCAACGCTGGTCTCAACGCCCTGGACCTGACCGCCCTCGATAGTGAGGATAGGGGTCTCGGCCTTCTTTGGAGCACACGCTGCCACTGCGGCGAGTGCAATTCCGAGGATAATTTTTTTCATGTTTTATTGTGGTTTAAATGGTAATGAAATCAAATGATGCCTAGTCGATCTTGAAGGAGTATTTCCTGTCGTAGTTCTCACGGATACACAAATCCAGGCTGAGGTCCTCGCTGTTGTACACTGACGACCAGAGGGACATCCAGCTCCAGTCCTCGAACTTCTCCGGATCCAATCCTACGCGCTTCATCGCCTCGATCTCGTCCTGGTCGTTGAATACGATGCGTACACTCTTCATATAATCCATAGCCTCTGCCTTCGATGGGGTCGGATTTGCCTTGAGACTCTCGCAAAGCACGTCGAAACGCCAGTAGCCGAGCTCCTTCTTCTCCCATAGACCGGTCTCCCTGTCGACACGACGGCCTGGAGTGAGGTAGAAGTTGGTCGACATGATATAAGGTGCATCCTCACCGATCAGATCCGGTGTGCGGAGCACATGCATCTCGTTATCCACATACTCGATGATGACCCTGTCCCCGTTCGCATCCGCATAGATGTAGTGGAGGTCCATATCCTCGTTCTGGAAGATGGAACGGACATCGAAACGGTCCATCATCGCGATGGCCTCATCCACGGTCGCGCAGTTGTCGAGAACGACGCGGAGCATCCAGTTGGAAAGCATCGGAGTGCGGCCGCGGTCCTGCATGGTCGCCTCGAATTCGAGCTGCATGAAGCTGCCCATGAGACCTTTCTCATTGATACCGTCGAGGATGCTGAAAGGCGCGAATATGGTCATCTCCTGGTTGCGCACAGTGCTGAACGGATTCTCTGGATCGGGATCTGCAAGGAGAGCACTGACATCGGCGATACCTACCGACTTGTAACCGTGCTCCGGTGCGGTATGCACCACGACATAGTAATTGCCTTTCACCGGATAGTCATAATTTCGGCCGAGCACATATCCCCCATCGCTGCTCGCCGATGAGAAAGTACTGCAGCCCACGCCCTGGGTGCTGGCATTCTGGAGAAGGATGCGGGACTCCGGCAGCAAGTTCTTGTAAAGGAGAAGAAGCGACTCGGGAAGAGAGCCACAGCCTTCCTTCATCATCTCCGGGAGCTTATAATCCGCAGTATAGTTCATCTCGAATAGGTGTCCGTCGGACCCCTCCACTGCAGTTATGCTCTCCACGCTCGCCCTCTGGTCAGGGCTCCATTTCTCAGCATTGTCCGCATCCGGGTCGGACGGTGCGCCGCATGCACTCAGCGCCGCTGCCGCCATGCAGCACAATCCATTCATATACTTTTTCATATCCACACTTACATAGTCGTTACAAAATTACCATTATTTAGCAATTGTCGCATAGATATCCATTACAATTTTGGGCGAAAAATGATATTATTCTGCAATCAGTTAACAAAAAAGAGACTGGCCAATACTTTTTGGCCAGTCTCTTGATCAGATATCGAGATCGTCAAGGTCGAATCCGTCGTCCAGAAGGTCCCAGAGCGAATCCATCTGACGTCTGTCCTTCTTGGTCGGTCTGCCGGTTCCGCGGTCCCTCTTGAAGAAGAAGGTCTCCACCGGCGCCCTCATCTTCTCGAGTTCCTCCGGCGGAGTCAGGTTCTCCGCATACTGGGGCACGAACTTCGCGCCCTGCCTCTTGTCGATGGGTTCTATGACACGGAAGGTGAACTGCACCTGGCCCTTGCGGGCGGTAAGCATGTCCCCGGCCTTTATCTCACGGGAAGGCTTCACGTCCAGACCGTTGAGCTTCACCTTTCCGCCCTTGCAGGCATCGGTGGCGTCAGTGCGGCTCTTGTAGACGCGGATCGCCCATAGGTACTTGTCTATCCTCGTGCTGTCCATAACTCTAATTGAGAAGTTCTCCTGATTCCAGACCTTCGTAGTCCTCACCTTCGAGGTAGGCCTCGGTGTCCGGATTGATATATCCGTCCATGTCGCTCCGCTTCTCCACGGTCGCCTCAAGTATCACTGTACCCTTGTCGCGAGGGACAAGGAGGTAGTCAGGCATGTCTGCGGGAATGAGCACCGTCTCTCCCTTGGAAAGCACGGTCGTGTCAGTTCCCTTTCCATCCTGCGAAGGAACCTGGATGCTCAGCTGGCCTTCGACGCAGACATACACGAGGAAGCTTCCGGCCTTCGAAGTCGAGGCCTTCACCGGTTCCCTCAGGCGGAGGAGATTCACCGTGAATTCTGGGCTGCTGACAAGATTCTCCACGACAGGAAGTCCCGCCTCCGGATTGTCCCAGAGCGGTCCGCGATGCCAGCGGGACTGGGTGACTGCGGAATAATTCACGATATCGATGGCCTCTTCGAGATGCATCATCCTTGCGCATGGCGGATCGTACTCCCTTCCCCAATCACAGAGACGGAAGGTCATGTCGGAAGCCTCCTGAACCTGAGCGACCAGCAGTCCGCAACCGGCAGCATGTACCGTACCCGGAGCGATATAGATGGTGTCACCCTTTTTCGGATATATGACGTTCAGGATCTCCTCCACCGTCCCGTTGAGGCAGCGCTCGTAGAACTCCTGCGCCGTCACCTCGCGGCAGAATCCGAGATACACCTTCGCTCCCGGCTTCGCGTCCATCACGTACCAAAGTTCCGCCCCGCCGAGCGCATCGTAGCGCTCCCCGGCGATCTCGTCGTCCGGATGCACCTGCACCGAAGTCATGTCCTCCATGTCCAGGAATTTCACCATGAGCGGGAACTGCAGGCCGTACCAGTTGTAGACGTCCTCGCCTGCGACCCTGTCAATATAGGTCTCCATCAGTTCCTCGAGGGTGTTGCCGGCAAGCCAGCCATCCTCCACTACGGACTCCTGGAATCCAAGGTCGGCAAGCTCCCAGCTTTCACCTACCTTGTCCTTGGCGGTAAGCTTATGCTCCTCCCCTTCGTCATCGGTCTCGACGAAGGATTTTCCGAGCATCTTGATCAGCGCATCGCCTCCCCAGGGCTTTCTGGCAGGGATAGGGATGAACTTTAACGGATATAGTTGTTTCTTTGTCTCCATAGTGTCATGTATTGGCGCAAAGGTATGAAAAAAATGCTAAATTTGCCGTCCACACCATATACGACAGAAATGGCACAGAAACCATCGATCCCAAAGGGAACAAGAGACTTCGGCCCTGCTGAAATGGCAGCGCGCAACTACATATTCGACACCATCAAGAGCGTCTACAGGACCTACGGATACTCGCAGATCGAGACCCCTGCGATGGAGAACCTCAGCACACTCCTTGGCAAGTACGGCGACGAGGGCGACAAGCTCCTCTACCGCATCCTCAACTCGGGCGACCCGTTCGCAGGCGCGGACATGTCCAAGCCTCTCACGCCGCAGGTGTGCGAGAAGGGTCTCCGCTATGACCTCACAGTGCCTTTCGCACGCTTCGTGGTGCAGCACCAGAACGAGCTCACCTTCCCTTTCAGAAGGTTCCAGATCCAGCCCGTATGGCGCGCCGACCGCCCTCAGAAGGGACGTTACCGTGAATTCTACCAGTGCGACGCCGACGTCATCGGAAGCACCTCCCAGATCAACGAGCTCGAGCTTGTGCAGATCGTGGACCAGGTGTTCCGCAAGTTCGACGTGCGCGTATGCATCAAGATAAACAACCGCAAGGTGCTCACCGGACTCGCAGAGATCTGCGGATTCCCTGACAAGGTCGTGGACATCACCGTCGCGATCGACAAGATCGACAAGATCGGCATCGAGGCTGTGGAGGCTGAGATGATGGAGAAGGGTCTCACCGCCGAGGCCGTGAAGATCATCGAACCTGTCCTCACCCTCCAGGGAAGCGCAAGCGAGAAGATCGCCACCATGAGGGGGATCATGAGCGGTTCAGAGACCGGTCTCAAGGGCCTCGACGAACTCGAGGAGCTCTTCGGATTCATCGCTGCCGCAGACATCAGAAACCAGGTGGAGATCGACCTCTCCCTCGCGCGCGGACTCAACTACTACACCGGAGCGATCTTCGAGGTCAAGGCTCTCGACTACCAGATCGGAAGTATCTGCGGAGGCGGACGCTACGACAACCTCACCGGCATATTCGGTCTTCCGAACATGTCCGGAGTCGGAATCTCATTCGGTGCCGACCGCATCTACGACGTGCTCGGCGGCCTGGACAAGTTCCCTAAGGAAGTCATGTCCACCACCAAGGTCCTCTTCGCCAACATGGGCGAAGCGATGTACCTCATCCCTGTCGTGAAGACCCTCCGCGAGGCAGGCGTCGCATGCGAAATCTATCCTGAACAGACCAAGCTTAAGAAACAGTTCGACTATGCCGACCGCAAGGGCATCTCATTCCTTTCCATCGTCGGAAGCGATGAGGCAGCCCAGGGCGTCATCAACATCAAGAACCTCGCAAGCGGCGAGCAGAAGTCCTTCTCAAAGGACGATCTCCAGTCGATACTCGAATTCCTAAACGCATAGCAAGATGAATCTCGCAGACAAGCTTAAGTTCTACAAGGACTTTCCAAAACCAGGCATCAATTTCGTGGACATAATCCCGCTCATCCAGGGCAGGGACACTTTCCGCAGCCTCATGGACAAGGTGAATGAGGAAGTGACCGCCACCACCGTAGCAAACGTGGAGGCCAGAGGCTTCTTCTTCGGAGCGCCTCTCCTTCTCGACCCTTCCAGCAAGGTATGCAACGTCGTTCCGATCAGGAAGAAGGACAAGCTTCCATTCGCTTCTGACGACCTCCAGAAGGTCGCCATCAAGAAAGAGTACGGCGAGGACCTCGTAACCTTCCGAATCTCCGACATAGCTGCCGGCGAGCCTAACGGAGACGTCTTCGAGATCAACCTTCTCGACGATGTACTCGCAACAGGAGGCACCGCTGCAGGTATCGCAGAGGCCATGAACAAGCTCAAGATCGTCAAGGACGGCAAGACCTACGGAGTCAAGGTGACCAAGTTCGTATTCGTCGTCGAGATCGATGAGCTCGCCGGAAAGGAAAAGCTCGAGCCTATCGCTCCGGTTGCTTCGATCATCCATATATAGAATGTATCCCAAAGCCATAGAGACGTCACCGGAAAGCCGATGACGTCTTTTTTTCGATATTTTTCACAATCTTTGTAATAAATGGGTGCTTTCTTTCGTCTAAAGAGCAAACATTAAAAACAAGAAACTATGGCAAAGAGAATTTATCGCATTCCTGAAGGTAAGATGATCGCCGGCGTATGTACCGGAATCGCCGACTATTTCGATATCGACCCAACCATCATCAGGCTCGCATGGCTCGTGGCATTCTTCTGCGTAGGAGCAGGCTTCTTCGCATACCTCATCGCAGCCATCATCATCCCAGCACGTCCGGACATCTACATCCAGTAATTATTCAAAACGCATCCACCGCCTGAAGCGGCCACACGAAGAAAATGAACAGCGAACAGGAATTTGCACGTATCGTCAAGGAACACAAGAGCACGATCTACACGGTCTGCTACATGTTCTCCAAGGATTCGGACGAGGTCAACGACCTCTTCCAGGACATCCTTATCAATATGTGGAAAGGTTTCGATTCATTCCGTGGAGAATCCAGCGTAGACACCTGGATATGGCGTATCAGCCTCAACACCTGCATCTCTGCTGAGAGAAAGAAGAAGAAGGCAGGCGAGAAGGTTCCGCTCTCTATGGGAATTGACCTCTTCACCGATGAGGGTGAAGGATCGAAGCAGGTACAGAAACTGCACGAGAGAATCCACAAGCTCGATGTCATCGACCGAGCTATCGTTCTTCTCTGGCTTGAGGACATCAGCTATGAGGAGATCGGAGCCATCGTCGGCATCAGCGCGAAGAACGTAGGTGTAAAGCTGTTCAGGATCAGAGAGCAGCTCAAGGCAATGTCAACCAAAAACGAAGAATAATCATGGAGCACAAGGATATCACAAACCTCGAGATGGAGGATATGCGAGAGCAGATCAGTGCGCTCAAGCAGATGCTTGCGAACGAGGAAATAATCAACGACAGGATTCTCAGGAGCGCAACTTCCAGCAGGATCTCTACCATCCAGAGAAAGGGCATACTCAGCATCGCGATCGGCATCATCGGAGCCCCATACTGCGCGTTTGTATTCTATCAATTAGGTCTCAGCTGGTATTTCATCGGTGCGACCATCGCAATGCTCATCTTCTGCGCCTCATGCACCGCAGTAATGCACAACAGGGTGAAATCAAATACTGCTAGCACAGGCAGTCTGCTCGAGTGCGCAAAGCAGATCAAGAAACTGAAGAAGGAATATCGCGACTGGTTCAAGATCGCAATCCCGATGATCATCGTATGGTTCGGGTGGTGTGCTGCCGAGATGATAATGAAAACCCCCGACGCAGCCTATGCGATAGGACTTGTCGGAGGTATGTTGATCGGCGGAATATTCGGTGGATTCCTGGGATACAGGATGCACCGTAAGGTAGTCGACACCTGCGATGAGATTCTTATCTCTCTCGGCGAAGCTGACGACTAGAAAATCTAATTAAATACCAGCCTTCAGACCCTTGATGACTGAAGCTGTGAATCCGGCCTCTTCCATTGCGTTGAGGCCTTTAATTGTCATACCACCTGCTGTGGTGACCTTATCGATCTGAGCCTCTGGGTGAGCGCCGGTGTTCCTGAGGAGAGATACGGCACCCTGCATGGTCTGGGTAACGATCTTCACTGCGTCTGAAGGGAACATACCGAGCTCGGTACCACCCTGAGATGCTGCATGGACATAGCGGAGAGCGTATGCGATACCGCAAGATGCGAGGCAAGTACCAGCCTGGAGCTGATGAGGCTCTACCACGAGTGAGGTACCGGTTCCCTCGAGCATCTTCTCGAGAACTGCGATATGCTCTGGCTTAGCGGTTACAGGTGCGATGAAGTTCATGCTCTCGCAGAACTCTATGGCGATGTTAGGGATTACATATGAGATTGCAGGGACATTACCCTCATGCTTTAAGCTCTCTACGAGTTCCTCTTCCTTGACGCCAGGCGCCATGCAGGCAACGACCTGCTTCTCGAAATCGAGGACCGGAGCGATCTCCTTGGCTACTGCAGGAACCACCCATGGCTTTACTACGATGATTACCACGTCAGCGTCCTTGATACCTTCCTTGTTGTCAGTGTTGGTATTCATTCCGAGCTCCTGATACCTGGTGAGGAGATTAGGGAATGGGCAGGTGATAGTAATATCAGATGCAGCAATGTGACCAGCCTTGGCAATACCGATGGCAGCTGCACCGCCCATGTTGCCGGCTCCGATGATAGTTACTTTCATTTCTCTCTATAACTTTTAAGAATTGGACGGCAAAAATAGCACTATTATTAACAATTACCTTGTAATATCGTACAATTAGATAACAATTCTATCCTATTGTCACCTTTTTGCTCACGATTTGCCGTCTACGAAAGAAGCCGGCCCAGAGAGCCGACTTCCTTAAGTTGCACACCTTTAAGGTCTTAGTCGATCATGTCCTTGTAGTTGTTCACAAGCTCCTTGACACTCTCCTTGTCAGAGATGTCGAACTTTGCCATAGAGCTTGACTTCGCATTGGCGCGGTCACCTACGCTGTTGATGCGTGAAGATGATACGTAGTCATAGATTCTTACTGCTGCTACGAGAACGAGAACTGCTGCGATGATGATGATTGCTTTCATGATGTTGATGTTTTATAAAGTTGAACTTAGTTGTTTGTTGTTTCGTGTTGTCTGTCGTTGTTTGACATTGCAAAGGTATGGAGCATCCAAGGGCTGGGAAATCATTTGCAACTCTTTGTTTCTATAGCGGCAATAGACAAAAAAAGGCAGGGAGTCACCCTGCCATCGTCACGACCAATCATGACTATCGTCACATCATGAGCAGCACCATCATCTGGGCAGCCAACACACGCAGAAACATTGTCAGCGGATAGACGGTCGCGTAGCCCACTGCGGCCTCGTCGCTGTTCTTGTCCTGCTCGCCGGCGAAGGCCAGCGCAGGTGGGTTGGTGCTCGAACCGGCAAGCACTCCGATGAGAGTATTATATCTTATCTTCATGAACACCTTTCCGATGAATCCGCAGAAGAGAAGCGGAAGGACGGTGATCATTGCACCATAGGCGATCCATACATATCCACCCTTGTTCACGATGGTGTCCACGAATCCGTTGCCGGCCTCGAGGCCCACGCAGGCCAGGAAGAGGGAGATTCCAATCTCACGTATCATCAGGTTCGCTCCGGTGGTCGTATAGGTGACGACCTTAAGGCGAGGTCCGAAGCAGCTGATCAGGATGGACACGATGAGAGGGCCGCCGGCCAGGCCGAGCTTCACAGGCTGAGGAATGCCAGGAAAGTGGAAAGGAATCATTCCCAGGGCACATCCAAGGCCGATTCCGGCGAATATGGAGATTAGGTTAGGACTGTCGAGTTTCTTCAGGGAATTGCCCAGTACCTGGGTGATGGCGTCCACAGAAGGCTCGCTTCCGACTACTGTCACGACATCTCCGAGCTGAAGTACGGTTTCTGGCTTTGCTGAGATCTCGATGCCTGCACGACGTATCATTATTATGTTGACACCGAGGTATTTCTCGAATTCGAGTTTCGCGAGGGTCATTCCGTTGATCTTTCTCTTCGAGACGATGATCTTCTTCTGGACCATCTTCGCGCCCTCATGCTGCGCCACGATCGCCTTGCCGCCCTTTGCGACAGACTCCGACGCCTTAACCATAGGGGCCTCATTCCTGTAGAATATGGCCTTGAGAAGGATGAACGACAGTATACAGCCCACCACGCCGAGAGGGTAAGCGACAGCATAGCCGAGCGCGATAGTCGGAGAACCTGCACCTGTGGCATCGGTAAATGCCTGCTGGGCAGCACCAAGGCCAGGTGTATTGGTCACGGCTCCCGACATCACTCCCACCATCGTCGGCGCATCAGTGCCGGTCAGCTTCACCAGGAGCACCGTGACGGCTACGCCCGAAAGCACCACGAGGGTCGCAAGTAGATTGAGCTTTACTCCGCCGGCGCGGAAGCTCGAGAAGAAGCTTGGACCCACCTGCATACCAATCGAATATACGAAGAGTATGAGTCCGAATTCCTTCATGAAATGGAGAATCTGGGGATCCAGGTTATATCCGAAATGAGAGAAGACGATACCCACGAAAAGTATCCATGTCACTCCGAGCGAGATGCCGAAGAGCTTGTATCGTCCCAGTATCTTTCCCAGCGCGATCACTGCGCTGAGCACTATGATAGATAATCCTATAGACATTATTTCAACCATTTATTAGCCCTGGCCATTACGGCGTTGGACTGACTGAGTATCTTGATGAATTCTTCTGCCGCCCTCTTGCGATAGACCTTCTTGAGGGCGTGGATACAGCCCTCCATCTTGGTCATAGGAGAATCGAGAGGGATGGCCTTGAGGCCGTCGGACTGATAGAGCGCTGCCTCTGAGAGGAAGGTAACCATCTGGTTCTCCCTGACCAGGTCAAGCAATATGCTTACCGAGGTGATCTCGAGATTGGTGTTGAGTTTCTCGTCGGCACCAGGGAAGCAACGGTCGAAGGCATTCCTTGCCTGAGTCTCCTTGTCCGGCATCGCAATCCTCTGTCCCATAAGGTCTTCAATGCTCAGGGCATCCCTGTCTGCGAGAGGATGATCCTCCCTCATGACAGCGCAGAGCTGGTCGTCGAAGAGCCTGTGCGACTCGATTTCGCCGTCCAGTACCATAGGCGTGAAACAAAGGACGAAATCAACCTCCATGCGCTTAAGCTTGTCGAGAAGATTCTCCATATTTCGGCAGAAAACATTGAGTTTCACGCCCGGATACTGTCTGGTGAAATCCCTCACCGCCTCCGAAAGGATGGGAGCAAAGGAATATGTGATACCGATGTTGAGCTCACCGGAGAGCATTTCCTTGAGGTCGTTGATCTTCGTGAAGCAGGAATCCGCGTCCTGAAGCGTCCTCTTGGCATTGGGAAGGAGATGCTGACCGCACTCAGTGAGATTCACGCTGTGGCTGTCCCTCTGGAACAACTCCACTCCCAGCTCTTCCTCGAGCTGACGGATCTGCTGGGAGAGAGTGCTCTGCGTGATGAAAAGCTGTCGTGAGGCTTCGGAGAAATTAAGCGTCTCCGCCGTCTTCACAAAGTATCTGAGCTGTCTGAGTTCCATCTGTAAGCCCTTTTATATTAGTCATCAAGATCCTTATAGTGTGCAAGACCCTCCTTGATTGACTTAGGGTCATTGATGTCGATGGTTGCAATGTTCTTGGCGTTCTTGTTTGACTTAGCCCCAACGCTCTTCATGCGACGGCTGGTTGCTGCCTCGAAGATTCTGAGAACTACTGCGAGAAGAAGACATGCTGCGATGATGATGATTGCTTTCATGATGTGTAATAATTTAATATGTTAAACTTGTATCTGTCATCGTTTGACAGTGCAAAGGTATATCGGTCACAACACTTGCAACAGCTTTGGTTCGTGTTTGTTTCTATAGCAACTATCGCCGATTTCAATAGACAAAAGACAACTCAATCGCAAACGACGATACCAGCATTTTCCCGGCAATCGCTAGCCGCAATAGGAGAAAACGAATCAAGGCATGAAAAAAATTAAGAAACTTCGTATCTTTCGGTCCATGAACAAGCATTTTTTCATATTCGACATCGACGGAACCATCATCGACACCGAGAAGACCGGCGTACTTTCCATGATGGACACGGCAAAGCAGCTGCTGGACCTGGACATGAGCTACGACCAGGCATACGGATATTTCGGAATCCCGAGCCACAAGGTCGGCAACCTGCTCGGATACCATGACGCCGCCGAGTTCGGAGAGGTATGGGAAGAGAACTTCATCCGCCTTTCCTATATGATGCGTCCTTTCGACGGAATCGCCGAGGTCCTGGAGAAGATCCATTCTGCCGGACACAGCATAGGCTGCGTGACTTCCCGCAACCGTTTCGAGTTCGACAAGGACGTACACCTCGCGCCCCTGGTGAAATATTTTGACCACAGCATCTGCGCCGAGGACAGCGAGCGCCACAAGCCCCATCCCGACCCTATCCTGAAGTACATCGAGCTGAAAGAGAAGGAACTCGGCAGGAAGATAGACATGGAGGAGTGCATATATATAGGTGATACGATGCACGACTGCCAGTGCGCCCATTCAGCCTCCTGCGAATTCGCCCTCGCCGATTGGAACGGCCGCGGCCAGCAGGGAATCCCATCCGAATTCCACTTCACCGATCCGTCCCAGATTCTGGAATTCCTTGCATAGTTTTTTGCTATCTTTGCCTCATGCGCCTTCCTAAGTCCATATCTCTGCTGCTCGCCGTGGTTCTCGCGGCTGCCTGCGGTCCGTCCGACTACCGTCAGGTTGACGAGTATCCGGAGATAGTGCCGGACTATGTGGGCGTGACCATACCCGAAGGCATGGCGCAGCTCAACTTCGACATGGCTGACGGTTCGCCCTGCAAGGTCGACAGGCGCAGGGAAGGAGACATAATCTGGGTGAGCGTATCATCATGGAAGAAAGGCTCACGAAGCGGAACCCGATACAAGGACTTCCCTATCTATGTGTCTTCGGACGAGATTGATCCCTATATAGCATACAGGCTGATCGAACCCGGCTACGAGAGCTGGCATGACATGGGCATATACCAGAGGGAGCTCTCCAGCTACAAGGAGAGCGCGATCGTGACCAACAAGGTCAATGACCGCGGCTGCGTGAACTGCCATACCTTTCCATCCGGAGACCCTGAGAGGATGGTATTCCACGCCAGAGGAAAGGGCGGCGGAACCGTGTTCGTCGACAAGGACGGAGTCAGGATCGTGAACCTTGCCGAGCATGGACCGAAAATGCAGGGCACATACACTGCATGGAATCCCGACGGCAGGCACATCGTTTTCTCTTCGAACTCCACCCACCAGAGCTTCTATGCCTCGGCCCACCAGCCGCTGGAGGTGTTCGACACCGCGTCCGACATCATAATCATGGACCTTGAGACCAATGAGATCAGCGTACCGGTACAGACCACGGAGAGCCTCGAGACCTTCCCGGCATGGTCGCCGGACGGCAGGACTCTCTATTTCTGCTCGTCGCCGGACCCGGGCAATCTCCCATACGACCGTGCACAGCTGCGCTACAGGCTCATGGCGATGGACTTCGACGGAAGCAAGTTCGTCGGAGAGCCGCGCTGCATACTTGACGTTGACAGCATCTCCGTATCCTTCCCAAGGGTCTGCGGGGACAAGCTCGTATTCACCGCGTCCTCATATGGCACCTTCCCTATATGGCATGACGAGGCTGACCTGTGGATGATGGACCTCGCAGACGGAGACATCAGACCGCTGGACGAGCTGAACAGCGACGGTGCGGAAAGTTACCATTCATGGTCGAGCAACGGCAAGTGGATGGTATTCAGCAGCCGCAGGATAGACGGACGCTACACCAGGCTATACATCACCCACTTCGACGAGGACGGCAGCTTCACCAAGCCTTTCATGCTCCCGCAGAAGAAGTACAGTCATAACGAGCTGCGCCTGAAGTCATACAACATCCCAGAGTTCGTCAAGGGCAAGGTCGGGGACAGGCAGAAAGACATCGAAAAGCTATTCAGATGATGGGCAGGATCAAGGAAAAGAGCAGGACGATACTCAGCTCGGCATTTATCCCATGTGTGATATTTGCCGTGGTGTGGTATGTCAGCAGCCATGTTCTGCGCTACACAATGCTGATGCAGGAACAGAAGGGAATCTTCCTCAACACTCCTGACTACTACAGGCAGCTTTTCGCCGATTCCTGGCCTATTGCGACACTCATCAGCGACTTCCTCGTGCAGTTCTACCGGGTCCCGGGCGTCGGAGCCGCAATCAGCGCACTGATCGTGACCCTGGCATACATAGGAGCATGCAGGCTCCTGCGATTCCTCCCGCTGAACAAGATTCTCGGAACGGTAGCCGGTGCTGCCAGCTGGATCGCGATAGCCCATGCGAACACCCCGCGCACAGGAGTATTCATCCTTTTCGCCTCGATGCTCGCGCTTCTCGTCTCGACTTTCATTCCATATGACAAGATTACGGTCAAGCTGCCTCTCAAGGACAAGTTCAAGGCAGCCATGGAAGGCATCTGTGTCGCACTGATCGTCGTCGCCGGAGTCCTTGTCGTGAGAAACGAGAAGATAAGGGAAAACGAGAGATGGTACGCCGTGGAATATCTCACCAGGGTCCATGACTGGAGCACCGTGCTGGCCATAGCCACCCCTCAGCTCTGCAAGTCGGACATGTCATACGTGCCGTATGCCCTGCTGGCCCTCAACGCCAGCGGACAGCTCGGAGAAAGGCTATTCGACTACCCTATCACCGGTCCGGAGAGTTTCGGAGAGACCGCCGGAGATAACTGGAGCGCATTCTCTCTGAGGAGCGTGATCTACGAGACCATAGGTTGCCCTAACGAAGCCATCCACCAAGCCTTCCAGCTCGGCATGGCGCTTCCGCACGGCACCAGCTTCGGTATCCTGCGCCAGCTCATCAGGCTCGAGATAGAAAAGGGAGACTACCAGCTCGCGATAAAGCATGCCGAGATACTCGGCCGCAGTCCGTTCAACAAGAAGACGGCCCAGGCAGCAAGGAAGATGGCGATAGAGAGTTCTAGGTCGGGCTCGGAAGTGGCCGACGACAAGGGGCGCGAAAGCGACACTATGATATCCAACAGTTCGAGATACAACCTCAGCGGAATACTCCTCAACTGCAAGGACGCCAACAGCGCCGCAGCCGACAGGCTACTCGCCCATTTCCTCATCATAGGAGACATGGACAGTTTCCGAAAGACCATCTCTGAGTTCTACGGAGCCATAGACCCTGGCAGGCTTCCGAAATACTTCAGGCAGGCCATCACCCAGGGAACGATACAGCCAATCGCAAAGCCTGAATCCTCACAGTCAGTCCTCACCCCAGGGCAGAGCTGACGCAAACTCTTGACTCTACAAAAATGAAAAGACTTCTCATATCCCTCACCTTGCTTCTCGCCCTTTCCGCAGCGGTACTCGCAGCGGACAGAAAACGTGTGCCCCAGGAATGGGTGACGCTGGCTGAGCAGACAGACTTCCGTAAGACACCAAGGTATGACGAGACCATGGACTTCTTCCGCCGTATGGCAGAGCAGTCACCCATGGTCAATTTCGAGAGTTTCGGCGTCAGTCCTCAGGGAAGGGACATCAATCTCGTGATCGTGGACAAGAACGGACTCACGGATCCGGAGGACATACGTGCCAAGGGCCGCGTCATCGTGCTCGTCGAATCCTGCATCCACAGCGGTGAGCCCGACGGCAAGGACGCTTCGATGATATGGCTGCGCGACCTCGTTTTCACAGGCAAGGACAAATCCCTCCTGGACGATGTCAGCTTCCTCATGATCCCTATCTTCAACGTCGACGGCCATGAGGATTTCCGCGCCACAAACCGCATCAACCAGAATGGTCCGGACGAGCTCGGAACCCGCAACACCGCACAGCTCCTGAACCTCAACAGGGACTTCCTGAAGAGCGATTCTCCCGAGCTAAAGGCATGGCTCAGGCTCTACAACCGCTGGGATCCGGAACTTTTCATCGACTGCCATGTCACCAACGGCGCCGACTTCCAGTATGTGATGACCTACGACATAGAGAACCATGGAAAGGCAATGACCGAGCCTCTGCACAGTTTCTCGCTCAATGTCTTCGAGAAGGAGTTCAACGAGAGGATGACGAAGGTAGGCTTCCCCATGTTCCCGTACTGCGAGTATGACCGCACCTATGCGCCCGAACTCGGAGCGACGCTGGACGTATTCGACCCACGCTATTCGCAGAGTTACGTCGCATACCGCAACCGACTCGGCGTTCTGCTCGAGACACATATCTACAAGCCGTACAAGGAGCGCGTGATGGCTACCCTCGAGTCCATCAGGCAGTGCGCATACATACTCCAGGACCACAAGAAGGAGCTCCAGAACTCCATCCGACAGGCAGACAAGGCCACTGCCAGCGCCGAATACAGGAAGAATCCTTTCCCAATCAAATATGAGATCGACAGGGATGTCGTTACTTATGTGGACTACCTCGGATGGCAACGAGACACCGTGAAGAGCGATCTTTCCGGAGGTCTGTGGGTGAAGCACAACTACGACAAGCCTATGACCTACCGCGTGCCTCTGTTCGGACAGCAGAAGACCACGATGGAGATACGTATACCCAAGGCTTACGTCATCATGCCTCAGTACAGTCATCTCTGCGAGCTGCTCGAGCTGCACGACCTTAAATACACGGTCACATCGGAGGACAAGGAGATCGAGGTCGAGACCTACCGATACAGCGGCGGTACTTTCTCCACCCGCCAGAGCGAGGGCCGCGTACCGTTGGTTTCGGTAAGCTACAGCACACATAGCGAGAGGCTCCTTTGCCCGAAGGGCAGCATAGTCGTCGACATGGACCAGCCTAACGCGAAGCTCGCCGTCTATCTCTTCGAGCCAGACGCTCCAGGCTCACTCACATATTGGGGCTTCTTCAATTCCCATGTCCAGCCTGGCAACGAGTTCTGGATCAACCAGGCATACATGGAGGTCAAGGGACGTGAGATGCTCCAGACCAACTCTGCGATACGCGCCGAGTTCGAGCAGAAGATGAAGGACCCATCCTTTGCAGGCAGCCCTGACGCAATCCTCAACTACTTCTACGAGATCTGCCGCAAGCAATCCCACCAGGACAACGAGCTCCATCCGGTATGGAGACTGATGGACTAGATTCCTCCTCCGTCCTCGAAAAGCATTTCTGTAACGACCTTGCCCTGGAGAACCTTCGAATAGGCAGGTACGTCGTGCGTGAGCCATACGTTACCGCCTATCACCGAGTCATGGCCGATGGTGACCCTTCCAAGGATCGAAGTGTTCGAGTATATGGTGACATTGTCCTCCAGAATAGGGTGACGCGGAATGTTCACCGGAAGTCCAGCCGAGTCGTAATGGAAGTTCTTCGCGCCAAGGGTCACGCCCTGGTAGAGCATTACATGCTGACCGATGATGCATGTCTCTCCTATCACGACACCGGTTCCGTGGTCTATGGCGAAATACTCGCCTATCCTAGCCGCAGGGTGTATGTCGACGCCAGTCTCTCCGTGCGCAATTTCAGTTATGATTCTAGGGATGATAGGGACTCCGAGCCCGTGAAGGAAGTGGGCTGCGCGGTAATGTATCATCACCTTGATGCTGGGATAGCTGAGCACGACCTCGGCCAGCGAAGACACGGCCGGGTCATTGGTCGCGATGGCCTCGACGTCCGTCATCAGAAGGCGTCGGATCTCAGGGATGGCTGCGACGAAGGCATCCGCCACTTCAGAAGAGCCGGTCTGCGCCCTCAGTATGTCAGCGATCGTTCCCAATGAGGACGCCTTCCCGAAAACCTCCGGGAAGAGTTCGTTCCTCAGCAACACCATCATCTTCTTAAGTTCCTCCGGAGAAGGAAGAGTCATGCCCTCCGGTATCTCGAATCCTTTCATGGCCTATCCCTGGAAAAGTGAAGTCGACAGATATCTCTCTCCCGTATCCGGGAGCAGAGCGACTATGAGCTTGCCCGCGTTCTCATCCTTCCGTGCAAGTTCCATCGCTGCATGGAAAGCCGCGCCGGAGGAGATCCCCACGAGGACACCCTGAGTGCTTGCAAGCAACCTTGCGCCGGCGAATGCATCTGCATCCGAGACAGGCACGACCTCGTCCACCACGTCCTTATCATAGATGGCAGGGACGAAACCTGCGCCTATGCCCTGAATACCGTGCTTTCCAGCAACGCCTGTGGAGAGGACGGCTGAGCTGGCAGGTTCGACGCCGACGACCTTGACACCTGCCTTATGTTCCTTCAGAGCCTTTCCTGTACCGCTGATCGTTCCGCCTGTACCCACGCCTGCGACGAAGATGTCCACTGCGCCTTCGGTATCGGCCCATATCTCCTCTCCGGTAGTCTTATAATGGGCACGAGGATTGGCTGGATTGTCGAACTGGCCAAGGATTACGGCACCAGGGATGGAGGCCTTCAGCTCCTCTGTCTTCGCGATTGCGCCCTTCATTCCCTCGGCGCCGGGGGTCAGAACCAGCTGCGCGCCATAGGCCTTCAGAAGGTTGCGTCTTTCCATGCTCATGGTATCAGGCATGGTCAGGATGGTCTTATATCCTTTCACGGTACCGACCCACGCGAGACCGACTCCGGTATTGCCGCTGGTGGGTTCTATGATGGTGGCTCCGGGCTTGAGGAGACCGCTGGCCTCTGCATCCTCTATCATGGAAAGAGCGACGCGGTCCTTGGCGCTGCCGCCCGGATTGAAGAGTTCCAATTTGACTACGAGTCTGGCTCTCAGGCCTTCCAGGCCCTTGATTTCGAGAAGCGGCGTGCGGCCGACCAGCTCTGTAATGCTTGAATAGATCATATCAATCAGCTTTAGGTGAATTCAAAAGTAGCTTTTTTTTCGTAATAATGAGCCCATAATACATATCTTTGTTCACGCTCACCCGTTCTAGTATATGGAATATCTGTCTAAGGAATGCTACGACAGCATCGCCGCCGAACTCAACAATCTCATCGACGTAGAGTACCCTAAGATCAAGGATGCTCTCTCCGAGGCACGTGCCCAGGGAGACCTGAGCGAGAACTTCGGCTACCGTGCTGCAAGAAGGGCCCAGGCGAAGATGATAAGCAGGATCAACTATCTGCAGAAGGTCCTGAAATACTCCAGGGTGATAGACACCACCGCACTCCCTAAGGACCAGGTCAGCCTGCTCAGCAAGGTCGAGTTCACGAACATGGCCACTGGGAAGCAGATGTGCTACACTATAGTCAGTCCCCACGAGATGAACCTCCAGGAAGGGAAGATCTCCCTGAAATCCCCTATCGGCCAGGCGCTGATGGGCGGAAAGGTCGGTGACCTTGTCGAGGCTCATGCTCCCGCTGGCACCCTCCGTCTGCGCATCGACAGCATCTCGATGGGCGAATGATAAAAGCTAGATGATTGCGATGCACTCCATCTCCACGAGCCACGCAGGGCGGCATACAGGAGCAAGCACGAATTCGGCATTCAGTCCGGGACAATTCTCGTCGATGATTGACTTCACCGCAAGGTAGTCAGCAGTATCCCTCAGATAAACAACAGCCATCACTATGTCACCGAGTCCTGCAGAGGTTTCGGAGAGAAGGGCCTCGATGTTCTCGAGCATGCGGAGGGTCTGCTTCCTCACGTCCCCCGGATGGAGAACCTGTCCCTTGGAATCAATGCTCGCAGTACCGCTGATGTAGGCATGGGTCCTATCCTCGAAATGTACGGCCGTACCCCTCTCGAAGGTCACGCCATAGTCCGCGGTCGGGCTGAGATGGTCCTTCGCATAGAGATACTGGATTTGGCCTGGCTTGAGTCCTCGTGCCGCCACCGCGTCCATAGTGACGAATCTCAGCGGCTCCGGATGACGGCCCTCGATACCGGTGCTCGCGATGAAATGAGTGTCCGGAGTAAGGCCGATGGTATTGAAATAGTCCTTCCTGCCCTTCACGACTCCACCATAGTTCACGTCCACGTCATGGACATAGATCCATGTCCTGATGCAGTCCTGTGCGACGCTCAGTCCTCTCTTTTGGAGCTTCTGTCCATAGTCCACGAAGATATCCGACATCTGCGCGAGAGAACCTTCGGAGGATGAGCTCATATATGCGTCCCAGACAAGGTCCATGGTGCTGGCACCGTCGTCGGTGGAATATACCCATGCCGCGAGCTTAGTGCCGTCCAACGGGGGCTGCTGGATATAAGAGACCGGGTATGGCGCAGAAGCCATGGCCTCTGAAAGAGCTGGCTGCTGATTCGCGGCGTCGCTTAGGAAGAACCTGACGAAGCGCACCTTTCTCTCTGCCGCAACACCGTCAAGCGCGTCCACCACGGCCTCCATCTGCTCTCCGAAAGGCATTCCTGCCTGCGGCATCCTGATGAAACTGTGGTACTCCTTCACGCCTGTTCCGGCCTTGGGACTGAACTCTTTCGTCAATACAATCGCTGTCATGTCGCAAAGATACATCTAAAGGTTCAATATATGGAAATTATGCTTAACTTTGGTTTACACCAAATTGCACTAACTAGTACAATCTCTATTATCATTAAAACCAAAACTTTTCAAGATGAAAAAGTCAGTATTCTCTATCTTGGCTGCCATGACTATCTGCATGGGTGCCAATGCACAGGAAATCAAGGAAGACTTCAAGCCATCTGAGCTCAATCAGCCAGGCCAGGAGTATCCTATGGTAAACTCTCAGGGTTACGCCCGCTTCCGCATCAACGCTCCAGGTGCTGCTCAGGTAAGAGTAAGCCTCGGCCTCGGTGGCCAGGGAGGTACAGTCCTCAAGCATATCGGTGACGGTATCTGGGAAGGTACTACCGATGGTCCTATGGATGAGGGATTCCACTACTACCACGTATTCCTCGATGGTGGTATGTTCAACGACCCTGGAACCAACAACTACTACGGTTCAACCCGTTGGGAGAGCGGTATCGAGATTCCTGCTCACGACAGGGCTTTCTACGAGGAGAGGAACGTACCTCACGGAAACGTTCAGCAGGTTCTTTTCTGGTCTGAGAGCACCAAGCAGCTCCGCAAGGCTTTCGTATACACTCCTGCCGGCTACGGCGATCCTAAGAACAAGACCAAGTACCCTGTACTCTACCTCCAGCACGGTTGGGGTGAGAACGAGTATGCATGGTCTAACCAGGGTCACGCAAACCTCATCATGGATAACCTCATCGCTGAGGGTAAGATCAAGCCTTTCATCATTG
>JAKSJQ010000033.1 GCA_024402115.1 Bacteroidales bacterium | reverse complement strand
TGCCACATCGGCGTGGCCTGCGAATTTCGGGTTGCCGGTGCCACATCGGCGTGGCCTGCGAATTTCGGGTTGCCGGTGCCACATCGGCGTGGCATTCGAATTTCAGGTTGGGGGTGGATGAACTACTGGCGGCTTTGGCAACAACCGGCCGGCGAGGAGAGCCCTTGTGACGAGCTGCACACACACAAAGAACCCTGCCGAAGAGCCGAACCGTCAAAAAGCTTCTCCAGCAGGGTTCCGAGGGCATGAACGCTAGAAACCCTCTCCACTAACTAACTAGCAAAATGTGCAGTGCAAGAATAATTACCCAAAAAAACAAATGTCAATTACCAAAAGAAAAGTGCGTTCAGTTTATTGTTCCACCCAAATGAGTTTGTCGAGGTCATAGCCCCTGGATTCGGCGTCGCTGACGATGTCGCTCAGCACGTCGCTCGGCATCGCCGGGGTACGCGACATGATCCAGAGGTAGCCGGACGACTTCGAACCGATCAGTGCATAGCGGTAGTCAGGACTGATCGTCAGCACCCTGTAATCGCTGTAGAACGGGCCGAAAAACGAAACCCTCAGCCGGCCCTCGCGTTTCTCCGGATGCGGCTGGAAGGCCTTCCCGACCGTTTTCTTGTATTCATTGCCCTTCAGGCCGGAGTTCGTGACACGGACCTTGCCGCCCGGCATCATCTTGTATTCCGCGCTCACGTGCGAGAGATGCCGCTCGAACGGATGGTTGAGACGGCCGATCTCGTACCATGTTCCCAGATACTTCTGCAGACTGAAATTCTGGACCGGCGTGTTGTCGATTTTCTCCCTGTGCGCGCAACCGTAGAAAGTGCTCAGGCATGCGAGCAGCACCGTACTGATGGTTTTTTTCATGTTTCTCATAACTTGCAGTTGTTGTTTGCTGCAAATATGGGATCATGGTACCTGTCATCAGCTTTCAAATTATCAGAACCGGCTTGCATATCGTACAAACCGTAGCTGGCCGGAAACCAATGCCCAGGCCCTACCTCACATCGTCGATGACGAAGAGGAAGCGGGCGCCAGGGGAGTAGGTCTTGTCGAGGAAGACGTCGCCGTGGAGCTTGTCGGCGATCATGCGGCAGATGTTGAGGCCGAGGCCGGAGCCCTGGGAGAATTCGTCGAGCTTGGTGAAACGGTCGAAGATGACATCAATCTTGTCGGCAGGAACGCCGGTACCGGTATCGGCGACAGAGAAAGTGATCTTGCCCGGATTCTCGGTCTGGGAGCAGTGGAGGTGGGTCTCGCCGTCGAGAGTGTGCTTGCAGGCGTTCGTGGGGTGGTTGATGAGGACCTGGTGGATCCGCTTGCCGTCGGCGCTGATGATGTGGTCGTCAGGAACGTCCGACGTAAAGTAGAGATTCACTCCCTCGTGGACACGGTAGCTGACCGAAGACAGAGCCATCTTGCAGATCTCGTTGCAGTTGCAGTCGCCGATGGTGACCCTGTAGTTGCCGTGCTCCTCGTCGGAAATGTCGAGAATGTCGTCTATAAGCATCGTAAGCATGTCGGAATTCCTCGAGATGTACTCGTTGTACTCCTCCTTCTCATCCTCGCTCAAATCTATACCCGGCATCGAAAGCAGCTGCGAATAGCCCACGATCGCGTTCAGCGGAGTCCTGATCTCGTGGCTCATGTTCTGGAGGAAGCTGGTCTTGGCCTTGTTCGCCGCGATATTCTCCTCGAGAATCCTCTGCTTGCGCAGCTCCGCCTGCTTCTCGTCCTCGATCCTGCGGATCGCACAGATCGCGTTCTTGATCTTGCCGTCCTCGCTGCGCACCGCAACGACGTATGACCACTCGTACCAGACATCGTTAGCCGTCTTGAACTGCGTCACGATAGCACTCCTGCCGGAAAGACGCTCGTCGAGGGTCGAAAGATCGGTGAAAACCTCCATCTCGGACCTGAAGGCCGGCAGAACCCTCTTCTCGCAGAAGAAACTGAGCACCTCGCGGCTGTCACTGTGCTCCAGAAGAGCCGCCAGTTCGGGATCCATCCTGCTCTTGTCGCGCAGGGTGATGAAAGTACCCTCGTCCATCGACAGGTAGAACATGTGGTCGTACGCCGCCGCCAGCGAATCGATGATCGTCTTCGAGCGCTTGCGGGTGTTCGTCTCATCGGTGATATCCTTGATGTAGCCGGAGATGATCCTGGCACCGTCGGTCCCGGGATGCATCACGCCCCAGGCATCAAGTACCATGGTACCTTTCTCCGGGTGCAGCCACTCGACCGGGCGGCATCTCACCTCGCCAGGCTTCATCGATCGGTACTCCTCGGACTCGATTGTCTCGACGTCCTCGAGAAGATGGCTGTGGTAGTATCTGTACTGTTCCTCCGGGGTCATGGACGTGCCGCTGATGCCGAAAATCCCCTTGAGAGTGTCGTCCATGAACATCTCGTTACGCCCGTCGCTGCCGAGGCGGAGAGTCCAGATTCCGCAGCCGAGGTTGGAGATGATCAACAGGTTTTCCTGCAGCCTGGCCTCGTTCACCTGCAGTTTCCTGCGGATTTCCTCGTTCTCGTTTTCCTGGACGAAACTGTGTATGAGGCAGGTTCCGATCAGGAATCCGACCGTGTGGCAGGGGAGAAGCGGGTAGAGGTACTGGGCGATGGAAGTGACGATCAGCACGACGCTGAAAAGGAAGATCGTCGAGTAGCGCTCTTTCAGCGGTCCGCTGCTTCGGCGCGAGGCGATGAAGGTGAGGATTCCGGTAGTGAGGAAGAGCAGGATCTCGATGACCTTGGTGAAAAGTCTGAAACCGCCGGTCTGGTAGTTGCCGTCCGCGTCAAAGCTGAAGAAGATCGGGATGCTGCTGTTCAGAAGCAGCGCCCCGGCCTCGATCATGCAGAAGATACCGATGCTTGTGACCATGGTACCTACGATCTTGGCCTTGAGGTCCAGGTAGAGCATTACGTACCATGCCCACAGCGCGATTGCCGCAACGAGGGCGACGTTGTACACAACGGTGTCGATGTACAGGAGCGTACTGAGGTGGAGGATGTCGAATATTCCCCATCCCAGGTCGATCACCAGGAAGGCCAGGATCGCGAAAAGGAATCTCCGATAGCCCAGGTTGGCCTCGGTGACGATGCTGTCCTTGCGGAAGAGAAATTCGTTGTTCGTGATAAGGAATATCACGATCGCGATTGTGACTATTGCGGTGTAGAACATTGTTTTCTTCTGTATTCGGATGGGGTGCAGCCGTGGGCTTCGCCGAAGGCGCGGTAGTAGGTGCTCTTCGAGCGGAATCCCACTTGGTCGCCGATCGAGTCGAGCGGCTCATCGGTAGTCGTGAGGAGGGTTGCGGCGTAGTTGACCCTCAGGGATGTGATGTATTCGGAGAAGGTCTGGCCTGTGGCGCATTTGATGCTGCGGGCGAGGTAGGTCCTGTTGGTGCCGATCGCCGTTGCGACGTCTTCCCTGGAGAGGTCCTGCTCGCAGAAGAGCTTTTCGTTGACCATCAGTGCCTCGACTCTCTGGAAGAACATCAGGTCTTCCTCGCTGAGTTCCTCGAGCGGCTCGATGTTCCCGTTTTCCTCTTCTTCAGGCTCCGGTGCCGGCTCGGCCGGTGTTTCGGAGGCGGCTGGCGGCAGGGGCGAAGGTACCATGGTCCCGGATCCTCCCATGGCTTTCCTTATCATTCCGGCGACAAATGATTTCACCGACGAGTACCCGCAGCAGGCGCAAACGGCAAGGTCGGCCAGGATCAGCAGGCCGGTCATCAGCTCTCCGGCCGTTTTCCCGAAGAAGAGTTCGTAGTTGATGAAGAGGATGTGTACCGACAGCAGGATGAAGGCGGCGCCGTACTGTTTCTTTGTCAGGTAAAGCAACAGCCCGAGCATGAACGCAAGACAGAATGAGCAAATGCCCATTATGATGAGTAGAAATTCGTTGATCTGGTTCATGGTACCTGTTTCCTCCTGCTTTCCAAATATAATTAAAAATAGGGGATATCCCATTCCCAAATCAGCAAATTTGCGGATTTGCGCAATTGCAGCAATAGTTATTCGGGTTTTGCCGCTGTGGAACTTAAAACATTTTAGGATCGCTTTCTTTGCAACTGAGGAAACAAGTTCAAGGTTATGCGAAGTCTCTTATCAATCACACTTACGATTCTCTGCCTTGCGGCGGCGAGTTGTTCCAAAGTGGAGATTGAGGAGTACGCCCCCACGCGCACGGATGCTGGCCAGACAACCAAGACTGACGAGGGTAATGGCTATGCGTTCGTGCGTATCGGGGTGTACGAGTCTATCAAGGACCACTCGGTTTCCCTCACCCGCGTCTGGGTCGAGAGCGACAATTCTTCCTATGAGCTTCCTCAGTTCGGTTCTTTTTTTACTTCTTCTGCCGTTTCTTCCGATTCTTCGGCTCCTGATTTCGACACTGCCGAGGGTGATTTCCACATGGCCAATCCTACGGTCGGCCTTGCGGCTGTGAGGGTCCATTTCGATGCTGTGGTCACAAGCGAGTTCACGGATTATTCGTTCGAGATCGAGGATGCTGTCTACACTATCGATCCTCGCAAGGCGATCTGGAAGAGCGGCGGCACCTACACCTATGTCATCGAGCTCAGCGCCGAGCTTCTCGGTCTCCACGAGGTCAGCTTCATCGCTACGGTTGCTGATTATGATGGCGTCGAGGTGGATTGCTAGGTTATTTCGTTTATTCCATGTACATTTGAAGCATGGGAGAAAGAGTCACTACGATGGAGCGCGGCATGCAGCGCCGCACGGAGTTGCTTCTGGGCGAGTCGAATCTTGACAGGATACGTTCGGCCAGGGTTATTGTTTTCGGTGTGGGTGGTGTAGGTTCATGGTGCGCGGAGGGCCTGGTCCGAAGTGGTATCAGGAACATTACCATCGTGGATTCGGACCGTGTCTGCGTGACCAACTGCAACCGCCAGCTGCTTGCGACGAGCAGGACGGTCGGCCGGGTGAAGGTCGAGGTGATGCGCGAGCGTCTGCTCGAGATCAATCCGGATGCCAATGTCACTGCGCTTCAGACTGTCTACAGTGCCGAGTCGGCGGATTCTTTCCATCTCGAGCAGTACGATTACATCGTCGATGCGATCGATTCTCTCAAGGATAAGGCTGACCTTATCCTTCGCGCGACGTCTCTTCCCAAGAGCGTCACTCTCGTTTCTTCGATGGGTGCTGCTCTCAAACGCGATCCTCTCAAGGTGCGCAAGGCTGAGTTCTGGAAGGTGACGGGCGATCCTCTCGCGCGTGCGCTGCGCAAGAAGTTCAAGCATAACAAGGTTTCTCCCGGGAGGAAGTTCCAGTGTGTCTACAGCGAGGAGCTCCCGATGGAGAATCTGGGCTCCCTTGCTGCCTGCGGCACTCCTGACTGCATCTGCCACAACCGCGACGGCGCTCCCGGCGCCGACTCCTGGGCTGCCACCAAAGCCCAGACCAACGGCTCCCTCTGCCAGGTCACTGCCGTCTTCGGCATGGCCATCACCAGCATCATCATCAACCACATCCTCGATAAGGAGTAGGGGCTTCCGGTTACTGTTCAACTGGTTGCTGTAGATTCCATGCCTTGATCCAGGGTATGGATTTTCAGGCGTTGGGCCTGGTACCATGAATCTGAAAAAAGTGAGAAAACTTTTGGTATATCAAAAGTTTTGGCTTATTTTTGCGCATAACTTTTGATATATACAAAGTTTTAGGGCCCAATAAACTATAGTTATATGATTGATGTCAGCACACTTACCGACGAGCAGATCATGAAGATGCTCGGACAGAAATTAAGAGATATCCGGCTGTCGAAGGATATGTCGCAGCAGGAGATGTCGGCAGCGAGCGGACTGTCGGTGTTCAGTATCACACAGACGGAGAATGGACACAACCTTTCGATCCTGAATGTTATCAGGGGTCTGAGGGGATTGGGGGAGCTTCAGCTGCTGGAACCGATAATCACTCCGAATCCTGACAGGGTGGTAGAAAGGAAGCACGCCCATCATCACGAAAACCCGGAGCAGGTCTCTGAAAGCTTCCCGACCAGGTGAAAAATTCAAAGATTATCCAAGGGATTTACTTATATATATTGTAAATTCGCGCCCGAAATTTGTCAATTACCAACTGATGCACATAAACAAGACACTTGTGAAGCTTATGCTTCCATTGGTTCTGATGCTTTCTTCTGCAGTGAAGAGCAATGCACAGAACATGGCCGTCAAGACCAATCTACTCTATGATGCCACCGCTACCGCCAATCTCGGCGTCGAAATCGGACTCGCTCCGAGGTGGACCTTCGATCTTTCAGGAAACGCACACCTCTGGAACGTATGGGGCGATGCCAGACTCAGACACTGGATGGCTCAGCCTGAGCTCCGCTACTGGTTCTGCGAGCGCTTCAACGGCCACTTCCTCGGCCTTCACGCTCTGGGTGGAGTGTACAACTTCGGAAACATCCGCAACAACATCTCGTACTTTCCGTTCAACACAGATTTCACGATCCTCAACGACAACCGCTACGAGGGCTGGGGAGTCGGCGGAGGCATTGCCTACGGCTATGACTTTATTATGGGAAGGCACTGGAACCTCGAGCTCGAGCTCGGTCTCGGTGTGATCTACACCGAATTCGACCGCTTCGAGTGCAAGGATTGCGGCGCAAAGGTAGCCGAGGACGTACCTCACACATATTACGGCCCGACCAAGGCTGCACTCAACCTTGTCTACACATTCTAACCGACCATGCATATGAAAAGAATATACACAGCAATCCTCGCACTTCTCTGCATGACTGGCCTGAATGCTCAGGAAACAGTAACTCTTGACAACGGCGTTGTCGTACGCAATGCGCAGCTCGTGCGCGACGCAAGAGGCCTCCATGTCGATATGGACCTCGACTTCGACGACATCAAGGTAGGATCCAACAGGGCAGTCACCATCAACCCGAGAATCGTCAACGGCAACGAAACCCTCGACCTCCCATCGGTTGTGGTATATGGTTTCCGCCGCTACTATTATTATGTAAGAAACAACCGTCCGCTCACAGAATCCCGCAAGGACTTTTCATTCCGCAAGAAGGAACTCCCTGAGCAGATGCACTACAGCGAGATCGCTGACTACAGCAAGTGGATGAACGGCGCAAGCCTCTACATCAACGAGAAGAAGTTCGGCTGCTGCAACGAGGTACTCGCAGAGAACCTCAACGGAGCACTCGCAACATACGCAGTTCCGAATGCAGTGATCTTCAACCCTAAGTACGTGTACATCCGTCCCGAGGCACAGAGAAAGACCTTCTCGCTCAGCGCAACTTCGTACATCGACTTCCCTGTAAGCCAGACAACGATCTATCCTACTTACCGCAGGAACACAGTCGAGCTTGCGAAGATCATCTCAACCATCGACTCTGTCCGCACAGACTCGGACGTAACGATCGAGAAGATCCGCCTCAAGGGTTTTGCATCGCCTGAGAGCCCGTACTCGAACAACGAAAGACTCGCAAAGGGCCGTGTGGCAGCACTCAAGAACTACGTATGCGAGCGTGAGCACATCAGCGAAGCGATCGTGACTACAGAATACGAGCCGGAGAACTGGGAAGGCCTGAGGGCATTCGTCGCTGCATCCGACATCACCAACAAGCAGGCGATCCTCGACATCATCGACTCGGACCGCGAGCCTGATAACAGAGAATGGTACCTGAAGAAAACCTTTCCAACAGAATACAAGTACCTGCTCGCCGAGTGCTATCCTGCACTCCGCCGCACAGACTATGCGATCGAATATGTCGTAAAGCAGTACTCGAGCCTCGAGGAGATCAAGAAGGTCTTCGCACAGTCTCCTGAAAAGCTCAACCTCAACGAATTCTACATCCTCGCACAGAGCTACGACACACACACCGACGAATTCGACGCGGTCTTCAGGAAGGCAGTGGAAGTGTTCCCGGATGATATCATCGCAAACCTCAACGCGGCAACGATCGCGATGAAGGAAAATCGGATGAAGGACGCCGGCAAGTATCTCGACAAGGCAGGCGAGCGCCACGAGGCATTCTACGCAAGGGGAGTGTACAACGCAATCCAGGGCGACTACCAGAGAGCAGCCAGCTACTTCAGGGCAATCGCAGACGAGATGCCAGAGGCTGCAGAGGCCCTCGAGACAGTTGAAAAGATCCTCGACTACCAGAAATACTACATCGATTAATCAAAAACAAAAAACATATACGTATTATGAAAAAATTATTCTACCTCTCACTTGCTGCCGTTGCAATGCTTGCAACCGCATGTAACAAGGATAACGGCGGAACAATCAATTCCGGCGTTTCATTCGGCGATGACAAGGGTTACCTTGCACTCAGCATCAATCTGCCATCGACTCCTGTAACAAAGGCGTACGGTGACTTCGACAACGGTACAGCTGACGCTGCCAACGTCGAGGACATCCTCCTCGTCCTCTTCTCAGGTACCGATGAAGCTACCTCAAAGCTCTGCTCTGCAGTGAATCTCAGCGACTACCGCAATTCTTTCACAAACAACACCTACGACCAGATCACCGTATCTTCTTCAAGAATCATCGCCGAGGTTGCAAAGTCAACACTCATCGGTGAGGTGAACTTCGCATTCGTGATCATCAACGACCACCAGTTCTATGAGGTCGCCAAGACCGAGATCCCTGGTGCAAACTTCACAACCCTCTTCGCAAACCAGGGCGGTAACTTCAAGACTTCCAACGTAGCTTCTGCAGTTGTAGGCACAGGCACCCCTATGGCAAACGAGACAACAGGCGTTACCGAGCTCACCGGCATGACCTTCGCCGAGTTCAGCAAGCTCCTCGTTGACGAGAGCGGCCGTGACTATGCCCACACATCATTCATGATGACCAACGCAACCTACGGTGACCTCGCTCCAGCAGCTGACTACTCAACAGGTACCATACGCACACTCGTTGACGTTACCGGCAACATCTACGGTTCAAGGTCAATGGCTGAGACAAGCCCTGCAGCAACAGTTCACGTAGAGAGACTTCTCTCAAAGGTAAGGGTCAACTGGGACGCTTCTGCAATCACCAGCCTTCTGAACAACAGCTCTATTCCTGTAGAGATCGTGGCATGGGATCTTGACAACGTGAACACCGTAACCTACCTCGCAAAGCAGTTCAGCAAGACCTGGGTTCCTTACGGCAGCTACGCTTCAGCAGCATTCGATGCAGCTTCAGGCAGCAGATTCCGTACAATGGAAAGCAATGTGATCGACCTCGATGCTGCTCCTGCATACAGGACACACTGGGCAATCGACCCTAACTACACAGGCGACACCCAGAAGTACACTCTCTTCACAAGAGCACTCGAGAACGACATCCAGGACAAGCGTGGCAACGGTGCGATCTACTACTGCCCTGAGAACACATTCGACGTGACCAACATGACAGACAAGAACACAACCCGTCTCGTCGTAAAGGCCAAGCTCAACGGTGGAAACGACTTCTACACAGTTGCACAGGATGTTGCCAAGATCTACCAGAACAGCCCGACCGCTGCTGCAGGTTCTATCCAGGAGTACATCTACGCTGCAATCGGCAACAGAATGGTTGTACGTACATGGTGCAACGAGAACTTCGCTACTCCTCTCGACATCAAGGATCTCATCAAGATCGACCTCGTTCAGGCATACATGACACCAGACGAGCACCTCGTGGCTGAGCCTGCAGGCAACACACTCGTCCCTGGACAGAGAGTTGTTGTGATGACACTCAACACAACCTACCTCCACAGCCTTCCATCTTCTGCATTCAAGACAGGCAAGAGCGCTACCACAGCAGAGGCTGAGTTCGCAGGCGCCCCTGCTCTCACCCAGCAGTACCTCGCAAACGAGTACCACTTCTACTACTATCCAGGCGGTTACTCTTACTACCAGGCTCTCATCAAGCACTTCGGCAACAGCGAGACCAACTGGCAGGCAGTTGACGGAATGGTCAACCTCACAACCGCTACAAACGGTGTATACGCAGGCACAGGCACTTCAATCGTTGCTGACCCTGAGGCAAGATACCTCGGCCGTTACGGTATGGTCCGCAACAACTGGTACGAAATCACACTTGACGGTGTCCGCAACGTCGGTTCACCTGTCGTACCTGAGCTCCCTGGAAAGCCAGACGATCTTGTACACAACTACATCGCTATCAAGATCAACATCCTCCCTTGGGTAATGCGTGTTCAGAACGTGACACTCTAACGGATAAAATACCTACTGCCCATGCGCGGGTGATACTGCGCATGGGTGCCAATAAAAAACATTTAACAGATGACAATCAAAGCTGATAACATACTCAGGAGAGCGGCATTGCTGCTTGCAGGCGCTGCGTCACTTGTCTCTTGTACAAACCTTATCTATGACGGAGAGGGAGCGTGCGAAGATGTCGTGGAGGTTTACCTCAAGTACGACTACAACATCCAGAGGGCTGACATGCGTGCTGCCCATGTAGGACATGCCCTTGTGTACGCGATCGACCAGAGCGGCAATGTGGCCGCAACGGCAAGCGTAGGCGCCGCAGAGTGCCACGACAAGAACTCGACGGTCCAGTTCCGCGGCCTCAAGCCGGGACGCTACACCTTCATGGCGATGGCGATGCAGAACGACTGCCAGACTCTTGCTTCAAGGTCTGCAGCCCGCTTCCGCGCAACCCTTCCGTCAGAAGGCTCACCAGTCAGCGATTTCAGCGTGAAGCTCGACAGAGAGGCAATCGAAGGCTCCGACTTCTTTGCAGTAAATGCTCCGAAAACCGGCCTCGACACACTCTGGGTGGGCAACAGCATCGCTCCGCAGGGCATCGAGGTTGTCGATCCGGACCTTCAGCGTTCACGCATCATCAGGGATACAATCTCCCTCGTCCGTGACACCAAGTATCTCCACCTGACTCTCCATCAGATCCAGGACAAGGCCGGCATCTTCGACAAGGACTTCGAAGTCAGGATTGCAGACGCCAACGGTACCATAGACTGGGACAATTCGCTCATCAAGGATTCGGATCTTCTCTATACTCCGTTTGCGGCATGGACTACTGCTCTCAGCGAGAAAGGTGTTGCATACGACAGCGAGGAAGAGGCTTCGAAGGCTCCTGCAGACGACCCGATCGTCGAGAGGGCTGCCCATTTCGACATAAGCTTCTCGCGCCTGATGTACTATGCTACAGCGGCCCAGGGCAAGAATGCCGAGCTCACGATCGTCAACAGGATGAACGGACAGATAGTTGCGAGACTCAATCTCCCTTACTATCTCTCGTTTGGCAGGGACGCGTATTCGACCCGCAACTACTCGCGCCAGGAGTATCTTGACAGAGAGTATGACTACCATCTCGATTTCTTCCTCAGAGACGACAATTCACAGTGGGAATTCATGAACGTAAGGGTCAATATCCTCCCTTGGGTAATGAGATTCCAGAACGAAACACTTTAAAAAAAAGAAAGACCAGTTAGAATATAATGAAGGTTATACAGCAAATATTCAGCTTCGCAGTGAAGGTAGCGGCCGTGGGTGCCGTAGCCCTCGCCAGCCAGTGCTGTACAAAGTCTGGTCTCTCTGAATCCAGCGGGATACAGGCAAATCTTCGGATCACCCTTGTGCTTCCGGACACCAAAGCTCCGGCGGGCGATACACATACTCCGTACGACAATTCACACCTGCATGAAGGCTCGGACAACATGCTCGTTCTCAACGATCTCGACTTCGTGTTCTTCACAGAGGCGGGCGAGTATGTAACATCCGCAACAGGCCGTGACCACGTCACTCTCGGCGCCGTCGAGTATGACAGTGCAGACAAGCTCCACAGGTACAACGCAGACGTCAAGGTGGACGGAGTCGTGAACGGCCAGGCCTACCGCGTCGTGGTGCTCGCGAACCGCCGCAGGATGTATTCGGGTGCTCTTCCGTTCAGCATTGCAGCCCTTCCGGCATACAGGAAGCCGGCTTCCTACCCGGGAACTGACGAGCAGTATCTCTACAGCCAGCTCGAGATGAGCAGCGGAAGCGTCGCAGGCGTATCCAACAGCGATCTCACACACTACACACAGCTTAACCTTTCGGCATACGACGAGGCCCGCGTACCGATGTGGGGCGTCCAGAAGATGACACTCAGCATCAAGGCAGAAGAAAACCTCGGCAGCCTCAGCTCATCGGGCGACATCCGCCTCCTCAGGTCCATCGCCAAGGTGAAGGTATCGGTAGCACCGGAGCTTGCAGCCTATGTAAAGGTTACTGACCATGTTACCTCCGATCCATCGACCGGTGCCGTAATGCACTACAGCAGGGACCGCGGCTACATGTCGGTATCATACGCGATGGCCGCCAGCTCGAATGCAACGCCTGGTACATTCGGAATGGACAAGGTTGCCGGAACATACTCGAATGCCAACCTGAACCTGGTCGGCTCGGAAGTACCTGGTACCTATGTGACACCAATGTACAAGGATGTCGACGGCAGCTACTACATGTACCTTCCGGAGCAGGCGATAGGAGAGGCCTGGATGACCCTCGAGTTCCAGTACCTCGACACAAACCTCGCCAAGCCGCTCAAGGTCCAGAAGACACTCCAGTTCGCAGACTACACCGCTGCTACAGCCGACCTCCTCGGAGGCAAGGACATTCCTCTTACCGAGGACCAGCTCCAGAACTACAGATTCCCGGTAATGAGAAATCACTACTATGTCTACACTGTCACAAAGCTTGATCCGTTCATGCTCAAGTACGAGATATGCGAATGGGCGGAAAGAACAGCTCCTGATATCATATTTAATTAAGAGAAATCCTGATGACAAAAATCATAAATAATATCACCAAGAGTTTCTTGTTGTTACTTGCTCTTGCCGGCATTGCATTCACATCCTGCACAAGGGAATTCCTTCCTGTGGATGTATACGAAGGCGACGGAAGGACTGTAACGGTAAATATTCCCGTTGTTTTCTCGGACTACGATCTTCAGACTCGTGCTCTCACTGACAATGAGTCGAGGAAAATCGACGATATAGCGGTTTTCATATTCCAGTCTTCAACAGGTCAGCTCCAGTTCTCAAAGTTCTTCAATGCAGACCAGGTAGCTGCTCTTGCAGATGTGCAGAGCCAGACAAATCACTCGAATGCAAAGGCAATTCCAGTCTCTCTGCCGACAGGTACCTACAAGATTGCAGCTGTAGCAAACTACAATGCTCCACATCTTGATTCAGAGACATACGACAAATTGCGTCAGGTAAGCACATGGAGCGAATTCTGCGATCTTGATGTCAGACTGAACGAGAATTATCCAATGACCCGTTCTCGTCTCCCGATGTGCGGCTACTATCAGAGTGGATCTGTCGATTGCACTTCGTATCAGACATGCCCGGATGTCGCTATCAATGGAATGGGTGACCTTGAGGGATATATCCATCTCCGCCGACTCGATGCAGAGATCAAGTTCAATATCTACAACGATATCGACGGCAGACCGGCAGGCCTCGACGGCATGGCTGGAGACTATACACAGACCTGTACCAGGTTCGAGATCCAGGGCTGGCAGGTTGTCAACCTTCCAAAGAGTTCGTTCATCAATGACAATGTCTCTGACATTCCTGCTCCTGGCTATTCGACCAGCAGCATCCAGGGTATCAGCAAGCCGGACCCGAATGTTGGCGATGGCTCGTGGTCATTCGATTTCTACATGATGGAGAACCGAAAAGCTGCTGCTGGTCTGACAAAGTATGAGGAAAGAGAGCTCAACCACAAGAACGAAGGAAGAGCGGACAATCAGGATCCTGATTTTGTGAATGCTCCTGGCAATTCCACCTATGTAAAGTTCACTGCGAACATCGAAATCCTTCTTGCGAAAGGACCTGAGTCAATCAAGCGTATCGCAACCGCTACATATTATGTTCATCTTGGCGCTACCCGCCCTGTCGGAAGTACCGATGCCGTCGACTACAACGACTTCAGGACTAACAGAAATACCAAGTACACTTATAATGTAAAGGTTCAGGGTGTCGACAAGATCGTTGTCGAGGCTATCTCAGACGCCGATCCTAATCCTGGATTCCAGAACGGACAGGAGGGACTTGTTGTCGACCTCGCTGGCGGCCGCACCATCGATCTTGATGCTCACTACGCTGTATTCAATATCGATCTTACACGCCGTGAGATCAGCAAGATGGGACTTATCATCACCAGTGCCGCCCATCCGTCAGGCGTGAACTACATTCCTGGTGCCGGCCCAGGCGGATCTGACATCAATGGCCTCAATGTGACCTGTGATGACTATCAGCACATCCGTTTTGCACCTCTCTCTGCACAGCAGGCAAGGGTAAGCGGCGCCGAACTGGTTGTATATTCGAACACATACGATGTAAAGGCTCTGTCCGACCATCCTACAGAAGCCCAGTCAAAGGAAGGCGGTATCCTTCCGCTGGAAGATGAGCCTACACAGGCAATGGATGCAAACCATTACGTTCCTCTGTATGACTTCATCACACTGAAGAAGTCTTTCCCTCTGAATGGTGATGCCAGCGATGACCAGCCGATGACTTTCTCGGTGTTCGTCAGCGAGTACTATTACTACAACGACTTCAATCTCCATCACGACACAGACCTCGGTGAGGAGAACTGGCAGAAATTCACGAATACGATCAACCGTCAGTATGTACTCCTGAGTGATGTGAATACCAGTGCCGACGACCACAGCACACATGTTGCCGGAAAATACGTGATCAACCAGCGTTCGATCCAGACATACTACGGTATGGATTCAGAGGAGGGACTCGGCATCGAGCATGTCAACGAGCATCATCACAAGAACATGACAGGCAGCCGTCCAAGCACAAGCCGCCAGAATAACGGATGGTTCAACTCTGCCTTCTATATGGGTCTGATGAATAACAGCGGTACGCCTACCAATACTGCTACATGGGCTGCATGGTCTTCACAGGAGAAGGCTATCGGTCACGAAGCAAACAATGATTTCTATCCGACATTCAAGACCAAATACAGTGACGGTCTTGTCGGTGACGGTAACTACAAGGGCGGCAAGTACGGCATCAGCAGTGACGACCGCAATGTGAACTATTACGCAATTCCAGCATGTCTTGCACGAAACCGTGACCTCAACCGTGACGGTATCATCCAGACAGATGAGCTCAGATGGTTCCTTCCGGGCATTCAACAGTATGTCCAGTTCGCAATCGGTCTTGCAGCGCTTGAGACTCCGCTTTTTGCTCCTGGTGATTATGATAATTCGCACTTTGCAGATACCAAGGGCGGAAATACGAACAACATCTACAGCAACTATCGTTTCCATTTCCTCAGCTCCGACCACTATAAGATCTGGACAGAGGAGGGTACTTCACTCAATTCACTGAACAACAATGTAGTTCAGAATGCCTGGGAAATTCGCTGCTGCCGTTACCTCAAGGCCAATGGACAGTACACTGCGAACGACAACCAGCTGATCGTGGCACATCCTTACAATCATAACAGTTCGACACGCGTCATGAACGTGCGTGGCTATGATGAGAAGTGCCTCCGTGAGAATACTCCTGTCCTGCCTGTACGTGACAACTTCGATACTAAATGGAATTCGATTCCACGCAACTTCCAGTATGCAAGTACAACTATCACAAGGCCTAATGCCCCTAATGTGGCAAGTCTGTCCCGCGATGTAGACGAGAATGTATACTGCAGCACATATCACGATCCAGCATTTGGTGATGATATGTCAGATGTAGGTTCATGGAGAATCCCTAACCAGCGCGAATTGGCGCTCCTGTACTACGAGAATCTTGCAGGAAACGGTTATTTTGCAGGTACTTTCTGGTACTATGGCAACTACACCAACAGTATCGTGTTCGGTTATGACGCCGCATCTGCAGAGGCAGGAAGCAAATACTACGGAAACTTCGGTATCCGAAGCGGCAACCTCTGTCTTAACCATTCCAACAACCTGAACACATGTAAGACTATCCGTTGTGTCAGAGACACTGATTCTGCCGGAAATTACTACGGTAAACCGGAATATGGCAACCCTGTCAATTTCGAGGCAGGAAACCTGACAACCGACTATGTGGGTGACAATGCGAACTACAGCGTCAATGCTACGATGGATGCTGCAAGTGTTGCTTCTGTAAGCGTAAAGATCGACGGAATCACAGCAGCAAGCACCGGCTCAGGAACTGTGACATCTACAGTCAGCGGTGCCCCTGTGAACAAGTCTACAGTCTTTGCGACATGGACAATCGTTACGACTTCAGGCAAGACCCTTACCTACAGAAAGTCATATGACCTTCCTGCAAGATACTGGCTGATCTCGAACTACAACTATCAGAACAGATACGCATACGTCAACACCGAGACCAACCGCACATCAGTCGGTGCAGCTGACAGCCGCAGCGCTGACGATATCGAGGCTGTGTACAAGTGGGTATTCACTACCACACCTGGCGGTTCTCCTGTGAATGTGAGCGATCTCCAGCCTGAGACTACATACTATATGTACAATGCCGGCTCGCAGAGCTACATCAGCGGACCTGCTTCAGGAAGCAGCTCGTTCATGACAGTGGGAGGTTCTGCAATCCCTGTGAAGCTCCAGCTCAGAAGCGGTTATAACGGATTCTATGTAATCAGAGTCAATAACTCGACTAGTATCAACAGGAATGGCGGTGCGGGCAACTTCGGAACATGGAATGGAGCAGATGACGGTTGTACTTACAAGCTGACCCCAGCTGTACTCAAGGGCGAGATGCCTATGCATTTCTCATTTGCTTCTGACGTAGCCGTCGATGGCGGCAAGGTCAAGATCAGCGCGACAACGGAAGCAACCGCGACAGTGACCGCAGTCAAGATTGCAGGTGTGAACGCTACGGTAACCGGAAGCGGCACAAGCTATACTGCAGCAGTGGATCTGGCCCATGTTACCGGCTCGACCGTAACTACCGAGTGGTCACTTACGTTCAATGGCCAGAATTATACCAGGACGAAGACCTACACGATGCCTGACCGCTACAATGCGACACGTCTGACATTCGCGGAAATCAATGCAATGGCAGAAGGCGAGACCAAGACGGTCATCTGGGGTAACCCTTCAAGTACCAAGCCTATCTTCGTATCGCACAATGGTACTTCGCCGTCTTACACATCTCTCGGCTTCAACAATGCTGCAACCCTTGCAACTGCAGCACAGAATTGCGCTGACAACGACAATTACCACTTCGTTCTCACCAAGGTAAGCGGAGGATATACCCTCAAGTCTGTCCACGGCGGATTCAGCCCTAACAGAAATGGCGGCTCAGTCCAGTGGTCTGCGACTGCGGATGTCCTTACTCTGACCAATTACACCGGTGGAAGCACTTCCGCTATCGTGGAATGGGTTCCTGGCTGCTCGGTAAGAATAGAGAAGAGTGGAGCATGGATCAATATCAACGGCCCTGTATACAATACCGGTGCTGGTGATTGGGTCAAGTTCTACTTCTACGAAGTTGAAACTCTCTACTAGCATTTGACAATATGAAGCGTCTTGCAATAGCGCTTGTCATCATACTGGCATGCGGAGTCGAGGCAATCGGACAGGAGTTCCGGTTGCCTCGTCCGCCTGCAGAGCTGACGTCGGTGCCGCAGAGGGCCGGGTGGCTGGTAGAGCATTACTGGGACCTGGCGGACCTTCAGGCGCTTGCCGAGTCTCACGAGGCAGCTTCCGGCTCCGTTTCGGAGCTTGAACAGGCCTTCGTGAACTATCTTTCGCTTTTTCCTCTTGCCGAGAGTGATTCCCTGTGCCACGCTTCCGTTGCCCGTCTCATGCAGGCTGCGGACGGTCTTTCTCAGGCCGCGGACGGTGGGGCAGGTACCATGGACACTATACTTTCGCTTGCCGAGAAATATCTTTTCCAGCTTCAGTCACCGATGGCCAATGAGGCGTATTTCTCGCATTTCGTGGATGCTGCTGCGGCTTGTCCGGGGCTTTCGCAGATGCGTCGGGGCGACTGTGATTACTGGGCGCGCGTGATTGCCAGCAACAGGGTGGGGAGTCAGGTGGCTGATTTCAGCTTCGAGCTTGCGGACGGCAGCGAGATCCAGTTCAGCAGTATCGCGGGGGAGAGGCTTCTGCTGCTTTTTGACATCACCTGCAAGGATTGCCAGGAGCTGATTGCGCGTCTTCGTGAGTCGGCGCCGGCGGGTGTGAGGGTTGTCGCTGTCGCGATCAATACGGAGATGCAGAGTTTCCTGCCTTTTGCGGCCGGGCTTCCGGAGTCGTGGGTCGTGGGTTACGACAGCACCGGAGCGGTCAACGGCGTCGCTTTTGCCATCCGTCGCCTGCCGGATGTGTATCGTATCGCTGCGGACGGCACGGTGCTTGATAAGCATTGCAGTACTTTCTGAAAAATACTATCTATATAAAAAATGAAAAAGACTATCTTATCCATCATCGCCGCCGTGGCTCTCTGCTCATGCGGCACAACCGCAGTTTCCGATATCGCCGGCAAGTCATTCATACTTACCGAACTTAACAGCACCGAACTTCCTGTTCTCGACGAGCAGAATCCGCCGATGATCACTTTCGAGGGCGGCCGTGTCAGCGCGACCGTCGGCTTCAACAGTATTTTTGCTGACTATGGTACCGGCCGCGACGGTTCGCTGACTCTCTCCAAGGCCGGCAGCACTCAGATGCTTTCCCCTGAGGAAAGCCGTGAGGACGAGTTCATCCAGGCTTTCAACAGCATTGTCAGCTACTCGCTCGACGGCGATGCCGTCTGCTTCATGGACAAGGACGGCAATGTCCTTCTGAGGGGAGTTGTCAGGTAGTTCTGGCGCTCTCCTGCTGGCATTACGCTCGCTTTTGATGCTCGTAACACATTGATAGATAATGCATTAGCACTTTACCCTTCGGCTCTGCGCCCGAAGGGTTTTTGGTCTTTTTGCTGATAGTCAATTAGTTACCCGACCAACCGGTGATTCTCGGCTGTCAGATAAAAAAAGGGTTAGCTAAAACCACCCCCCCCAAAAAAACACCGATCGGTGATTCTCGGCTGCCAGGTGAAAATTATTTGAACACCCTCTCGAGCATTTCGGTGTAGTAGGCGTTCCAGTTGTACCACTGGTGGCCGCCGTCGGTGAGGGTGAAGGTGTAGCTGTAGCCGCGGCGGTCGAGGAGATTCCTGTAGTTCCTGACGTGCGGTCGGAAGAAGTCGGTCCTGCCGATGCCGATGTAGTAGCCGAGAGGCTCGTTGCCGTCGGCGAACTGGCTGGACAGCTTGCTGTTGCGGTGGTGGTAGAAATCGTTGTCCGGGCCGGGCTTCTGGACAATCCTGGTCATCGGCGAGTACAGGCCCACATATCCGAAGGTCTCCGGGTTGTTGGCCGAGATGTACAGGCTCTGCAGGCCACCGACCGACAGGCCGGCGATCGCACGCGCCTCCTTGGCCGGGATGGTACGGAAGTGGCTGTCGACATAGGCCACGACATCGTCCACAAAGCCCCGCTCGACGGTACCATTGACCTCAAAAATCGACTCGAAGCAATCCTTGTAACGGGAATCGTCGAAATCCCGGTCGTCGTTGTACTGGTTCACGTTCGGCATGACCACGATGCATTCCTCGGCCAGGCCGTTCCTCCACAGGCTGTCGGTGATCTGGAGCACCTCGCCCCTGCGGATCCACGAAGTTTCGTAGCCGCGGGCACCATGCAGAAGATAGAAAACCGGATATCGTTTTTCGGTACCATGGTACCCCGCGGGAAGGTAAACGATCATCCTTCGGGCGACCGGTCCCTTGACGGAGGTCGGGTAAGTATGTTCCTCGATGATGTTTTCCGGCACATACGTCCCGGAAACCGGCGCACCGGCGTGATAGTCAGGCGAATTGCGGAACCTGACCACTCCGCAGGACGACAGCAGGAGGGAAAGCAGCAGAAATAGGAATGCCTTGGTTTTCATGGCTTCTAGTCTTTCAGGGCTTGTCTGTACATTTCCACGAGCTTTTCGGCAGACTTCCTTATATCGTATTCCCGGGCATGGTCAGCATAGCGCTGGGCCATTTCGTCGCGCTCCTGCGGGTGCTCGATCCAGTAATCGATACCGGCGGCAAGTGACTTTGGGTCGTTCACGTCGAAGGTGCTGCGTCCGTCCAGTGCAAAGTCGGAAGTTGCGATGAGATCGCCCTTCGCGATCAGCGGCACGGTGCCCTCGCGGATCGCCTCGATGCATCCAAGACCCTCGACCTCGAGCTTGGCAGTGTGGACGAAAAGATATGAGTCGGCAGCGAGCTGCTTCAATTCGGCAGCATTGTGGAACGCGAGGATTGGTTCATATTTCATAATACCGTCCCTGACAAGCTGGGAGGCCATTTTCCTGTATTTCTTCTCCATCGTGCCCTTGCCGGCGAGGTACAGCTGGATCTCATGCGAATGGCGGGAATACTTCATGGCCTCGAAGAGAAGACCGTGGTTCTTCACGATTGCAAAGCGGCCGATGCAGAGTATGGTATATGGCTTTCCCTGGCCGTACGGCTTGGCGACAACTGTTTCGTCAGGAATCTGTATTCCGTTGGAAATCACATGCAGACGGGTCTTGCTGCCGTTCTTCTCCAGGAGTTCCATTACCGTCCTCGAAGGACACTGGACATCGGTGCAACTGTTGAAGAAGTGGCTCATCCATCGCCACATGAGAAGGCGGTTCGCGAAACCGGAGTTTGCGAGAGGAATCTCTGAAAGGATGTTCTGGGTATACATATGGAAGGTGCCGGTCAGCTTTTTGCCCTGCCTGCGGACCTCGCGCATTGCGGCTGATTGGAGAAAAAGCGGTTCCTCGATATGTACGATATCGGCCCACGCAACCGCTTCTTTCATCATCTTTCGGTCGATCTTTGCATAGCAGAAACCGTTGGCGTCAATGATGGGCTGGAATATCGGGAAATAGAATTTCTTGAGCCTGTAATCAGGCTGCGGGCCCTCGGGATCGTCATTCTCCACAGACATCAGCCTCACATCGAATCCCTGTCTCTTGAGCTCCTTCGTTATATTTCTTGCAGAAGTGCTTATTCCGTTGCCTGGAATGAAAGCATTGTTGCAAACATAAAGTATCTTCATTGTTAGGTTAAAAGTGAATACCTGATTGTTATACGTTCTGCTCACTTAGATACAAATATACACATTTTTTTCGTGTATTTCATCCTCGGCATGCCACCCATTGCAGCCGAGAATCACCGGCCGGTGACTTATGGGGTTGGTTCTAGCTACCCCGATCTTTTCCTCCGGGAGGAAGCATGTCTCTTTTAGCAGAGGGATAACCGCCTGTTAAATCATCTTACCCGAAATCTGCCCAGTTACGCCGCCGGCTGCGGATTTGGCGTTTGTAACTGATTGACCATCAGTAAAAAGACGAAAAACCCTTCGGTCAGAAAGCCGAAGGGTAAAGTGCTGGTTGCTTGGTAGTGAGTTGGTTACAGCGGCAAAAAGCCTCAGGACGGATTCTACTTTCTGGCGTCAGCGATTATTGCACAGAGCTCCTCGGAGGCGGCCTTAGGGGAGTCGGCACTGCAGATGGCGCTGACCACGGCGATGCCGTCGGTGCCGGTGCGGATAACGTCGAAAGCGGTTTTCTGGTTCATGCCGCCGATCGCTACCGTAGGGTGCACGGAGAGCTTGACAGCCTCCGCGAGACCGTCAAGGCCGAAAGGTCCGGCTGTATCTGTCTTGGTCGCGGTCGAATAGACAGGGGAGATGCCGATATAGTCCACGTCGAGCTTGTTGGCCTCGAGGACCTCGTCCATATTCTCGACGGAAAGACCGATGATCTTGTCCGGGCCGAGAAGCCTGCGGGCAATCTCGTAAGGCATGTCTGACTGGCCGATGTGTACACCGTCGGCATCGACCGCCAGGGCAACGTCAACCCTGTCGTTGATCAGAAGTGGAACGCCGAGGGGAGCAAGCTTCTCCTTGAGACTGGCCGCCAGAGCAATGAATTCCCTGGTGTCGCAATCCTTTTCGCGAAGCTGGACCATGGTAGCTCCGCCCTCGACTGCCTGTTCCACGACCCAGTCGATATCCCTGCCCAGTGACAGAGGTCGGTCTGTCACCAGGTAGAGGCTCAAATCTTCTCTTTTCATGCTACTGACGGATCATTTCGGCAGCCTCGGCTGCATTCATTGTAGAAAGAGCATCGAGGAAATCAACCTGGAACGAACCTGTTCCGCGGTATCCCTTGCCTGCAGCGATGTCGCCGGCAACACCCATCACAGCCATGCAGTTGAGCGCGCCTGTGAACGGATCCGAAGAAGCTGCCACGAAGGCACCGGTAAGAGCCGATGCGCTGCAGCCCATTGCTGTGATGCGGCCCATCGCAGGATGTCCGTTGGTGATTGTCTCTACTCTCTCTCCGTCGGTGATGTAGTCTGTAGCGCCGCTGACAGATACGATTGCACCGGTCTCCTTTGCAAGAGCCTTTGCAGCCTCGACAGCGTCAGAACTTGAAGCTGATGAATCCACACCGCGGCTCTTGATTGCCTGGCCGGCGATGCACATGATCTCGGAAGCATTTCCCCTGATTACTGTTGGATGGTACTCCCTGATAAGTTCGAGAGCGGTCTGGGTCCTGATGTTGCTGGCGCCTGCGCCTACAGGGTCGAGAACCCAAGGCTTCGAAAGACGGTGAGCCGCTGCTGCAGCTGCCTTCATACCTTCAATCTCGTGCCTGTCAAGACATCCGATATTGATCACGAGCGCGCTGCTGATAGCAACGATCTCGTCCATCTCCTCAGGGCAGAAGGACATGAGTGGGGAAGCGCCCGCTGCAAGCAGGACATTTGCCGCGATATTCATCGCA
>JAKSJQ010000032.1 GCA_024402115.1 Bacteroidales bacterium | reverse complement strand
ACGAGATCTACGGCAAGCTCTACAACCATGCCCTCACAGGCAATGCAGACTGCGGCGGTGTGATCTCATACAACTACATCTCAGGTGAGCCTGTATGCGGCTGCACGGACGGACGTCCTATGTTCCTCCGCTCTGCCGGTGACAAGTTCAGCCTCGCCAACTTCATGAGAGCTCACCTCTACGGTACCGTAGGTGCACTCAAGATGGGTAACGACATCCTCTTCAAGGAGGAGCACGTACAGGTCGACAGGATCACCGGTCACGGCGGTCTCTTCAAGACCAAGGGCGTAGGTCAGAAGGTTCTCGCAGCTGCCCTCAACTCTCCTATCTCAGTGATGGAGACTGCAGGCGAAGGTGGTGCATGGGGTATCGCTCTCCTCGCCGGCTACCTCATCAACAAGAAGGGACTCAGCCTCGCTGACTACCTCGAGATGGTGGTATTCAACGGTGACAAGGGCGTAGAGATCGCACCAGACCCAGCAGACGTTGAAGGATTCAACTCTTGGATCGAGACTTACAAGGCATGTATCCCAGCAGAGCAGAAAGCCTGCGAGTGCAAGAAGTAATTCACGCTCCTATATATTTATCCGGGCGGGCCTGACCGCGCGCCCGGGTACCATCTCCCCACACGACAAGACATGAGAAAAGCATTATTCATTGCTGTCCTGATGGCAGCAAGTGTCGCCGCAAATGCCCAAAAGCATATCAGCGTCGACTTCAGCATGGAGAAATTCCCCGTACAGAAGACCATGTACGGAGTATTCTTCGAAGACATCAACTTCGCCGCAGACGGCGGTCTCTATGCAGAGCTCGTGAAGAACCGCTCGTTCGAGTTCGACAACCCTCTCCAGGGCTGGCAGTCCTTCGGTAACGTCGAGGTACGCAACGACGGCCCTTTCAGCAACTGTCCTCATTATGTTCACCTCAGCTACGCCGGGCACCCTGTCCGCGTCACCGGACTCGAGAACGAAGGCTTCTTCGGCATGGGAATCGAGGAAGGAAAGCAGTACATGTTCTCCGTGTGGGCTCGCTGCGCAGGCAAGGCTGCAAAGGAATACGTGAGCTTCCATCTCTGCGAGGACAACACCCAGGCAGACGACCAGCGCTTCTTCAGCGAAGCGATTGAGATCACTTCGAAGAAATGGCAGAAATACGAGATTGTGTTCACCGCTCCAAAGACCAGTCCTAAGGCCACTCTCCGCGTACTCCTGGAGACCTGGGAGGAAGGCGACTCATGGAACGAGAACGCAGCAGTGGATCTCGAGCACATCTCTCTCTTCCCTGTGGAGACCTTCATGGGCAGGGAGAACGGACTTCGTAAGGATGTAGCACAGGCAATCGCCGACCTCAAGCCGGGCGTATTTCGCTTCCCTGGCGGCTGCATCGTGGAGGGCACAGACCTCGAGAACCGCTACCAGTGGAAGCACTCCGTAGAGCAGGTGGAGAACCGCCCTATCAATGTGAACAGGTGGATGTACGACCAGAGCAACCGCTTCTTCGGAGACTACTACCAGTCATACGGTCTCGGCTTCTACGAGTATTTCCAGTTCGCAGAGGACATAGGAGCAGAGGCTCTTCCAGTAATCAGTTGCGGTATGGCATGCCAGTTCGAAAACGACCCTGAGATGCATCCTCATGCAGACCTCAAGGACCTCCAGAGCTATATCGACGACGCCCTCGACCTCATCGAGTTCGCAAACGGTCCTGCAAAGAGCAAGTGGGGCAAGGTCCGTGCAGGCCTCGGCCATCCGGAGCCGTTCAACCTCCACTATATCGCTGTCGGAAACGAGCAGTGGGGCGAGGACTTCATCACCCACCTCGAGCCTTTCGTGAAGGCCATCAGGGCCAAGTATCCTGACATCAAGATCATCGGTTCATCCGGACCATACGCCAGCGGTGAGTGGTTCGACGACCTCTGGCCTGAGATGAAAAGACTCGGTGCGGATCTCGTGGACGAGCACTTCTACTCAAACGAGAACTTCTTCGAGCGCAATGCCGACAGATATGACAACTACGACCGCAGCAGCAAGACCAAGGTCTTCGCAGGTGAATATGCCTGCCACGGCACCAGCGGCCACAAGTTCAACCATTTCAACGCAGCAATCGTCGAGGCTGCCTTCATGACCGGTCTCGAGAGAAATGCGGACGTCGTATACATGGCAACCTATGCTCCCCTGCTCGCCCATGTGGACGGATGGCAGTGGCGTCCGGACCTCATCTGGTTCGACAACCTCAACACGATGAAGACCTGCAGCTACTATGTGCAGCAGCTCTATTCCCTCTATAAGGGTACGGATGTGCTCGACGTCACCATGGACGGCAAGCCAGTCGCAGGAAAGGAAGGCCAGAACAGCCTCTACGCCACCGCGGTCAAGGATTCCGAGACCGGAGAGTACTATGTAAAGGTAGTCAACCTCAGCAACTATGCTCAGACCGTCTACATCGACCTGCGCAACCTTCCTGAGGGCATCAGCAGCTGCGAGATGATCACCCTCCACTCGGACAATGCCATGGCCGACAACATCTTCACCCCTGACGCTGTGGTTCCACAGACCAGCAGCATCGACCTCACTCCGGTGGAGCACCCCGAGTACTACTGGGAGATGGGTATGAGAAAGCTCGAGGACGGCACTCCGAGCCTCATGGAAAGCATCAGCGGACGCACCTTCGCAATCTACAAATTCAAATAAGATGAAAAGAATCACTCTCATGCTGGCAGCAGCCTCCCTTTTGCTGTTTGCATCATGCAGGAAACCCATAGACGATCCGGTACCGGGTCCTGATGTTCCGAGCGAGGAGCCCGGAGACGAGCCTGGAGACGAACCGTCGGCCAAGGTGGAGGCCACCTACCAGCTCTATGGCGCAGTGGAGATGGAAATCACCACCGACGGTAACGCTCCCGTGGATTCGAAGAAATCCAAGGATGCCCGTCCATGTACCATCAAGATCAACGGCAATCTTCTCACCGAGAACGGAGAGGAATTCGACTGCTCATACGAGGGTCGCGCAAGCATACGCGGACGCGGAAACTCTACCTGGCTCTGGTATCCGAAGAAGCCTTACCGCTTCAAGCTCGACGAAAGTGCCGAGCTCATGGGCATGAAGAGTGAGAAGGACTGGGTGCTGCTCGCCAACTACCGCGACGTGACCCACATGATGAACAACATAGGCTTCACTATGGCCCAGTACCTCGGCGTCCCTTATACCAATCATACGCGCTACGTAAAGCTCACCCTCAACGGCCAGTACATGGGCGTCTATGTGCTCAGTGAGCAGGTAGAGGAAGGAAAGAACAGGGTGAACGTGGGCAATGACGGCATTCTGCTGGCACTCGACGTAGACGACGGTCCTAGCCAGAGTCCGGACGCAGCTGACAACTTCTACTCTACCGTCTATGGCACCGACGTGTGCGTGAAATACCCTAAGGATCCTACCGCAGAGCAGCTCCTGCAGGTCAAGGATGAGTTCGCGAAGCTCGAGAGCGCAATCAAGTCCAAGGACTGGCAGGCCATAAATCTCGTTCTCGACGTCGAGTCCATGATAAGCTACCTCATACTTGAGGAGGCTGTGTACAATGTCGAGATGGACAATGGCAAGAGCATACGCAGCGGCTACATCAACCGCAAGGCCGACGGACGCTGGACCATGGGACCGGCGTGGGACTTCGATGCAGGATTCTCTTATGACTGGGGCGACATGTACGACAGCTACGGACGTGGCCACAGCTACTTCACCTCCTACAAGAACCTTATCTACGGCAGCAACCCTTACACCGGAAAGGGTGCCTATGGTGCAGGTATACCAAGGCTCTTCGCCGACCTCTGGGGTGTTCCTGAGTTCGTGAAGGCATATAAGGAGAAGTGGAACGAGAACAAGGACGGACTCCTCGAAGCCGTTCTCGCGAACATCGACGCCACGAACGAGGCCATCGGAAAGGAGTTCAAGAACGACTCCGTACTCTGGGGCATCTCCAAGAACTATGACACAAGCAGCGAGATCTCGAAGCTGAAGACCTGGATCAGGAACCGCTTCAACTACGTCAATGGCATCGTTGCACTTTACCCTACAGAATAATCTAATTCCACAATGAGAAAGACACTCATAATAATCGCGGCCATGCTTGCCGCAGCCTGCTCACCAAAGAACGAGAAGCAGGTGTACATCCCTAAGGATCTCCAGGAGATGGATCTCAGCGACACCTCGTCGCTCTGGTGCTACGAAAGATCAGCGGAGAACGACGACCTCGTTTTCTTCTGGCAGAAGGGCTTCGGTCCTGACCTCGCCACCGCTCCCGATTACCTTGGCCACAACATGAAGGTGGATCTTCCTAACCTCATGGAAAGGGCACAGTATTTCTACGATTTCTTCAAGAACGACCTCGGTTTCATCCAGCCGGGATCGAAGGCTGACATCTACAAGATGATGGTCATGCTCATGTACTCCGACGAGGGCACAGCCTACGGCGGAGACTATGACGAGACCATCGGCGGCCTCTGGGTCACCCCTCTCCGCACATACGAGAAGAACCTCAACGTGATCGCGCATGAGCTCGGACACTCTTTCCAGAGCCAGCTCTCTCTCGACACGGACAGCGGCTTCGGCGGCGGAGGAATCTACGAGATGACCTCGCAGTGGATGCTCTGGAACGCAAACGAGGACTGGATGACCAGCGAGAACTACCATTGGCAGGCATTCATGGACCAGACCCAGTTCGCATTCATGCACCCTGACAACATGTACCGTTCTCCTTATGTGCTGGAGTATTGGTCCGACAAGCACGGTCTCAAGTTCATCGGCGACCTTTGGAGGGCTGCAAAGCACCGCCACGACGTGATCCAGGTATACGAGGAGTTCACCGGCATAGATGACTATCAGTTCGGACAGGAGATGTACGAGTACGCAGCGAAGTCCATGGCCTATGACTTCGACAGGGTACGCGAGATCGCTGCTCCTTATGCAAACCAGCACAGAGGCAAGCTCGAGGCTGCGGACGCACAGGGTTGGAGGCGTATCTCACAGGGTCAGGAGCCTCAGCAGTACGGCTACAACGGTATCGCTCTTGACGTGCCTGCCCCAGGTACCAAGATTTCTGTGAACCTCAGGGGCGAGATGCCTTATCTCGGTCCTATGAAGCGTATGGTCAATTCCTATGAGATTCCAGAGGAAGTGGATGGCTCCGTAGGTGCAGAGATGACCGACAGCGAGGATAAACCTAACCTTCCAAAGGCAGATGTACCTACGCGTGAGGAGGCTCTCGAGAGCGCGTCTTCCGAGGCTGCATGGACCTTCGGTCTTGTCGGTGTCAAGGCAGACGGCACTCCTATCTACTCTGAGAGTCAGAGCGTCGTATACGAGGGCATGGGATGGCAGAATCCTCTCGAGTTCACTGTCCCTTCAGACGAGCCTCTCGCACACCTTTGGCTCGTCGTAGTGGCAACTCCTCACCACCATGTCGACGTTCTCGAGTGGAACAACGACTATCTCCTCTACTTCCCTTACACGATCCATATCGAATAGCCCTCCGGCTGGCATAAAAGAAAATAGGCGGTGACCAGAACGGTCATCGCCTATTTTTATGTAAGGTAAACTTACTTCTACTTTGCGTCCATTGCCTGGCAAGCGGTGATAGCTACCATCTTGTAGATATCGTCAACTGAGCAACCACGGCTGAGGTCGTTTACAGGACGAGCGATACCCTGGAGGATAGGGCCGATAGCGTCAGCACCACCGAGACGCTGGATGAGCTTGTAACCGATGTTACCTGCCTCGAGGCTAGGGAATACGAGTACGTTAGCCTTACCTGCGATCTCTGAACCAGGAGCCTTCTTGCTACCCACTGAAGGAACGAGAGCTGCGTCTGCCTGAAGCTCACCGTCAAGCTTGAGCTCTGGATCGAGCTCATGAGCAAGCTTGGTAGCCTCTACGACCTTGTCGACAGCCTCGTGCTTAGCAGAACCCTTGGTAGAGAATGAAAGCATTGCTACGCGTGGATCTGCAAAACCTGCAACGCTCTTTGCGGTCTGAGCTGTGCAGACAGCGATCTGTGCGAGCTGAGATGCATCCGGAGCAGGAGTAACGGCAACGTCACCGATAACGAGGACACCGTTCTCACCATACTGCTCAGCCTTGGTAAGCATGAGCATCGCACCACTTACGCAGCTGATGCCAGGAGCGCACTTGATGATCTGGAGTGCAGGACGGAGAGTGTCACCGGTAGTAGAGAGAGCACCGCTGATCTGACCGTCAGCATCGCCGCTCTTGATGATGAGGCAACCGAAATAGAGGGTATTGGTCTTTACGAGCTTCTCAGCCTGCTCCATGGTCATGCCCTTGTTCTTGCGGAGCTCATAGAGGAGGTTGATGTACTCTGGAGTCTTCTCTGAAATAGCAGGATCGATGATGGTAGCCTTCTCGATGTTCTGGAGGCCGAGCTCTGCCGCCTTTGCAAGAATCTCCTCGCGGTTACCGATGAGGATGATCTCTGCAAGCTCGTCGCGGAGAGCCTGATCTGCTGCTGTGATGGTACGCTCCTCGAGTGACTCAGGGAGCACGATGCGCTGCTTGTTCGCCTTAGCGCGTGCGATGATGTTATCAATCAAAGCCATGGTTATCTGATTTAAATGTTATTCCTGTTCGTTGAGTACGATGTTCATGGTATCGCGTGCGATCATGAGCTCCTCGTTGGTAGCGATGACTGCCATCTTGACCTTTGACTCTGGGAGGGTAAGCATGATCTCGTCACCACGGGTCTCATTTGCCTCGTAGTTGAACTTCACGCCGAGGTAGCCGAGGTTCTCGGAAATCCGACGGCGGAGACGCGCGTTGTTCTCGCCGATACCACCGGTGAAGATGATGAGATCCACGCCGTTCATCTCAGCGGTATAGCTGCCGATGTACTTGATGATGTCATGGGTGAGCTTCTTGAGAGCGAGCTTAGCGCGAGGATTTCCCTCGTTTGCTGCTGCGCTGACGTCGCGGAGGTCGTTAGAGATGCCTGAAACGCCGAGGAGACCTGACTTCTTGTTCATGAGAGCGTCCATCTCAGCTGCGGTCTTGCCTTCCTTCATCTCGATGTAGGTAACGACTGCTGGGTCGATTGCACCGCAGCGGGTACCCATGATGAGACCGTCGAGCGGAGTAAGACCCATGGTGGTGTCCACTACCTTACCATTCTCCACAGCGGCGATAGAGCTACCGTTACCGAGGTGGCAGGTGATGATCTTGGAATTGTTAATGTCGAGACCTGCGAACTTCGCACCCTCTGCAGATACGTACCTGTGGCTGGTGCCATGGAAACCGTACTTGCGGATAGAGTACTTCTCATAGTACTCGTAAGGGAGAGCATACATATAGTTGTGTGCAGGCATGGTCTGGTGGAATGCAGTATCGAAGACTGCTACCTGAGGAACCTCTGGAAGAACTTCCTTGACGGCGCGGATACCGCGGAGGTTTGCAGGGTTGTGGAGAGGGCCGAGGTCGCAGCACTTCTCAACGATGGAGATGAGCTGATCGTCAACGAGCTTGCTGCATACGATCTCAGAACCGCCGTGGAGCACGCGGTGACCTACTGCCTCGATGTCCTCGAGGGTGTTGAGGCAACCGAGCTGCTTGTCGAGGAGAGCCTTGAGGACTTCCTTCACGCCTACGGTATGATCTGCAACAGGAGTCTCATAGTCGATAGAGTCCTTGCCGATGGTGGTATGTTTCACATGACCCATCTCGCTGCCGATTCTCTCTACGAGACCCTTAGCCACGAGATTGTAGATTTCATTGCTCTTCATATCAAGAAGCTGGTACTTGAGTGAAGAACTTCCGCAATTCAATACGAGGATAATCATATATTTTAAGCTTAATTAATTTTCTCGGGGATAATTTCCATTATATCATGGCAAATTTACGAATTTTATTAATAATATCGCCGAAAATGAGGGGAAGATTATGAAGGGTCCGGAGTTGGTTGCCGCGCTTGCGGCAGGAGTCGCGACAGGAGTGTTGCTCCCATACGACCACGCCTTATTGTCAGGCTTGGTCCTGGTGCTCGGCGCAGGTACCATATATCTGCTTCAGAGAGGTCCAGATGCCCGTTTTCCATGGTACTTTGCGGTCCTTTTCATGACGGGACTGTGCAGGGGTCTGGCGTGGAAGATAGGAGGGGCCGGAGAGCCTGTAATCCAGGGCATGGAGCTGGTCGAAAGGGCACGGGCGGCACTCTACGAAGCGATCGATTCCACAGGATTCGGGGACAGCGCAGCACCGCTGGTAAAAGCCCTCGTATCCGGAGACAGGAGCGATATCCCTCCTGAGCTCAGGGACGCCTTCCGCAGCAGCGGCGCATCCCACATCCTAGCCCTCTCAGGCATGCACCTTGGAATCATCTACGCCATCATCTCGAAGCTGCTTTCCCTTGCCGGAGGCCATCCGGTCACCGTACGCATACGCTCCTCCCTCATAGTGTCGAGCTGCCTGTGCTATGCCATCGTCACCGGCGCCTCCCCGTCCATAGTCCGAGCATTCCTGTTCATCTTCCTGCGGGAGGCCGCCCTCGTCAGCGGAAGGAGCAGTGAACCACTCACCATCTTCTCCTCCGCCCTGATGCTGCAGCTGCTCTTCTCTCCCGGCAGCGTGCTCACCCCGGGCTTCCAGCTCTCCTACCTCGCGATGGCCGGCATATACCTCCTATTTCCCCTTCTTTCCGGCATCTATCCGCCGAGCAAAAGAGACCCGTTGAAAAAGATATGGGACATAGCCACGCTCAGCATCTCCTGCCAGGTTTTCACGGCTCCGGTCGCATGGTACCATTTCCACAGCTTCCCGCAGTGGTTCCTGCTGACCAACATGATCGCCATGCCGCTGGCCACTGCGCTGATGCCTGTGTCGCTGGCTGCGATATGCCTCTCTCGGATAGGTCTGTGCCCGGATTTCCTGCTAGACCTTGCCGAGCTGCTGGCAGAATGGATGAGCAGCGCGCTGAGCATCATCAGCACGCTCTAAGTACCACGAACTTAGGGATTAGGAAATTATTCAAGAACAAAGGACGATGAGGTCCAGGCCTTCATCTCGCCGGCCTCATCATAGATAAGACAAGCCTCGATCCCTGGCATGGCCTCCACCATCGCACCGGCGTCCTCGAGTCCGAGGACCATGCAGATAGTTGCGAGAGCATCGGCCCTGGTGGAAAGGAATCCGTCCTCGGTGGTGTCTATCACGGTCGCCGAGAGAAGAGAATGGGACACAGGATAGCCCTTGCGAGGGTCGATGGAATGCGAGTATTTCTTACCGTCCTTGACGTAGAACTTACGATAGTTGCCCGAGGTTACAATGCCGCACGGGCCACCAGGAGAGTGGAACACGCCCTGCACCATCGCGCCGGTGACGTTGTTTCCGTCCTCCGGCTTGTCGATTCCCAGCGTCCATGCATTTCCGGAAGGATTGACTCCGTCGCAGAATATCTCGCCGCCGATGTTGATGAGCATATCCTTCACGCCCACCGAATAGAGGTACGAGGCCACAAGATCGACGCTGTAGCCCTGAGCGACCGCATTGAAGTTCAGTTTCGGCAAAGTTCCGAGGTCCTCCAGAGAAGCAGGAAGATGGATCTGGCCGCCACCCGGCAAGGTCCTGGAGTTCGACACAAGATCTGCAGGGGAAAGCTTCCCGTCCGGAGAAAGAGCATCATGCATATCCGGGATGAGTCGGGCCATGCCACAGTTGGCAAGCACTATGGCCACCTGCTCGTCCGAAGGCATCTCTCCCTCAGTGAAACCGAAGCCCCAGATATCGAAAAGCGGGCCTGCAGCCACGTCCAGCACGCCTTCGCTCGTCTTCCAGAAGTCGTATGACCTCGCATAGAGATCCATCAGCATCTCGTTCGGGACGATGGTCTCGCCCGCATTGAACTTCGAAAGAAGCGACTCCTTGTTATAGCCCGAAAGAGAGAAATCCACGACATTGAGGATGGAATCGATGGAATGCTTCATGCTCTCGGGAGAGACGGAAGCGCCATCGTAATTGAGGGTAATCTGATAGGTGCCCCCCTGAGCATAGCCGGTTATCGAAACATAGCTTGACTTCCCGCACGAAACTGTGAGAAACAAGGCCAGGGTCGCGGCCAATAGCATAGTTATTGTATTGAGATGCTTCATTCAGCGCAAAAATACTCTTTTTCGCTGATTTTAGAGGAAAAATGCTCATATTTGCAAGGTTATACTATAAAACAGGACAACGATAGAATGAAACTCGGAAAGGCAATTTCTACTTTCATCTGCATAGCAGCAGCCGTAGCCGCATTATCGTCATGCAAGAAAAAGGGCGGTGAAGAAATGCTTTACTTCAACGGCAGGCTCCAGATACACGGAGGCAGGTCCATCATCGGGCAGGGCGAGGCCTTCACTTTCACAGCCGACGGACTCACCGGTACCGAAGGTCTCGATCTCACGTACAAGTGGACCGTGACCGACCGCCAGAAGGCAGACACCTCAAGACTCGCCAAAGGCGAATGGAAATACACCTTCCCAAAGGACGGTCTCAAGACATACACCGTCACCTGCGCAGTGTCAGCAGAGGGCTATTACAGCGCATCGGCATCGACCACCCTCACCATGGTGAAGCCCGGTCCTGAAGGCAGCATCCCCGAGATCTTCAACGAGTCCGACACGGATTTCGTGACCGACGAGGACGGAAAGCAATACTCATACGTCAAGGTAGGCGACCTCTACTGGATGACAAGGAACCTGGGAACAAGCAAGTCAGGCATCTCATACTTTGACGCTCCAGTAATGGATGATATCGTAGGAAAATTCTACAACTACGAGGAGGCCCTCACCGCATGTCCTGAAGGCTGGAGACTTCCTACCGATGCTGAATGGATGAGCGCAGCACAGCTCCTCACCGAGGACACACTCGCAGAGCACGAGACATGGAAGGGCGTCTGCGGCGGATTCATGATCTACGCAAACTTCAACGAGTACAAGCTCTGGGATTTCTGGCCGGAGGTTGACGTGACCAACGAACTCGACCTCAGGGTCATCCCTGTAGGCCTCGCGAATACCGAGACACATTCTTTCGAGAGCTTCAACGAGCAGGCCGTCTTCTGGACAGCAGACGAGAGGAACGAGGAGCAGGCATTCGTAAGGTACATCGTCGAGACCGTTCCAGACATGTACAGCATGGCAGCTCACAAGACCAGCTTCGGAGCTTCCGTACGCTGCGTGAAGGACGCAGAATAAGAAAACTTCAGACTTATAAAAAAGCCGCGACCCTTTTGAGTCGCGGCTTTTTATATTACCTATCGAAGATCTGTTACGATGTAATCTCTTCCGAAAGCGGAATCCTTGATCGTGAAATCAGCGACCGTGGCCTTCGGGCCGAAGCTGAAGTCCGGTATCGTGACGTTTGTGACAGTCCCGTCCTTTACCGTAGCCTTGAGCGAATAAATGGCTGAAGCATCAGAAGCGATGGTCACCACGAGTTCCTTGATGTCTATGCTTGAGACCTTTGGTATGAGCGTGTAGCGTATCGCTGCCTTGCCCCCTACCTCAGTCTTTGCCTCGGACTTGACATTGAATGCCTGTCCTATGCTGCTGATGAGCAGAGCTGGGTTGAAGGTACCTGCTGCCTCAGGAGAATCCACAGGCTCGACTATCACCTCCTTGGAGTCCCTGTCCACGGTCCACATAGTGCTGCCGTTGCAGGTCATCTCGAAAGAGCCCATCTTCAGCGAGAAGCAGTCGCCCTGGACGGAAGCGGAGCCGCTGCCGTTCATGTGCTGTCCTGCCGAGAACTTATAGCTGAAGGCAGCCTTGTTCACGGCCACCTTCTCGGTGAAAGTGGTAAGCGCGTTCTTCTGCTGGGCACCTGCGAGGAGTCCCGGAAGGAGAGCAATGCCGACCAAAATCGGTCTGAGAGATAACTTCTTCATCATTTGTTACAGAATGCGTCAAGTATAGGCTGGAGCTCGTCAAGGCTCTGGATGAGGACCTGGCGTGGCTTAGAGCCATCCTGCGGTCCCACGATGCCTGCAGCCTCGAGCTGGTCCATTACCTTACCTGCTCTCGCATATCCCATGCCAAGACGCCTCTGGATGTCGGAAGTCGAACCCTTTTGGGTGGTTACGACGAGTCTGGCGGCATCCTCGAAGTTCGAATCTATCTTGTGCATGTCTATCATGGAAGCACCACCTTCTCCGCCCTCGCCTGAGTCTGCAGGGAGCTCCGGCAGGTAATAAGGAGTGTTGCAGTGCTGGCGGAATCCAGTCTGGTCTCCGATGAACTTGGTGATTGCGTCAATCTCCTTGGTGTCGATGTATGCGCACTGCACACGCTCCATCTTGATACCCTCATAGTAGAGCATATCTCCCCTACCGATGAGCTTCTCCGCGCCTGGAGCGTCAAGAATGGTACCCGAATCCGTCCTCGAGATCACGCGGAAGGCGATACGGGTCGGGAAGTTCGCCTTGATAAGACCGGTGATGACATCCACGGTAGGGCGCTGGGTCGCGATGATGACGTGGATACCTGCCGCACGTCCCTTCTGTGCAAGGCGTATGATGGAGCTGGTAACGCTCTTGCTGGTAGACTTCGCTCCGGATGCTGCCGCCATGATAAGGTCGGCGTACTCATCGATCACGACAACGAGGTAAGGAAGGTACCTATGGCCCTGGTCAGGACGGAGATAGCGGTTGCTGTACTTCTCGTTGTAGTCCTTGAGCTTGTTGACTCCAGCCTTGCTGAGGAGGAGATAGCGGTCATCCATCTCGATGCAGAGTGAGCGGAGTATCTCGTCGGCCTTCACATGGTCCTTGACGATTACGTTCTCCTTCTCGTCCTCCTCGCTGATAGCCTGAGGCATGGCAGCAAGATAGTGGTGGATGAGCCTCTTGTATGGGGTGAACTCGACCATCTTCGGATCGACGAAGACGAACTTGAGCTCAGATGGATGCTTCGAATACAGAAGTGAGGTCACGATGACGTTGAGACCGACAGACTTACCCTGCTTGGTAGCACCTGCCACGAGAAGGTGAGGTGCGTCAGCAAGGTCGAAGGTCTTCACTTTCTGGGTGATGGTGTAACCGAGGGCGATAGGGAGCTCGGCCTTTGACTCGCGGAACGAATCATCGTTGAACATGGCCTTGAGCGGCACCATCGACTTGGTCTCGTTCGCCACCTCGATACCGACCGCATCGGCGAGGGTCGTAACGCGCACGGACTCGTTTCCGAGGGCCATGGCGATATCCTTCTCGACGTTCTTCACCGCCGCACTCTTCATTCCCGGTGCAAGCTTTACCTTGTAGAGGGTCACTGTAGGGCCGACGATTGCGGTGACCGACTCGACGAGAATCTTGTAGCTCTCGAGAGTGGTTCGAATCCTATTGTTGTTGGTCTCGATCTCGAAGCGCGAAACGGTACGAATCTGGTCGGAATAGTCAGCGAGAAGATCCACTGAAGGGAACTTGAAGTTCTCAAGCTCTGCCCTTACGTCTATCCTCTCGAGCTCATCCACGTTCTCGGTGAAGTCGTCGCCTTCCACTATCGTGAGAGTGTCTGTAGGATCCGCCTCTGCTGTCTGCTCCGCGTCTGCGCTCTCCTCCGGGCCATTCACTTCCGGCTCATCAGTCATATCGACAACATCCTCTTCAGCCTCTGCAAAAACTTCTTCGACTGTAACAGGCTCCACCTCTGGTTCAGGGGTCTCCACAGGATCGACAAGCGCAACAGGTTCCACGTCCATACCCTCATCCTCCGGCTCCGGAGTGCTGTCAACCTTGGTCTCGAAGGCACTTGAGAGCCACTTTGCGAAACGACGGTTGGTGAAGGTCAGCCATACGACGGCACAGAGGCCGAGCACGAGGGCCGAGCCTATCTTGCCGATGTAATTATTCATCGATGTCACGATTCCCGAGCCGACATAGCCTCCGAATCCGCCACCGAATACAGTATCTGCAGTAAAGAGCTTTCCGAAGAAAGAACAGATCACCGACGCAAGCACCGCACCGGCGAAAACGAGTATGGTGTTCTTTGCGAGGTGCTGCGGTCTGGTCCTGAAGAACATGTGCCATGCCGCGAAGCAAACATACCCGATCAAGGCAAATACGCCCAGACCGAGGAATCGCTCGACCAGAAGATGTCCGATATGGAATCCTAACTTTCCGAGCGGGTTGGCCACGTCTGTGGTAGGAGCCATCATCTGCGGATCAGAGAGCAGGCTCTGGTCCGTCTTCCATGTGAAAAGATAGCAGACGCAAGAGAGCAGCGAGATTATCGCCACTACAGCAAGGGCAAGTCCACCTATCTTGAGATACAATGCCTTCTTCTCCTCAGACATTTCCTTACGAGGAGCCTTGACCTTTGGTGTCTTTACCTTCCTTGCCATTATTTCTTGTAATTCTTGCGGTTCTTCTTATTGTTGCCCTGCTTCTTAGGCTGACCCTGGCCCGGACGGTTGAACACCTGGTCATTCCTGACGGAGCTGAGCTGGAGTCCCTCGGGAACCTTCACCCTTCCGCCGGAAAGCTTCTCGATGTCGGCGAAGATGGTCTCGTCAGCCACGGAATCCTTGTTCCAGATGAGGTACTGAGTCCTCATGTAGATCGCGAGGTTGCGGATGACATAGGTCTTGGTCTCGCCGTCCTCGAGCTCCGCGATAAGGTCGATGATGCTCTCGATGTTACGTCCGTAGTGGGTAGCCTTGATAGGTCGCTTCTCCACTGGAACGATGGCAGGGCGAGCCGAAAGCTCCTCCGGAGTAGGCTTCGGATATGGTGAGTCGACGTCAAGCTGGAAGTCTGAGATGATGAACAGGTGGTCCCAGAGCTTGCGCTCATAATCCTCCTGCAGGTGCACCTGAGGATTGAGGAGCTCCATAACCTTCACCACGGCCTTTGCCTGTTCGTTTCTCTTCTCCCTGTCTTCTATCTGCATGAGCCCCGCAACCATCTTCTGGACATTTCGTCCATACTCGGGCAACCTGAGGCTCTTTCTTTCCGTATTGTAATCTTTCTCCATTTTTCAGCTGTCTGTAAGAGTGCAAATATACGATTTTTACAGGATATTCCCGCTCTCTACATACCAAAGGTATGTTGACACCTCCGCATAGCCCATCTTTCGGAATGTATCCGCATAGCCCTCGACCTGGCGGCGATGGCTTCTCTTCGGAGCACCGAACTTATAGTCAATGACGCTGAGCGATCCATCCGGATTCTCGACCACCCTGTCCGGGCGAAGCGGAGACCCATCCTCGGAGATCAGCGCAGTCTCATTCCAGACCTTGGAAGAATCCTCTGGGAACCATCCGCGCGAACTTACCGAGGCAATGGCCGCAGTAAGGAGCTGCTGCGCATGCGCCGCCTCATCCGCGCTGAGAGAGCCGTTCTCCACGGCCTGAGCCACCGCTGCCGGAAGATCTCCAGGAGAGATGACCTTCGAGAGTATGTCATGGAGCACAAGGCCCCTGATCCTCTTCGATGCGGCTGCACCGGCTTCACCACCCTCGTTGAAGAAATCGCTGGAATCCTTGCTGAAGCTGAGTCTTCCGTCCAGAGGCCATGAGCAATATGAGCCCGGAAGGGCCATGTAATCCCCCTCCTCATCCTCGACCTTCCTACCGACGGATTCATGGGCGACAAGTTCGTGGGTCCGGACATAATGCCAGAGTATCTGCGCGAAGTCGGAAACTTCGTGCGACGGCTTGGTCTGGGCCTTCTTCTCCCATTCCGGATCGATCTGACCGACTATCCTGAGCTGATATTTCGCTCTGGTGAAAGCTACATATGCAATGTTTATGTTGTCCACATACTGTCTGAGGAGTTCGTCCCTGTAGTCCTCGCTGAAGAGGGTATCCTCGCTTTTCTGCGAGAGGACGACGTCGTAGATTCCCTGGGCGACCCCGTCCAGAGCAGTACCCTCGACAGATGGTCTGCACCACGTCCTTTCACTCTTGAAGAGCCCTATGCTATCAATATAAGGGACTATCACATACGGGAATGCGAGTCCTTTGGACTTATGGATAGTCATCACTCGGACAGAGTCTCCCACAGAAGGGGAACTGATGCTGGAATTGTCGTCTGCCATGCTCTCGAGAAAGGCATGCAGCCCGTCCTGTTCCTTGTTCCTGAAATCCTGGACCTTGTCCATGAATGACTGAACATAGAGCGTCTCCGCCTCGAAGGTCGCCGGATCGGAATCCCTCAACATCCTGAGCAATTCCTCGCAGAGGTCAGAGAGAGAATGGTACTCCGAAGGGATGGTGACATCAAGCTGGCGGGCCAGATAGAGGTTCATCTGATCCTCCGGATTGTCAATGCTCGAAAGAAGCGACAGAAGTCTCCTCACGGTCACCGAAGAAAGTATCTTCAGGGAGTCGTCCGTAACGACAGGAATGCCGTTGGCAATGAGGTAAGCTGCGATCTGCGACCCTTCTCCCCTTCCTCGGGTAAGGATTCCTATCTCGCTGTACCTGAATCCCTGTCCAAGAGCCTCGCGGACATAGTCCAGCACGACATCGTCCTGCAGCTTCTCCTCTCCGTCGCAGAAAGTGACCTCGACTCCACCGGAAACATCCTTTTTCGGGACCCATTTCTGTTGTACATCTGAATATATCCTGGATATAGGTCCTGGTGCACCGCAATATTTCATGTCGAGAGTCTCCGCCGCCTCACGGAAAAAGTCGTTGTTGAACTCGACTATCTCCCTGGAACTGCGCCAATTCTCGTCCAGAGGTGTGTTCTTCACCTCGAAATCCCTCGCAATCTCTGAATCCAGGAGATTCCAGTCCGAGCCTCTCCACCTGTAGATACTCTGCTTCACGTCGCCGACGACGAGGTTATAGAAGTTCTGCGACACGCTGTTCTCCAGCAGGGGCTTGAAATTATCCCACTGAATACGCGAGGTGTCCTGGAACTCGTCAAGGAGGAAGTGCTCGAATCTCACTCCCATCTTCTCATAGATGAACGGGGCATCGGTTCCGTCGATTATACCCTTGAGTATGGTATTCGAGTCGTCGAGGCCCAGGACATTCTTTTCCTTGAGCATCTCCCGAAACTCCTTGTTGATGTCGTTCGCAAGACCGAATCCGTAGACCTGGTCTCTCAGCAGCACTGCCGTGCGATATACCACGTAGTCCTTCTCGAAGACCTCGGCGAGATTGTCCACGGCTGAACGCATCCTTTCGGTCACAGAGGCAGCGAGCTTTGCCTTAGCCTTTCCGTACCATTTCTCCGTATCGTAATAGTTATCCAGGAATCGCTTTCCGGGGGCAGAGATGTCAATATGCCTTGACCTGTCTGCCTTTATGCCCCTGTTGCGGGCACATTCCTTCTCAATGAAGCCATAGTTCGTGTCAGAAGCCGACATGCCGGCCTCTTCGAACGCAGCGTCCACAGCCTTCACTGCAGCATCCAACTTATCCACGAAGGCCGCCACGATATCCTTGCAGCCCTTGGAGAGTGCCTTCACCTTGTCTGCGTCATAGAGATGCTCAGAATCCAGTCCGGCCTCCTCTGCCTTGGAACGGTGGGACTCGCTGCGAAGTCTCTTGGCGATGTCCGTAAGGCTATTCTCGAGGTAGAAACCCTTACCGTTCTCAAGCCCGTCGATGGCGTTGTCCGTAAGCCAGGCGAGCTTCTTTTCGTCCTCCTTCCCCGTGGTTAGAGAATCCAGTACCCTACCCACACACTCCGAGATCAGCGCATCCCTGTCCAACTCGACCTGATATGCGGCAAACTGGCCAAGCTCCCTGGAGAATGCCTTCAAGGTCTGCTGGAAGAACTTGTCTATCGTACTGATCGCGAATGCGCTATAGTCGTGCAGGATGTTGCTGAGTATGGTGTTGGCCGTGTCGCTAAGGGACTTTTCGTCAGGGAACAGCCCGATGAAGTCATCACGGTAGTGAGACTTGAGAGGCTGAGTCGCAAGAGTATGAAGTTCGCTCAGTATGCGGCTCTTCATCTCGTCTGTTGCCTTGTTGGTGAAGGTCACAGCGAGAATATGCCTGTAGGCGTATCTGTCCTTGTCTGTAAGGAGCAGCCTTATGTATTCCTTTGCAAGCTGATGGGTCTTGCCCGAACCTGCCGATGCTTTCAATATCTCTATCATAGCCTACCTCCCGCAAATCATTCTGAAATCACAATACCTACAGCGTTCCCTATCCTCTGTGCGCGAGAATGGGACATTCGGATCCACCATGGAATCAAGGACGCCATCCAGCCTCTCCGCCACGAGAGAGGCGAACTTACCGCCCACGTCGCAGGTTTTCGGAAGCTCGGTAAAGAACTTGGCGGTGGCATACATGGAATTGGAAACCCTCTCGAACCCGACGCCAAACTTCTCGGTCATCATCTTGTCATAGATGAAGAACTGCAGACCGGCTTTCTTTGCCCTGTGCTTCGGATCGTCCGGATTGAAAATCGCCTCGACAGTGGCCTCGGCTTCCTCGTCCGGAACGTCGAGCACTGAAGGGTCATCCTTTCCTGTCTTGTAGTCCACGAGTCGGAACTTGCCGTGCTCCATGCTGTCTATCCTGTCGGCGATACCGTAGAATCTCTGTCCATGGATGGTCTCATCCAAAGGTATCTCTACGCCTACGACCTCGTACGAGTCCTTCCCTGCTTCCCTGAGCATCCTAATCTCCGACTCGATGGTCTTCAGCACATAGCGGACAATGACACCGGCGAATACCAGGTCGCGACCGACCACCTCATCCGACTTGAGCTCAGCACAGATAAGGGACATCACCTTGGTGCGAATGTCGTCCTTCCTGCCCAGCCACTGCTCCAGATACTCGACGGTCACACGGTCCTGGCCCTTGGTCCTATTGTCCTGGAGCTTGTCGAACTCACCTGTCCTCATCATCTCATCCTCGCCTATGAGAAGGGCTCTCATCACATTATGATAGACATTTCCTATCATCTTGGCATCCATCGACTCGGACACTTCCTCCTCCTTCTTGAGACGTCTGACGGTATGGTAATAGAACTTTGCCGGACACTCGATGTAATTCATGACGGAGGACGGCGAAAGGGACCGTCCCTTTATGATATCGATGTCCTCGGCGGTCTTTTCGATGTCGGTCGAGACTATCTCAGGGACGTCGATGCCCGACTTCGCCACATAGAAGTTCACCGGCACATGGAAATGGTATCGGAGCTGCTTGATGTAGCGGCTCTCCTCTCCCGACTTAAGCCCCTCGGTGCGCGAGTCGTAGAACAGCCATACCTTCTCCGCCCTGGTGATCATTCGATAGAAATAGTATGCCCACACCGCGTCCTGGTACTCATAGGTAGGCAATCCGAAGCCCTTGCGGAGCTCGGACGGGATGAACGAAGAGCTGACGCTCCTGCGCGGGAACATGCCCTCGTTTGCGGAGAGGATTATCATGTTCCTGAAGTCAAGCGCACGAGTCTCGAGCGGGCCCATGATCTGCAGGCCTCGGAGCGGTTCTCCCGTGAACGGCACGGACACTGAAGAGAGCATCGACTCGAGCAGGTGCACGAAGGTCGCAGGACGGATATCAAGTTCCATCGCGCGCAACCTGTTAAGACTCGTATAGTATTCCTTGGCGAAATCAATTTCGAGTGCATAGTCCGCCCTCGACCTATCCTCGAACGGTATCTCATCCTCCTCGCCTATCTCTGTCCTAAACTTGGAACCTACATAGCTCACAACCGAGCAAAGATATTCGCAGAGATTCGCCACCTGCTGCTTGTCCTCGGACTGGGCATCGCCGCTCGCAGGTCGGAAGATGACTTCCGGAAGTCCCGAGCCGCACAGATCCGAAACAGGGATATAGTACTTGCGGGCCTTGCGGATCTGGTCTATCTTCTCGAACACTCCGCTCTCATCTCCGACAAGTTTCCTGAATATGCCGCTCGAGAAGATGTTCCATACATATTTGTGGTAGAACGACCACTGGCCTCCCCTCTGACGTGCATGCATCTGCATACGGATAACGTCGTGCATGAAAGCATAGAACTCGCTCGAGCCCATCGGATAGCCCATGGTGACGTTGATATCCTGAATTTCGGGAGGAATGCTGTTCAGAAGAGGCAGCAGCAACGACTCGTCCGGCAGAACGACTGCGTAGTCGTTCTGCCGGCCGTCTGCGATGATTTCTCCCACTCTCTTGACCTGTCCTACGGAAGAAGGCACGCTCACGACATTGAACTCCGGCATTTCCACACCTTCCGGATCCGGGGTGAACACAGGCCTGAATCTCTTCACGTTCTCCGCCATGAAAAGCGATGACTTGTTCAGGGGATCCTTGATCATCTTGCCGCTCCAATCCCAGCAGAACTGGGCAAGGCCGGCGTCAGACATCTTTCCGAGCACATGCTTCTCACACTCGTTCAGGGCATTGAGACCGACGAACACGAACTGTTTCGAATGCGGATAGGATATCCGGAGGACGTCGCTTGCGGACTCCTGGTCCATGCGCTCGGCAAGACCGCGGTACACCATGCCCTCGTATGCCCACGACCTCTGCCTGAGTGCCTCGTTGAAATCCCTATAGAGAAGATAAAGTATGCTCCAAATCTGGCGGAAAGTCTCCTTCACGCCCCCTTCTGCGCTCTCGGACCTGAAATGATCTATGAAAGCTCTGATAGCCTTCTCCTGATTCTCGCTAAGATGCGAATAGTCATCCTGGATTGCCTTGAAGTCCGCAACGTTAGTGAATATCTGCGATGGGTCGACACGATACTTGTCCACGTCGTTGAAGTCTCCCAGCAGAACGTCTCCCCAGTAAATGAACTCATCAAGCGTCTCCGCCTTGGGATAGAGCTTGCGATAGCACTCATAGAGCACCACCAGCAGGTTTATCCTGTCCGTCACCCTGACTTCTGCCGCCGTCGAAAAGAAGTCGTTGATGGTGACCATGGCCGGAGCAACCACAGGAGCGACTCCCGAGGACGCAGCCTCTTCACAGAGCCACTTTCGGAAGAACGCGATGGCACGCCTGTTCGGAAAGACGAAGCACAGCTCCCTGAGCCGGGCGCGTCCTTCCTTATGCGCTTTTATATAATATCGGGCAACCTGCCTGAGAAACGGGGTCATACAAACTGATTTTTAAGCAAAGATAAGTCCCGCATGTACAATTCTGTCGGACAAACGGAAAAATCTTTCTGTCATCTATTGCGAATATAAGAAAAATATATGTACATTTGCATATCGTAATTTTGAATTATTCAAAACTAGACAAGTTTAACTCTTAAAAGACAGACATAATTATGGCAAAATTCATCTGCCCTGTATGCGGTTACGTACATGAGGGCGACGCAGCACCGGAGAGGTGCCCACAGTGCAAGGTTCCAGGTTCAAAGTTCAAGATGGTCGATGAGAGCGAAGACCTCGTCTTCGTATGCGAGCACAGACTCGGCGACGGCGTCGTAGAGGACGCTGAGGTGATGCAGGGTCTCCGCGACAACTTCATGGGCGAGTGCACTGAAGTAGGCATGTACCTCGCCATGTCACGCCAGGCTGACCGTGAGGGTTATCCTGAGGTTGCCGAGGCATTCAAGAGATATGCATTCGAAGAGGCTGAGCACGCTGCAAAGTTCGCAGAGCTCCTCGGTGAGGTAGTATGGGACACCAAGACCAACGTCGAGAAGAGAATGCAGGCTGAGTGCGGCGCCACCGAGGGCAAGCTCATTCTCGCAAAGCGTGCAAAGGAGCTCGGCTACGATGCAATCCATGACACAGTACACGAGATGGCAAAGGACGAGGCTCGTCACGGAAGCGGCTTCCAGGGTCTCTACAAGAGATTCTTCAAGAAGTAAGAATCCCGCCGAGAAATACGAAAATAGGCTGGCCAATTGGCCAGCCTATTTTTTATTATGGAAGTAAGGATTACTTGCCTGCGTTAGCCCATGGGAAGTTCTCGCCTACGATAGGAGCACCCATCTGTGAAGCCTCAGCGTCATTCTGATCGAGCATGAAGAGCATGAAGTTAGGATTCTCCTCAGTGCAAGGAGTCCACTCGCCGCCGTTCGCGCCGTTAGGATCGCTGTACTTTGCGAAGTTGGTCCAAGCGGTAAGCATCTTCTCAGAAAGATCCCAGTCACCCTGGGTCCAAGGACGCCAGCAGTGCTCGAGAGATTTGAAGACGAACCAGAGCTCTGATGAGTGGAATGCACCCTTAAGACGTGCGGTAACCTCTGGATGTGAGCCATCGTCTGGAAGAGGACGGGCGAACTCGTAAGCATAAGCCTTGTTGCCCTTCTCCTGACGGTTCTTGCAGAATGCTGCGATGCCGTCTGACATGTTGCCCATATCATTGAGGGTGTAACCGATCATGTAAGGAACGTCAGCGAGGGTGCCGTCGAGTGCAGCAGCATCGAAGCTCTCGAGTGATACGTAACCGTCCACGATTGGACCGCCTGACACGCTGCCGAAATTGCCGGTTGCGTTGTTGTAGATAGTAGCAACGGTGTGCATAACCTCAGTGTCAGCAGCACGCATCTTTGCGAGGGTGTTGTAACCAGCCCAATCCATGACAACCTTGGTGTTGAACTCTGAACGCTGGAGTGCGTTGAGACCCTCTGGAGCTACAGGAGCCTTGTAAGCAGCGAGCTTCTTCTCAGCAGGAGCACCCATGCCAGGGAAGTTGAAGCCGCGAGGTGCGCCCATACCTGCACCCTGTGAAGGGACGGTGATACCACCTGCAGACTGGATGATAGCCTTGTGGAAGAGGCCGCGTGCGAGAGGAGACTCGCAAAGGGTCTTCACTGATCCGCCACCTGCACTCTGACCGAAGATCATCACATTGTCAGGGTCGCCACCGAACTGAGCGATGTTCTTCTTGACCCACTTGAGTGACTCGATCTGGTCGAGGATACCATAGTT
>JAKSJQ010000031.1 GCA_024402115.1 Bacteroidales bacterium | reverse complement strand
GACGAATCCGATGGCTGTCTTCTCCCCCTGGAACTCCTTCATCACGACCTTGTAGAATGCATACGGCACGCTCACCGAACACTCCCTTCCGATGGTCTGCGGACTGTCTTCGAAGAGCGGTCCGCAGCAGATCCAGAGCTGTCCGTACTTCTGCGCCCAGCGGCGGCACTGCTTCTCGAGATCGTTCCATGTTCCGGCATTCAGCACATGGTCCTGAGGACATACATTGCTCATCAGGAAAGACTCCTCCATCGCGTTATCAGACCACATGAAGTCACCGGCCGGAGCCATGTGCCCCCTGTCATAACCCGAGCGCGAATAGTCAGTGGTCTTCGGCGAATCGAAGCCGAGGTCCATGTCCTGGGAGAAGTCCTCCTTCCTCTGCACATCCCTCGCAGAAGCTTCATCCGCCGTGAGCTCCCATGCTGTCCAGAGCGGAGTGTTGTAGTCATACGAATAGCAGGTGCAATATCCGTCCCTCACGAGAAGCACCGAATTCTCGAGAGTCGCCTGCGGAACCTCGAGTCCTTCTGGCAGAAGGGCCGCGGTCGGATCACAGGACAGAAGCGGCAGCAGCAGTGCAAGTGCTGCAAATGATCTCTTCATAATTATATTTTTCTATAAATATAGTTTTATAATGTGCCTTCGAAGTGCCTGTAGAGGTATTTCCAGTATGGGAGTGCTCCGTCGAGCAGCTCAGCGAACGCTTCCCTACCGTTGCTGCGAATGTACTCGTCCGGATCGCAGGCATATGGGAACTCGACCACATAGATCTCATCGAAGCTCGGTCTGACATCCTTTATAGTATGGATGGTCTTCATCACATGGGAGTGGAAGTCCTCCCTGTTGAGCTTACCTTCGCAAGTAGGATCCGAGTCCAAGTCCAGGCAGATGGTGATCTTCTTGACTCCCCTGTTGAGTGCATCGGAGATCTGTCGTCTCCTGTCTCCGACGACTTCCGATCCACCGATCGCAACCACATTCTTGAAGCCTTTCGAAGTTGCAGTCAGGGCGTCAAGTTCGCCCTCGACGATGACGATATCTTCAGCCGTAACTGGCATATTGAAAAAGACAGATTTTCTGTCAAGATCAGTGTTCGCGATGTACTTCGGATAACCAGTCGTGTCGACTCTTCTGAAGAGGAAACCTTTGAGGACTCCGCCACAGATATAAGGTATGCTGAGGACGTTCGACTTGCCTACTGCTGTCTTACCTTCCTCTCCCCTAACCTTACATACGGCATCAAGGTCTTCCTTCGTATAGTTTCCATTTGTAACATACCTTCTCTCGACGACATCCCATGACGGAACGAAACCGAAGCCAAATTTATCGATGTCTTCCTTCGAAAAGCCTCTCGTATTCTTTAGATAGCCTCGAGTTCGCGTAGCTTTGGCATCTTTAGAGGTAGTCAAAAGATAAGAAAAATAGGCCTGGAGGTCCTCCAGAAGGGTTTTTCTTCTATTTTGAAGCTTCAGAGAATCGAGAATTTGAGGAGAATCGGGCATTGGCATAGACAATCCGAGAATCTCAGAGACATATCTGTAGGCTTCGAAGATGTCTTTGCATGCATTTTTGTTGATGAACATGTCCATCACACGGACCGACTGGTCGAACTGACCTTGCTCCCTGAATGCGAAGTCGGACTTATAGACGACAGTCTTCTCAGAACTTCTCGTACGAGGAAGAGTGAGATCGATCTTATAGCGGCTAGCCCAATGGTCTCTATCGGTCCCCTGATTTAAGCGACGAAAAGAATACTCTGGAAATAGAGATGGCAAAGCTTCATAGATCGCCGGATTGGCGACTAGCAATTCCCACTCTCGAAGTATGTCCAGGTATCTTCGCATATTAAACAAATATACGAAAAATAAATCGCGCTCCTAAATCTGAGGTCCAAACTTGAGCCAGCAGATCGATTTAGGAGCATGGCAATTTTAGCCAAAACAGATTTTATCGACCACACATCTGGTCACAGTTTATGTATTTATATATTATTATATTTATATTGTTATATATTAATATAAGAAATAAAGACAAGTCATTGCTTTGAAATTATATAAGTCTATAAATATATATGTATAGTAAGTTTATAGTTTTCTATATTTTTGTTTTTATATGTTTATGTGTTTATATAATGCTTGTTTTATAGTTTTATTGTTTTTTATATTTCTATATGTCTATAACTCACACAAAACACCGATAGACTCAAAGAATAAATATATTTTTCTATAATTATATAATAGTAGCCAGATATTATCATTTTGATTATCAGCCAACAAGAGTAAACACCAGGATAGACTATGAGTCAATTAAAAGTAACGGTTCTTTCTGCGTCCCGGCAAGATATAGTTTTATAGATTTATTGTTTTATAATGTAATATAAATATAGTAAGTATAAATCTATAAATATAGATAGTGAAATGAATCTTGAATTATATTTATCTATAAATACATATTTAGTGTTTTATGTATTTATTGTTTTATATATTGGTATAATTATAAAAGATAGAGCTTTAGTAGAAATATAGATTAGTAGAAAAGTATATTTATACTATTCTATCAATCTATAAAAATATAACGAATTATTTTTGATATAGTCAATAGTAAAGACAGGTACCAAAGTCAGTCAGACATATAAAAAAAGCCGCCACATAAAGTGACGGCCTTAAAGATCTGGAAGCTTACCTAGGATTAGAAAGTCTTTCCGTACTTTGCAAGAAGATCTGCTACAGCTTCAGTATAGAGTTCCTTAAGGGACTTATCTGACTCGACCTTGAGGAGATCAAGCTGCTTCTTCATTGACTTGCTGATGTGGAAACTTACGAGTTCCTTGTCTACATTCTTCCCAACCTTGCTCTCGACTACTGCAGACTGTGGTTCAGCCACCTTCTGTGGCTCTGCGACTGGTGCCTGTGCTGCAGGCTCCTCGTCGTTGCGTGCATTCTTATTACCCAGGGCAGAACCGAGCGAAACACCTCCGCTGAGGGTTGCCTCCCTGAATTTCTCGAATGGATCAGTCTTCTTTGCCATACTATATAGTTTTATAATTTTCTATAAATATTGATATTCTAATTATCTTTAATCCGCTAATTATCAGCAACTTTATAAATATTGAAATATATCTAAATATAAATATATAAAATATAAGCTAATGTTTAGCGAGTTAAAGAATACTACTCATCAAGGATTCTGAGTGCGAGTTTCTGAGCGATCTGCACATACTGGCGAGTAGCTTTTCCATCAGGATCGTAGTCGTAGATGCACTGTCGGAAAGATGCAGCCTGGGCAATCTTGGTGGCATTGCTTACGACTGGTTCGATAAGTGCCTGACCGAGCTCGTCCTTGATCTTATTGACGTACATCTCAGAAAGTTTGTTCTTCTGATAGCGAGTGATGATGACACCAGTAAGCTTAAGGTTCGGATTGAGCCTGTCTGACTGTGTTACATCGTTGAAAAGGTTAGCGATCATGACCATACCGGAGTAGGAGAGTCCGTCAGCAGTGGAAACCATAACGAGGTGGTCAGATGCGATGAGTGCATTGTAGGTGATAAGACCGAGGGCGGGAGGACAGTCTATGAGAATGAAATCATAGTTGTTCTTCACTGACTTGAGAAGGTCGAGGAGAAGGTACTCACGGCCGGTAACGGCAGCGGTGTCTCTGTCGAAGTTACTGAGCGCGAGCTCAGACGGAACGAGGTCGATCATGTCGTCGACTTTCTCGATGTGGAAGTTCTCCTTGTCGATGAAAGCGTCCCTGATGGTGAGCTGGTGCTGATCAGGCTCGAGGGGACTGATGATGGTGGTCAGGTTGGCCTGTGAGTCAAGGTCCACGAAGAGGATCTTCTTGCCCATTCTAGCCCATGCCTGGCCTATTGCTGCACAGGTGGTCGACTTACCGACACCACCCTTGTTATTTGCGAAACAAACGGTATATGCCATATCATGAATGATTTGTTTACAAATATATAGTTTTCTATAAAACTATCAAAATATAATTATATGCACTACGTAAAAAGCGAGAAAAAGAATACAGCAGCTGTATGTAAATACTGTAGGTGACGGCTCTACCTTAACCCATTGATATACAATATATTACACCTAGTCACTAAGTATATTTAGCGAGTTTTAGAATACCTAAATCGCTTTAAATAGCGAGAAATAGAATACTCGTGAATTTCGCCTCATTTTGCTTTTAGAGCTTTGTTTATTTAAAGAGACAATACTTATTATGTCTTAAGAGAGGGTAGGGGAGTGTCTATAAATGCCTGAATCTCAGACGCAACACGGGGCTCGGTCCGAGGACTTTCGCGAGGTCTGAAATACCTCCTGCGAGTCCTGGAATACTGATGGATCTTCTTTATGCGAGGTACGTAATAAAAAGGCAGACCTCTCGCTGTTTAGCGAGTTTTAGAATAAAAATCACATTCTGGTACCCTTTTCCGCCCTCGCCCAGCGCTTCTTTTCTTTTTGACCTATGTTTATTTAAATAGGTACAATACTTATTAATGTCTTAAGAGCTTTTTTCGGATTGTTTCTAAACTGATGTTCTTCAATGCTTTGGGACATTTCTTTGTTTTTACTTTCGCGAGGTAGGCAATACTTGCTGCGAGTTTAGGAATACTTCAGTTTGTCGTGTTTAGCGAGGGGCGTAATAAAAACGGCCGTAGAAGCGAGTTCTGGAATACTGAGGCTTATTAAGCGAGAAATAGAATACTTCTACCATCAAGCGACCGGATTCTCATACTCGCTATATTTTCTTTTTGGCGAGTTTTGGAATACCGTCCAAAAATTGGGCGAATTAAAGAATACTTGCCCTGTGGGGTATAGGAATTAAGCGAGTTTTTCTTACCTTTGCTCGTGAAACTAATTCACGGTATTCTTTTAATCGCAAAAATGGCTGAAGAGAAAATTACGAAGGAAGTGGTGGAGTCCTATATATTCTCTACCGTACGTGCCGATTTCGGTATCTATTCCGAGCGTCTGCTCCTGCGTCTTGTGGAACTTGCCCAGCGTGAGGTGAAGGGCCTTGATTTCAAGGGCGGATCCAGCATTGGTAAGGTTACCGTAGGTGCCTGGGGCGATGCGGAGATCACCATTCCGGTGAAGGATATCCTCTCCGGCGAGGACGACAAGAACTACTCGAAGGCCAAGACTGCGGTCAAGGGTCTCATGGGCAAGTTCCTGGAATACGAGGATGACAAGAAATATAGGGCTACGCACATCCTGAACGAGGTGGACGTGGACAAGGTCGCCGGTAAGATGATAATTCGCGTAAACAGGAATATTTGGGGCGCTATGCTCGATTTCTCGAAGGGTTTCCGCAAGTATGAGCTCGAGACGGCAGTGAAGCTTCGCGGAAAGTACTCTCTGAGGATATATAAGCTCGTCAGCAAGCAGACTGATCCGATTTCCTACAGCATCGCCGAACTGAGGCAGATGTGGGGCCTTACGGACAAATATAAGAAGGTGGATGACTTCATCAAGAACACCATCGTCGCTGCGAAGGAGGAGCTCGACAGGGTGAGCCCGGATTCCTTCGATTATTCACTCTCGGCTTCGAAGAGCGCGGATGTGAACCAGAACAAGAAGGGCCGTCCTTCCATCACTTCGGTGACTTTCTTCCCGAAGAGGGTAGTGCGCAACGAATCTGCGGATGCGCTCAGGAAGGAGATGAGTCCGTCCATGCTGCTCGACAGGGAGGTGATGGATGTGCTGAAGAATACCTTGGGCTTCGAGCCGGAGGGCATCCATGCTAACATCTCTGTGCTCGATATGGCTGCGAAGGAGTTCGACCTGTATGATTTCCTCAAGAGGCTGGCTCCTTCTGCGACGCGTGCTGCCAATCCTCAGGGCTATGTGATCAATGCGGTCAAGAAGCACCTCAAGGAGAAGCACGGCGTTTCTTTCGTGAACGGCACTATCGTTACCGATCCTAAGGCTGCCAAGAAGGCCGCACCTAAGCGCAGCGAGGCGAAGAGCCTTGCCGATATCCTTGGTTCGAAGGAGTAGGGGAGAAGGAGCGCCAGGGACCTTTGCTTGTACGGAGGATGCCCTAGTTGTCCATGTGGACGGTCATCTGAGGGAATGGGAAGTTGATTCCGTTCTCCGGGAGGACCTTGTAGATCTTTTCGTTGGTGTCGAAGAACACACCCCAGTAGTCTGCCGCCTTGGCCCAGATCCTGAAGGTGAAGTCCACGCTGCTTGCATTGAGGTTCACGAGGCCCACGAATGGGTCTGCTGGTGCGCCTTCTGATGCAGCGAGCACTCTCTTGTCAGCAGCGGCGATGCCGAGGAGAAGTTCCTTGACCTTGTCTGCGTCACTTCCGTACTCCACACCGACGGTGAAGTCCACCCTGCGGTATTCCATCTTCGAAAAGTTGTTGATGGTTCCGTTGGAGAGGGTTCCGTTAGGGAGTATGATCACCCTGTTGTCCACGGTTGTGAGCTTGGTGCTGGTGATGTTGACCTCGCTGACGGTGCCGGCGAAGCCCTGTGCCTCGATGTAGTCACCTACCTTGAACGGTTTGAACGCAAGGATCATGATTCCTCCGGCGAAGTTCTGCACGGTGCCGCTGAGCGCCATGCCGATTGCCATACCGCCGGCAGCGAGAAGGGCTGCGAGGGAGGTGGTTTCGACGCCGAGGGTGCCGACTGCGACTATGATGACGATCACCCAGAGGGCTGCGGTCACGAGGCTCATGGTGAATGAGACTATCGCAGGCTCGGTCTTCTTCTTGCTGAAGAGATTGTTGAGTATCTTCTTGACCCACTTTATGACATAGCCTCCGAGAATGTAGATCAGCAGCGCTGCCACGACCTTGAGACCGAACTGGAGGGCCTTCTCTCCGAGGGAGGCGAGGAGCTGGTCCGCTGGGGTGGAGCTGACCATGTTCATGGTTTCGATGAGGGTCTTCTCGACGGCGCTCTTGCCGGTGGTGTCGAGGATGACGTTCTTTGCTGAATCCAGTGCGCCGGTGACTGCCACGATGGTGGAGTCGGCGTCCGGTATGATGGTGAGAATCTTTCCTAACATATCTGTCTGTTCGATTTTGGAGTCGCGAAATTACGAAAAAATTTCTATCTTGTCCCGATATTATGATTCAGGATATGAGAGCAGCGATTTATGGCGCAGGTTCGCTGGGTACGATACTCGGCGCGTTCATTACGAAGAATGGTGGTCAGATTGACCTTATCAACAGGAATAAGGCCCATGTGGCGGCCCTCAAGGCCAATGGTGCCACGGTGTGCGGTACGATGGAGTTCAACCAGAAGGTGAATGCATATACGGTGGACGAGATGTCGGGTGTCTACGATATCATCTTCCTGATGACCAAGCAGCAGCAGAATGCCGAGGTCGTGACTTTCCTCAAGGACTATCTGGCGGAGGACGGAGTGATCGTCACCCTGCAGAACGGTATCCCGGAGCTTCAGATCGGCGAGATCGTGGGCGAGGACAGAGTCCTCGGATGTACGGTCGCATGGGGCGCAACCCTGCTGGAGCCGGGCGTGTGCGAGCTGACCAGCTCTCCTGAGCACCTGACCTTCTCTCTCGGTTCGCTGTCCGCTGTTCCGAACCACCATCTTTCCGAGGTGCGCCGTCTTCTCGAGCTCATGGGCCCATGCGTGCTCGACGAGAATTTCATCGGTTCGCGCTGGAGCAAGCTTCTCATCAATGCCGCGTTCTCGGGAATGAGTGCGGTGCTCGGATGTACCTTCGGCGAGGCTGCGGGTCCAAAGGAGTCAAGGCGCATCGTGCAGCTGCTCATCAAGGAGTGCATCGACGTGTGCGCGAAGGGCGGCATCAGGATCGAGCCTGTCCAGGGCAAGGACATCGTCAAGCTGCTCGACTACAGCAATCCTGTCAAGAAGGCTGTCTCTTTCTTCATCATCCCGATCGCGATCAAGAAGCATGCGCTCATCAAGGCGAGCATGCTGCAGGACCTCGAGAAGGGCAAGAAGTGCGAGGTGGATGCGATCAACGGCGTCGTGAGCATGTTCGGCCGCAAGGTCGGTTGCCCAACGCCGATGAACGACAAGGTCGTCGAAATTCTCCACAAGTGCGAGGACGGCGTCCTGACTCCATCCTTCGAGAATCTGAAGTTGTTCTAGCTCGGTCGCCGCTTTTTCAGCGTTTCCCTGCCTTCGGTGCCTTGCCGTGCCTTCGGTGCCGGTCTTTCGGTGCCGTGCCGTGCCGCGAACTCAACTTTTGCGCAGTTTTTTTGAGTTCGCACCACTGTTTTTGCCGTTTCTGCTCGTTTCCGTGCCGCGAACTCAACTTTTTCTGCGTTTTTTTGAGTTCGCGCCAACATTTTAGCCAATCCACCCTGTTTCCCTACAGCGAACTCAACTTTTGCGCAGTTTTCTTGAGTTCGCACCAACGCCCAGATAAGGATGCAAAAGAGGCGAGCCCCAAGGGCCCGCCTCTTTGATTTACTTGATGTTGATGAATGGTGTGGTGTTGCTTCCTGAGTAGGTAGGGAGCTTGCCATCCCATTTCTCGATGGCGTACTGCTCGACGAGGAGGGCATTGAGGGAAGCTGATACCACCCTGTTGTAGTAGGCCTCTCCGTCACCCTTGATCTTGAGAGCCTGGGCTTCACCCTCGGCCTTCGCGATCTCGATCTTCGCCTCTGCTTCCGCCTCCTTCACCTTGTTCTCCGCCTTCAATGCATTCTGTACCTTTTCTGTTCCATGCAGTTCGCAACTCTGCATGCGTTCTCTTATGAACTGCTATATATTGCTATATAGATCAGACTATATCTTCACCTTCAGCTTTACCTGGTAAGGGTCCCCCATTTCCATCACCCTAAGCTTGTGATGTACTCTCTTCCGAGATAGTCGTTGAACCTAGATGCTTTGGCATCTTTGGCTTCTGATTGTCCGCCGGTTGCAGACCGGTGGAGTTTCCAGAAATTAAAGGGAATTATACATAAGGATTTCTCCTTAGCAGACCATACGTTTAGCCTCGTTCTTTGCATTGATTGCTTCGGTGAGGGAAGCAGGTGGGTCGATCTTCGTGGTGAACTCGCGGACGATGAAGCCTTCACGGTTCATCGATTCGTCGAGTCTTGCCCTCACTTCTGCCTCGAACTTCGCGCGGTTCGCCATCAACTCGTCTGAGGTGTAGTTGTTCGCGCAGGTTCGGTAAGCCTCGAAGATGCAGGTCTTGATGTATCCGAGCTCGAGTTCTCCGACAGGCTTGCGGTACTTGATGAAGATCTCGGTCGCCATGTCCTCGTTGATCTGGTATGCGAGGGTAGGGGTCATCGAGAAGATCGCCGCGTCCTTAGGATTGACGGTGAACGGATCATAGGTGACGCGCTGGATGTAGGTTGGGTACTCGAAGATCTCTTCGGTGATCGGGTTGAACCATACCCATCCGCGGCAGGTACCTTCCACACCGCCCCTGAGGTTCTCGTTCGCCGACCACTTCTTGAAGCGGATGCCGACCGAAGCCGAGTCGATGGTGGTACAGCATGAAGCCATTACCACGATGGTCATCACCGCGACGATGATTGACGTCACTGCGCCTTTCCTGATTTTGAATGCTGGTGTTGCCATAGTTGTTATATTATGATGTATTTGTTGTCATGTATATCAATAGCATGTTTTATGTCGCCTATTGTTCAAATATAGATAATTGTTCTTGTTAAACATTCACATGATGATCAGAATGTATGGAAAACATCCGTTTTCGTGTGTCTGATTTTGAAAAAAATAGAAGTGGCAGGCTTTAAGGCCAACCACTTCTAATATTTTTTTCAACGTTTTGCAAGCACCAATGAAATTATAGAAACAAGGGCGAAACCTATACAACATCGTGCGATAGCAAAATACCATACCGGCATGGATGTCAACGGTATGAAGGCTGAAATAGACAACAAGATGTTATTTAAGAGCCGTCTGCTTTTTTCTGGGTCGCAATCATGCTTAATCATAATTCCATATAACAGGCATCCCATCAAGAGGAGTATGAAGTAAACAATGAGGGCGGGGTAGTCAATTCCTCCTACTTTGTAAAATAGCTTTCCAACTATCCAAATGATGAGAGGTAGGGTAACAAAGTACCGCAGTATAAAATCTAGCAGTTGTGTTTTTTTCATGGTTATTTGAGTAATCTTGTGATACATTCTATTCCTGATGTTGTGAGCGATGACGCTAAAGCGCTTTGTGGCCCGAGACGAAACCCGATTATAGCACCGGCAATATCGCTAGCTATTATAGGCTTAACTGTGTCCCAAGTGCTGTTGGTTGTGGATGAACTATCGTCCATAATAACTGTGATGTTATGATTACCATTGAGTCTGATTTCTACTGTTGGGTACCCTATATAAGAAATTACAATTACAGCGTTAGCGGAACTTACAGGAAGACTAAATCTGCCATCATAGTCGCATGTTACTCCATGCGTGGTACCTCTTTCATAAACATTTGCCCCTATCAGGCCGGTGTTAGTAGTGCGGTCAATAATTCTTCCTGTCAAAATGTATCCAGCAGTCGAACTATAAGGCTCAATAGGACTGTCATAATGGCTATACCAGAATGTTGCACTTGAGTCTGCTATGTCAATAACATCCATGTATATATTCCTTTCGTCTGCCGGAATGTGTGGGTTTGATAAAAGGTCAGTTTGTATTGCTTGTGTCAAATATCGATATTCAGGAAGGGACGTTGATTCTAATAAGCAGTTTTCAAGGGCAGAGACGAAATTAATCAGTCGGGAATCCCCTTCTATACAGTTTTTTACATCATCAAACAGCGACTCTACGTTGTCTGCCTCATTAGGGGATAGGGGGTATAGCGTTATAGCAGAATCACAAGAGTAACAATCACTGACCCTGCTTTGATAACCTGTGGCTGCGACAAAGACAAAACGATTGCTTACTGATTCAATAATATACTCCCCGTCAGTATTGACATCATAAACATCTTCACCATCTTCTAATGGGGCGATGATCGCGGAAGTAATAGGGGCATTATTAGGGTCTGTTATTAGAAAACGATAGCTGCTTGTGGACTTTGTTTTGATGTTATCCCCAATAAGACTTTTAATTATTCTATTTAAAGACTCAACGTGATTGCTTCCTTGGCAATGTAACAACTGTTCCATTGCCAAGTTGTGTATATGCCCAGGATTGTTGTTGAAAGAATCGGCTTGCTCTAGTGCCGGTTCTTGAATTAACGTACAACCGGTGTTTAATAATGCTAAAGACGCCGTTGCAAGAAGAATGAATAATAGCTTTTTCATGCTGATTTTTGTTTGAGTTGATTTTCTAAAAATGATATGTGATCACGTGTCAGTATTTTTGTCAGACGTTTCAGGTTTCTTTATCCTTGGATTTTTTCTTGATGCAAATAAAATGGAAATTTCAGTATGACGGGAGGTTTGATATTCACCCTAAAGTATGTATTTCGTGAGCGTACTATAAAATACATACTTTAGGGTGAGGCTTATATGACTAAACCTGCTAATTTTGTTGACGAAAAACATGAATTAAGAAATGATAGATGTAAACCGATTGCTGTCAAACAACGTAACGTCGCAGAACTTTTTGGACGAGGAAGAAGTCATGGGGATAATAGCGGGTGTCAAAGCATGCTCGATCGCGAACAACTTGAGCTCAGTTGTTGTAGACTTTGACAAGCATAGGACTGTATTCATGTCCGACAATCTCCTTTATCTTGATGAGGCAACTATAAGTGATTTCAAGAGAACCAGCGAAAATCCATACTGGGCTTTAGTCTCAGAAGATGTCTTGGATGTGCTTATAAGAATACATGACGACTACTCGAAACTAAGAAACGCTATGTCTGAGGAAGAATACCGCGGTCATGTGTGTACGATGGACTATCCGATTATCATCAAAGGGCGAGAATTTTATATCAATTCCCGATTTATCCCTCTCAGAATGCGAGCAGAAGGAATAACAAACCTGGGACTGTTCACATTCGTCCCTTCCAATAGGAAAGAGATGACTTTTATCGTGAAAACACCTTCAGGCAAACGCTGGACTTATGACTTTTCCAAGGGGGAGTTCAAGCAATTTGATCTTGCACTTAAACTTAGCATAACAGAAAAAGCCATACTTCAGAGGGCTAGGAAAGGCCTGTCCAACGAAGAAATCGCAAAAGACCTGTTCCTTTCCTTAAATACAATAAAGAGTCATCGTTTGCATATCTTCAAGAAGTTGAACGTTACCACAATAACGGAAGCATTGCTTGTAATAGGAAATTACCAATTATTATAAGAGTGGTCTCAACAGGTGACCTCTTGAGTGTTTGACTCAGTAGGCGAGAATAATTACAGAAGAAAAGGAGTATCTTTGTAAAAGACATTTCTAATTACCGTATACCGATGAAATACGATTTTGATGAGATAATCTCCCGCGAGGGGACCAACTGCTACAAGCACGAGTATCTGATAGATATATGCGGCAGGACGGACGTCCTTCCGATGTGGGTCGCAGACATGGAGTTCAGGACGCCGGATTTCGTGCTCGAGACCATCCAGAAGCGCCTTGCGCAGGGCATCCTCGGATATACCTGCCCGTCGAAGGAATACTATGAGGCGATCTGCAGGTGGAACAGCGAGCAGTATGGACTCGAGATCACGCGCGAGATGATCAACTACATCCCTGGCGTCGTGAGCGGCATCTACATGGCGATGCTGGCATTCACGGAGAAGCGCGACAGGATACTCATCATGGAGCCGGTGTACCATCCTTTCCGCCTCGTGCCGCAGGCCAACGACAGGGAGGTGGTGATGAGCTCGCTCCGCAGGGGCAAGGACAATTTCGAGATCGATTTCGAGGTGTTCGAGAGGGACATCAAGGGCTGCAAGATGATGGTTCTCTGCAATCCTCATAACCCGGGTGGAGTGTGCTGGACCGCGGATGAGCTGCGCCGGATCGCGGAGATCTGCGATAGGGAAGGGGTCATCGTCGTTTGCGACGAGATTCACTGTGACATGCTCTTCGGCGGCAGGAAGCATGTGCCGTTCGCATCGGTGAGCGAGGCTGCGCGCCGAATCTCCATCACCCTCCAGGCTCCGACCAAGACCTTCAACCTCCCGGGCATAGTCGCAGCGCATGCGATCGTGCTGGATGCCGACCTCCGCAGCAAGATGTTCGGTTACATCCATGGCAGCGACATGGACCTCGGCAACCTGCTCGCCTTCGACTGCGTCAAGGCTTGCTACAGCGAGGTGGGTCAGGAATGGAAGTCCCAGATGCTCGAGTATGTCCAGGGGAACATAGACCTTCTCTGCGGGCGTCTTGCTGCCGAGTGCCCGCAGATCGTGCCGATCAGACCGCAGGCCAGCTTCCTGGTGTTCCTCGACTGCCGTGCGATGGGACTGAGTCAGGACGATCTGATCCGTTTCTTCGCGGACAAGGCCCATATCGCGATGAATTCCGGTTCGATGTTCGGCCCTTCAGGCGAGGGATATATGCGACTGAATGTGGCTTGTCCTAGGTCTATGATGGTACAGGCTATAGATCAGATCGTTTCGGCGTCTAAAATGTAAATTTTTGTGACAGACTGTTGCTTTTTAGAAGAGAAATAACTTATTTTGCGGATGATTTGTTGTGTGCACCCCGCCCGACGAAGGTTGGGATTGACGTGAGAGAGATTTGTGCGAGAGAAAGTAAGTGTGTGTTTTAGTTTTACTGAGTGTGTTGTGAAAGCTTGGCAACGACAGCCTACGACGAATCATTGTGAATAGTTTTTTAACGCCGCAGAGTGATACAAACTCCGCGGCGTATTTTGTTTTGCCCTTCCATCCTACTTCCGCAATGTTATTCCATGATACTGCCATATGGTGACGGTTGCTTGCCTCACGCCTGGCACGACGTCCAAAAAATAGCTGATTATTGTCGCTCGTGGCAGCAAAACGGATGAAAACGCGTGAAATAGTGCCGCGACATCCAAAAATCGATTGTTTTTTGGCGTTCGTGACATGGGGTTCGCTGATTTAGGCTCTTTTGCAGGCTTAGTGTACAGGGTGGAACTGTAGGCTGCCAAGCGTGAGCGTATAGACTTTCGAGTTTGACGTCTTTGGCTGATGTAAGTTGCGTAACATGTGCGAGACGCTTGCGACTGGAGAAACATAATGGCAAAATCTCATATATTAAGGTATCGAAAAAGTTCGGCGGAGGGTGCCGATTTTTTTGCGAGAAAAAATCGTTTTTCGTAATTTTGTAGTCCGTATGAAATACGGTTTTGACAACGAGAAATATCTCAGGATCCAGTCCGAACAGATCACTAAGCGCATCGCGCAGTTCGGAGACAAGCTCTACCTCGAGTTCGGAGGTAAATTATTCGACGACCATCATGCGAGCCGCGTGCTGCCGGGTTTCCAGCCTGACAGTAAGCTTCGTATGCTCATGACACTCAGCGACAAAGCTGAGGTCGTACAGGTCATCAGCGCACTCGATATCGAGAAGAATAAGATGCGCGCAGACCTTGGCATAACCTATGACGAGGACATCCTCAGGCTCCGTGGTGAGTTCGAGAGCTGCGGCCTCTATGTAGGTGGAGTCGTCATCACCCATTTCAATGGCCAGTCCAGTGCTGCGGCTTACCGCCAGAGGCTCGAGCGACTCGGCATCAAGGTGTACTATCACTACACCATCGAAGGCTATCCAAACAACGTCGCTCTCATCGATTCTGACGAGGGATTCGGAAGGAACGACTATGTCGAGACCTCGCGTCCGCTCGTAGTCGTGACCGCACCTGGTCCCGGCAGCGGAAAGATGGCAGTGTGCCTCAGCCAGCTCTATCAGGAGCACCAGAGGGGAGTGAAGGCAGGATATGCGAAGTTCGAGACCTTCCCAGTGTGGAATCTCCCTCTCAAGCATCCGGTCAACATCGCGTACGAGGCTGCCACCGCAGACCTCAATGATGTGAACATGATCGACCCGTTCCACCTCGAGGCTTATGGAAAGATAGCCATCAACTACAACCGTGACATCGAGATCTTCCCTGTGCTCAACGCAATTTTCGAGGGCATCTACGGGGAGAACCCATACAAGTCGCCTACCGACATGGGCGTGAACATGGTCGGATTCTGCATGTCAGACGAGGACGCATGCTGCGATGCTGCGCGTGACGAGATCATCCGCCGCTACTACACCGCGCTCAACGGTCTCGCGCTCGGCAGCAGCAACGACAGCGAGGTGAACAAGATCAATCTCAACCTCCAGCAGGCGAAGATCAGCACCGACTACCGCAGGACCACCGTTGCCGCACGCGACAGGAAGGACCTCACCGGTCTCGCATCTTCGGCCATCGAGCTCAATGACGGCAGTATCATCACCGCTTCACAGAGTCCGCTCCTCGGTCCGAGCGCAGCGCTCCTCATCAATGCGATGAAGCATCTCGCCGGCATCGACCATGCAAAGAAGCTCATCCCTGAGTATATGATCGAGCCTATCCAGAAGACCAAGGTGACATACCTTCATGGCAACAACCCTCGTCTCCATACCGATGAGGTGCTCGTGGCTCTCTCTGTGCTCAGCAAGGATGATGCGGATTGCGCAAAGGCTCTCGAGCAGCTTCCTAAGCTCTACGGCTGCCAGGTGCATTCGACCGTGATGCTCAGCGAGGTGGACCGCAAGATCTTCAAGAAGCTCGGCATCGGCCTTACCTGCGACCCTGTCAGGAAGATCTGATTCGATCGCGGGTCGTAAATTACTGACCAGCAGTGTATTAATATAAGGACGGTTCCTCCGTGTGGGGGAGCCGTCCTATTGTTAATGCGCTGGATATCAGTACGTTGTGATCGACCAAGCCAGGGGCATCCTTACGCCTCGACCTGCTTGTAGTGAGGGACGAGGGTGCGCATGATGATCCATGCGATGAGGTATGCGACGCCGCAGTAGCAGAATACGATGAAGTAGCCGGCAGGTTTGCCTTCGAAGCCCATGAAATGGAAGGCGCTTCCGGCGTTCTCTGCGTATGTGAAGAGGTTTCCGGCGATCCACTGGATGAGCATCGAGCTCACGCCTCCGAGCATGGTTCCGATGCCGGTGATGGTTGCGATGGTGCTCTTCGGGAACATGTCACCGATGGTCGAGAAGAGGTTCGCGCTCCATGCCTGGTGGCCTGCTGCGGCGAGTCCGATGAGGATTGCAGGGTACCATGGAGATCCCATGTTCATGCCCAGAGGCTGCGCGAAGAGCGCTGCGAGAGGGAAGAATGCGAAGATGAGCATGGCGAGCATGCGGCCTGAATATGGGTCCATTCCCTTCTTGTCGACGAAGATCTTTGGAAGGTAGCCGCCGATGATGGAGACGACGGTCACGATCGCATAGAGGGTGAAGATGAGGCCCTGTCCGAGCGGCGATGACGCAGGTGCGTTGAACTGGTCATGGAAATATGCCGGTGCCCAGAAGAGGAAGAACCACCATACGCCGTCGGTGAAGAACTTTCCGACGATGAAGGCCCATGTCTGGCGGAAGGTGAAGCATTTGAGGAACGGAATCGCCTTCTCTGCAGGCTGTGCGGCAGAATCGGCGTCTGCTGAAGTGCTCTCGGCGTCGTCCTGGCGTATGTATTCGAGCTCTGCGGCGTTGACGTGCCTGCTCTTGTCAGGGCTCTCGTACATGAATGTCCAGAAGAACATCCAGATGAATCCGAGTCCGCCGATGATGATGAACGCCATCTCCCAGCCGAAGGTTTTAGCGAGTACTGGAATACAGAGCGGAGCTGCGAGCGCACCTACGGATGCACCTGCGTTGAAGATCGAGGTCGCGAACGCGCGGTCCTTCTTCGGGAAGTATTCGGCGGTCACCTTGATCGCAGCAGGGAAGTTGCCCGACTCTCCGAGCGCGAGTATGCCGCGGCAGAGGAGGAAGAGGTACACGGACACAGTCGACACCGCGAGTGCTGTCCTTGACACGATCAGACCCGTGCCGACGCCGCAGAGGGCGTGCATGCAGGCACCTGCAGACCAGATTCCGATTGCGATGAGGTAGCCCTTCTTGGTTCCCATCCAGTCGATGAACCTACCTGCGAAGAGGCAGATGAAAGCGTAGAAGAACGAGAAGAAGGAGGTGATGGTTCCATAGTTTGCGTCGGTCCATCCGAACTGCGGTGCTATGAACTCCTTGTAGGTGAGCGAGAGTACCTGGCGGTCGAGGTAGTTCACTGTCGTTGCCACGAAGAGCAGCGAGCATATCCACCAGCGCCAGTCGGTCATCAGCTTTTTCTGTGTTGACATGTTCGTAAAGATGTGGTTTATCCTACAAGTATAGCAATTTTTCGCGGGAGTTGCTAAATCGCGCAGGATGAATTTCGACCTAGCGCATCCTCATGCCCACTCTGACGCCGAAGGTCACGCTGCGGCCGTTTCCCCAATAACCGGTGAAGCTGTCGCGGTCGTGGCCTGATCCGTCCTTGCTCCTCTCGACATAGAGTGCGTTGGTGAGGTTGGCTCCGCGCACGAAAATCGAACCGCCGATCTTCCAGAACGCAAAATCGCAGTTGAGCGACGCGTTCAGGAGGTGGTAGGATGGGATGCGGTATGAGTCGCTCCTGTCGTCCGGATGGGTCCTGCCCACAGGGTCGAAGTCCGCCCAGAGCCTGTCGTTGAAGTTCCACTCCACCATTGCGGTGAGGTATTTCAGGAAATGCGCCTTCACCGATGCTCCGATCTGGGTCTGCGGCGCGTCACCGACATGGAGCCCGTCCGCGTAGACATTGATCTCCCCTGCCGCCTGCATGGTATACGGGTCATAGAGTATGGCGGAAACGTCGTTCTTCCATCTCCAGTTGCCGATAGAGGCGAAGGCGTCCATCCTGATGGCGCGGACAGGCGAATAGCCGGCCTCGAGCTCGAAACCGTAATGGAGTGCGTCGAGGCCCTTGACCATGTACTTGAACGGGTCGACGTCCGTGGTCTTGTATGCCGCGCTCATGAGCGTCTTGTCCTGCCAGTATGCAAGATATCCTGTTGCCTCGATGCTGTAGCGTGCGCCGGACTGCCTGATGCCGAGCTCCGCGAGATAGTTCTTCTCGTTCACGATGTCCTTGGCGACCGCGTTGCTTCCGCTGGAGAAGAACACGTTCGCATAAGGCGCGCGGGTGTAGACAGCTCCGTTCACGAAGATTGCCGTGCCTCTCGCCGGCTTATAGAGCACGCCGCCCTTGAGGCTTCCGCCCGGTCTTCCCGCCCAGTCGCTGTACGCTTCATCCCCGACATAGTTGTACCTGTCCCACTTCCTCAGCACGGTGCCGCTGAGCGAGGCTCCGAGGGTCGCCGAGATCTTCTCGGAATCGTAGCTGGCGATTGCGTAGAGGGTGCCGTAGTGCTGATTTCTGCCGTTGTGGGTGCGCACATAGTCGCCGACGGTCTTTATCGGATCCCTTCCCGCGAGGCCGGCGAGAGAGCTCTTCTCATAGTCCTCATACCAATACTCCGCACCGAGCAGGTCGGTGATCACCTCCCTTTCCCATGTGCCGAAGAACTGGTAGTGGATGCCGGCGTCGAGGGTGAAGTTCCTGCCCAGCTCGATGAGCGCGCTGCTCCTCAGACCGGCCTGAGTGTGGCCCGCCTGGTAGTCCGACATGATGTTCATCGCTGCCGGGGAGCTCGAGTTCAACTCCCTGACCGCCGCCCAGTCGATCTGTCCGTCCTGGTCCATCATAGACGCGATTCGGCGTCCCTTGCTCTCGGTGTAGTAGCCGCCGCCGTTCGCGAGGGCGAGGTATGCGGTGGAGGAGAGCTTGACGCTGCGGCCGTTGGCCATCGAGAACCTGTATGAGTCTGTGAGCGTGATATAAGGCTTGAAATAGTTGTTCCTCGAGAGTGTCCTCGCGTACCTGTTCCCATCCTCGTCGGTGTCCCATCCCCAGTTCTTGTTGTAGGATATGCCGTGCTTCTCGACATCCGCATAGCTGAGCCTCTGCGAGCGCTGGGAGTGCTTCTCCGGTGAGCCCAGGGCGGTGAGGTTCAGGGAGTGACGGTCGCTGAAGACCTTAGTGAGGGAGGCGTAGAAGGACCATGTGCTCAGGTCGGTGCAGTCCACGTAGCTGCGTCCCCAGTTGTGCGAGAAAGTGGAGCTGAATGCCCATCCTTTCTTTCCGAGTCCGCTGTTGAGGGTGAGCCCGATGCCGTTGGTTCCATATCCGGTGCCATAGTAGCTGACCTCGGCGAGGGCGTCACCGCCGGGCTGGTCGGTGATGATGTTGATTGTTCCTCCGACGGAGTTGTCGCTGAGCATGGAGTTTCCGATTCCTTTCTGGACCTGGATGGCCGCCGCAGCGTCGGAAAGGCCCATCCAGTTGTTCCAGTACATACTTCCGGAAGTGAGGCCCGAGATAGGAATGCCGTTGAGAAGGACGGAGATGTTCTCCTGCTTGAAGCCTCGGATGTTGATCTTTGCGTCGCCGAAGCTGCCGCTCTCAGAGCTGGCGTAGACGCCCGGGACGTTCCTGATCAGTTCGGGGAATGTCCTGCCCGGGGCTTCGGACCTGATGGTCTGCTTGTCGATGTTCTCCAGACGGAGGGATGAATTGCGTTTGTCTGCGACTCTGGCGGACACTGTGATCTCGTCGAGCGCAAGGTTCTTCGTGGTGTCCTGGGGCATCTGCGCACCCGTAAGCGAACCTACCACGTAGAGAAGTGATAAGGACTTTAATAGCATAAGTCAGTTGTAACTATTGGTTATACAATCGTAGTACAATCTGACAGGGCTGTTTATGTATGTTTGAACATGCCTCTCCCAGACATGGACTGAGAGAGAACCATCTTCTTCCATCCGGACTTTACCGTCGGTGCCGTAGTTTCAACGGCTCAACCCTCACGGCAGAACGCCGATCAGGCTCGCGGACTATACCGCCGGTTGGGAATTTCACCCGACCCTGAAGATTTTTTGCAAATATATAAGAAAAAAGGGAAATCTAGGCATGTGCCCGGATTTCCCGTTCAATAATTGTGTGCTGTCGAAGCTTGCAGGAAGCTATCGGAGGCTCTCGATGATTGCGAGTGCGTCGCGGCAGAGCTCGCTGATCTTCGACCATTCGCCTGCTGCGATCACGTCCTTAGGGAAGAGGTTGCTGCCCATTCCGACGCAGGTCACTCCTGCCTTGAACCAGCCTTCGAGGTTCTCCTTTGTAGGCTTCACGCCGCCGGTGACCATGATCTGGCTCCATGGCATCGGCGCTCTGAGGCCCTTCACGAAGGCAGGACCGAGGACGTCGCCAGGGAAGACCTTGCAGAGGTCGCAGCCGAGCTCCTGGGCCTTGCCGACCTCGGATACGGTGCCGCAGCCAGGGCAGTAAGGGATGAGCCTGCGGTTGCAGACAGGGGCGATCTCAGGGTTGAAGAGGGGACCGACGACGAAGTTCGCGCCGAGCTGGATGTAGAGTGCTGCGGTGGCGGGGTCGACTACCGAGCCCACTCCGACGATCATTCCAGGGAGTTCCTTGTTCGCGAACTTTACGAGCTCTCCGAAGACCTCATGGGCGAAGTCGCCGCGGTTGGTGAACTCGAATGCGCGCACGCCACCTTCGTAGCATGCCTTGAGGACGTTCTTAGCGATGTTGAGGTCGCTGTGGTAGAAGACGGGAACCATTCCGGTCTCCTTCATAGTCTTGATGACTTCTATCTTGTTGTATTTTGCCATAGTCTATATAGTTTTTTTATTTCCGGAAGGGTGTGCCACCGGTGGTCCTTCCCACTTCGTGGGCCCCTTCCCTTTTCGGGAGCCAATGCCACCTTGTGGCACATCCCTCCCGGAGAGGCATTGAGCTTTGCTCAAGTACGAAGCCTATTTCGGGGAACCGGAACGGTGAGAAAATAAACTCGTGCCGGTGTCACACCCTCCCGGGAAGCCCCTCTGCAATCATCTATCTCTGAACGCGACCGTTGGCATTGCCGCCGGCAAGCGAGAGAACCTCCGCCTCGCTCACGAGGTTGAAGTCACCGTTGATGGTATGCTTGAGAGCCGAAGCCGCAACTGCGAACTCGAGGGCCGAAGCCTGGTCGCCCGGGTATTTGAGCATGCCGTGGATGAGACCGCCGGAGAATGAGTCGCCACCGCCGACACGGTCGATGATAGGATCGATCTCGTACCTCTTCGACTGGTAGAACTCCTTGCCGTCGTAGATGAGAGCCTTCCATCCGTTGCGGGTAGCCGAGAATGACTCGCGGAGAGTAGATACGACATATTTGAAGCCGAACTCCGCCATCATCTGCTTGAAGATGCCCTCGTAGCCGGCTGCATCGGTGTTTCCACCCTCGACGTCAGCATCTGGCTTGAAGCCGAGACAGAGCTCTGCATCCTCCTCGTTTCCTATGCACACGTCCACGTACTGCATGAGCGGGCGCATCACTGAGATAGCCTTCTCCGAAGTCCAGAGCTTCTTGCGGAAGTTCAGGTCGACAGAGACGGTCACGCCGTGACGCTTCGCAGCCTCGCATGCGAGACGGGTGAGCTCTGCTGCCTTGTCAGAGACGGCCGGAGTGATGCCTGACCAGTGGAACCAGCTTGCACCTTCCATGATTGCGTCGAAGTCGAAATCCTCAGGATTTGCCTCTGCGATGGCAGAATGGGCGCGGTCGTAGATGACCTTCGAAGGACGCATCGAAGCGCCGGTCTCTGCATAATAGAGTCCCACGCGGTCGCCTCCGCGGGTGATATAGTCTGTCCTGACACCATAGCGGCGCAGCGCGTTGACCGCAATCTGGCCGATCTCATGGGTCGGAAGCTTGGTGACGTAGAAGGCGTCGTGACCATAGTTCGCGAGGCTCACCGCCACGTTTGCCTCACCACCGCCAGGGATGATGCGGAATGAATCTGTCTGGATGAATCTGTCGTTGCCCGCAGGGCTGAGTCGGAGCATGATCTCTCCGAGAGTGATAACTTTTGCCATTGTATGTCTTGTCAGAGGGTTACGCCGGACTTGAATATCGAAATCTCACGTATCCCGTGTTTTTCATTATTTGTCGCCTTGCCCTCTGCCACTTCGAGCACGTATTCCGTGAACCTTGCAGAGGTGACCTCCATAGGCTCATCCTCGGCGAGGACGCCTGCGTTGAAGTCGATCCAGCCGGGCTTGCGCGCGGCGAGGGTGGAGTTGGTGGAAATCTTCATGGTCGGAACGAAGCTGCCGAAAGGTGTGCCGCGGCCGGTGGTGAAGAGCACGATCTGGCAGCCGGATGCCGCGAGTGCGGTGGAGGCGACTAGGTCGTTGCCCGGAGCGCTGAGCAGGTTGAGGCCCTTGGTGGAGATCCTCTCACCGTATGAGAGCACGTCCCTGACTATGCTGCTTCCGCATTTCTGGGTGCAGCCGAGGGACTTCTCCTCGAGGGTCGAGATTCCGCCGGCCTTGTTGCCTGGGGACGGATTCTCATAGACCGGCTGGTCGTTCTTCATGAAATATGCCTTGAAATCGTTGATGAGGCTGACCGTCCTTGCGAAGGTCTCCTCGTCCTGACATCTGTTCATCAATATGGTCTCAGCGCCGAACATCTCCGGAACCTCGGTGAGCACGGTGGTGCCGCCCTGAGCCACGATCCAGTCGGAGAATACGCCGAGAAGCGGGTTCGCGGTGATGCCGGAAAGACCGTCCGAGCCGCCGCACTTGAGCCCGACCTTGAGCTCGCTGACGGGAACCTCGGTCCTCTCGTCCTTGCTGCAGACTTCGAATATACTGCGCGCCATCTCGAGTCCGACCTCTACCTCGTCGCCCTCGACCTCCTGGACCTTGATGGTCATGACCCTGTCGGGATCAACCTTGCCCACGAGCTCCATGAACGGGCCGAGCTGGTTGTTCTCGCATCCGAGGGAGACGATGAGCACGCCGCCGGCGTTAGGGTGATGGACCATGTCCGCGAGGATGCGGCGGGTGTTCTCATGGTCGTCGCCGAGCTGCGAGCAGCCGTAGTTGTGAGGGAAGGAGACGATGGCGTCGACCGAGCCCATGGCGCCGGCCTTCTCCTCGCGCAGCCGCGCTGCAACCGCGTCTGCGACTCCGTTGACGCAGCCGACGGTCGGGATGATCCAGACCTGGTTGCGGATGCCGACCTGACCGTCGGCGCGGCGGAAGCCCTTGAATGTCCTCGGCTGGGTTGCGGGAATGTCCACGAGCTTGGGCTCATAGCTGTACTCGAGCAGGCCGGAGAGGTTGGTCTTGATGCAGGAATGGTCCACCATGCAGCCCTTCTCGACCGGGCTGGTGACATGACCGATAGGGAAGCCGTACTTCACCACGTCGTCACCTTCCCCGAGCGGGGTGAGGGTGAACTTATGGCCTGCGGGGATGTCCTGGACCAGCGTCACGCTGAGCTCTCCGAATTCCGCACGCTCTCCCGCGTGCAGGTCCTTCAGAGCCACGGCGACGTTGTCCGCAGGGTTTATCCTTATGTATGATGCCATCTTCTAGAATCTGAAGTAGTTCTTTGCGTTGTAGTACGAGATGTCCTGGATCATCTTTCCGATGAACTCCATCTCGCCTGCCGGGAGCTTGCCCTTCTCCACGTCCATGCCCACTACGGAGCAGAGGATGCGGCGGAAGTACTCGTGGCGGGTGTAGCTGACGAAGCTGCGCGAGTCGGTGAGCATGCCCACGAAGCGTGGGAGCAGGCCGAGCACCGAGAGTGCGTTCATCTGCTTGCGCATGCCGTCCTCCTGGTCGAGGAACCACCATCCCGAGCCGTACTGCATCTTGCCCGGAATGCTGCCGTCGTTGAAGTTGTACGCCATGGTGATGACTGTCTCGACGTCCTTCGGGTTGAGGCAGTAGAGTATGGTCTTTGCGAGCTTGCCCTCGCTGTCGAGCTTGTCGAAGAAGCGGTTGCCGGCCTCGGCACACTGAAGGTCGAGGATGGAGTCGGTGCCGGCGTCGGGTCCGAAGCTTCTCATGAGGCTGCTGCGGTTGTTCCTGATGACGCCCATGTGGAACTGCTGCGCCCATCCTGATTCCGCGTCCATCACCGCGAGGTCGTGCAGGCCTGCGCTGCGGTATTTCTCGAGCTCCTCCGCGTCAGGAGCCTTTCCTGCCATCACCTTGCTGAAGATGGCCTCGATCTCCGATGCTGTGTAGTCTGCAGCATGGAAGGTGTCGAGTCCATGGTCGGAGAGCTTGCATCCGATGGCCTCGAAGTAGAGATGACGCTTCCTGAGCGCCTCCATGAGGTCGGCATATGTCCTGATCTCCATGTCCGCTGCCTCGCCGAGCTTAGCGACATAGTCCTTGTATGCGGCTGGATTCTCGATTGCTATAGCCTTGTCTGGGCGCCATGTCGGGAGCACCTTGGTGCCGAATGGCTCCTCGGCGATCTGTCTGTGCCAGCGGAGGTCGTCGGCAGGATCGTCGGTGGTGCAGATGGTCTCTACGTTGAAGCGGCGGATGAGGCCCTTCGCGCTGAACTCTGGCTGTGCGAGCTTCGCGTTGCACTCCTCGAAGATCTCCCTTGCGGTGGCAGGGGAGAGAAGCTTGTCGATGCCGAATGCCCTCATGAGCTCGATGTGGGTCCAGTGGTAGAGAGGGTTCCTCATGG
>JAKSJQ010000030.1 GCA_024402115.1 Bacteroidales bacterium | reverse complement strand
GGAAGCCTCTTCGCAGGGAGCCTCGCATACGAGACGGGAACGAGTCCACGCTGGGGCGGAAAGATATCGGAGACGAGCTGGCTGAACCCTGGGGAGTGTCTAGATGAAGCGGAGGAGGGTGTCGTAGACGCGGTGGACAGGGAAGCCCATCACGGTGTAGAAGGAGCCTTCCAGCTTGGTGATTCCGATGTAGCCTATCCATTCCTGGATGCCATAGGCTCCGGCCTTGTCGAAAGGCTTGTAGTTGTCGATGTAATAGTCGATCTCGGCGAGAGTGAGTTCCTTGAGGCTGACATAGGCGACGTCGGAGAAGGTCTCCTTGCGACCGAGCCCGTCACGAACAGTGACGGCTGAGATGACCTCGTGAGTGTTTCCGGAAAGGGACTGGAGCATCTCGACGGCCTGTTCGCGGCTGTGCGGCTTGCCCATGATCATCTTGTCCATCAGGACCATGGTGTCCGAAGTGATGAGTATCTCATCCTTCTCGAGCTCGCGCCAGAAACCGTTTGACTTTCCTTCAGCCATGAGAGCAGGGACCTGGTCGTGAGGAGTGGATGGGTCCCATTTCTCGTCGAAGTTGTTACGGGTGTCGACTGTGAATTCGACATCCATCCCGGCAAGCAGCTCGCGCCTGCGAGGGGAGTTGCTTGCGAGTATGATTTTCTTTCCCTTGAGTTCCATCAGAATCTTGCTTTGTAGACTTCGGTGTCGAGAGTCCATGTGCCCTGGGTCTTCATGACCATCTCAATAGAGTGACGCACGCAACCCTTGCCACCAGGACGTGGAGATACGTAGTCGGCAGCCTCTATGCACTCGGTGCATGCGTCTGCGGGGGCGACTGCGAGTCCGCAGAGTTCCATCACGCATACGTCAGGCATGTCGTCTCCGATGTAGAGAACCTCTTCGGGAGCGACATTGTTTCTCTGACAGAAGTCGTTGAAATCCAGGATCTTGTTGCGGGAATGGATATAGACGTTCTCCGTCTTGAAGCCGCAGGTCACCAGGCGCTTGCGTATGCTTTCTGAGCTGCCGCCAGTGATCGCGCAGAGCTGGTATCCGTGCATCGATGCCATCCTGAATGCGAAACCGTCCTTCGCATCGAAGGTGCGGAGGAGGTCGCCGTCAGGGAGGGCGAGTATGGTGCCGTCAGTCATGACTCCGTCCACGTCGAAGACGAAAGCCTTGATCTTGCTGAGTTTCTGCTCCATCTATGACTTAGCTCCGTTACCGCCGAAACCGCCCATAGGGAAGGTGCCGCCCTTTGGAGCGTTGCTGAGCTCGATAGGACCGTTCATGTTCTCGTACTTCTGGAGGTTGTCCTGGAGTGCGAGGAAGAGCCTCTTTGCATGCTCTGGGGTCATGATTACTCTGTTCTGTACCATTGCCTTAGGCATTCCTGGGAGCATTGCTGCGAAGTCGAACACGAATTCGCTGTTGGAGTGGGTTATGATTGCGAGGTTGGAATATGATCCGCCTGCGATGTCAGGCTTGATTTCGATTCCGAGCTGTTTTTCTTCTGCCATGGTATGTAGTTGTTTTCTGCAAATTTAGCAATTATTTCTTATCTTTGCATGATTGTGCCCGCATGCGTGCGCATACGCGTTACGTACGTGCGAGGACAAGTGAATTGAAAACGATAAAATTTATTGATAAAGATGCTAGACGCAAAGTACAATCCATCCTCAGTCGAGGACAGGTGGTATGCCTATTGGCTTGACCACAAGTTCTTCCATTCAGAGCCAGATTCACGCGAACCATACACCATCGTGATTCCGCCACCAAACGTGACCGGAATCCTTCACATGGGCCATGTGCTCAACAATACCCTCAACGACGTGCTCATCCGCAAGGCGCGTATGGACGGCAAGAACGCTTGCTGGGTACCTGGTACCGACCACGCATCCATAGCTACCGAGAACAAGGTCGTAGCGAAGCTCAAGGGTATGGGCATCAGCAAGGAGGACCTCACCCGTGAGGAGTTCCTCAAGTATGCATGGGAGTGGAAGGAGGAGCACGGAGGCATCATCCTCAAGCAGCTCCGCAAGCTCGGCGCATCCTGCGACTGGGACCGTACCCGCTTCACCATGGAGCCGGAGCTCTCTGACGCAGTCATCAACACCTTCGTATACTTCTACAAGAAGGGTTGGATCTATCGCGGTGTGCGTATGGTCAACTGGGATCCGGAGGGACATACAGCTGTCAGCGACGACGAGGTGATCCACCGCGACACTGCCAGCAAGTTCTATCACATGCGCTACTTCATCAGCGACGGCAACGGCAATCCTACCGACAAGTATATCGTGGTGGCTACCACCCGTCCTGAGACCATCATGGCCGATGCTGCAATCTGCGTAAACCCTAATGACGAGCGTCATCACTGGATGAAGGGCAAGAAGGTGCTTATTCCTCTTATCAACAAGGAGATTCCTATCATCGAGGACGACTACGTAGAGATGGACTTCGGTACAGGCTGCCTCAAGGTTACCCCTGCACACGATGCACATGACTACGAGATCGGTCTCCGCCACAACCTTCCTATCCTTGACATCATCGACGACCGCGGACGTCTCACCGAGGAAGCACAGATCCTCGTCGGCGAGGACCGTTTCGAGGCTCGCAAGAAGATCGCTAAGATGCTCGAGGAGGCAGGCAACATCGAGAGGATCGAGGACTATACCTCACCGATCGGCTATTCTGAGCGTACCAACGCGGTCATCGAGCCTAAGCTCAGCGCACAGTGGTTCCTCAAGATGGAGGAGCTTGCACCGCGCGCACTCGGCAGCGTAGAGGACGGTTTCATCAAGTTCATCCCAGACAAGTATCGCAATACATATCGCCACTGGATGGAGAATGCGCGCGACTGGTGCATCAGCCGCCAGCTCTGGTGGGGTCAGCGTATCCCTGCATTCTACCTTCCTGACGGCTCGGTTATCGTAGAGGCGACTGCAGAGAAGGCTCTCGCAGAGGCTCAGAAGATCAATCCTGCCCTCACCGCAGCTGACCTTCGTCAGGACGAGGACGTGCTCGACACCTGGTTCAGCAGCTGGCTCTGGCCAATCTCTGTGTTCGATCCTCAGATGCCTGGACAGCCTGACCACAAGCCTAACGCTGACCTCGCATACTACTATCCTACCAATGACCTCGTGACCGGTCCGGACATCATCTTCTTCTGGGTTGCACGTATGATCATGGCAGGAAACGAGTTCATGAACGACGTTCCTTTCCATAACGTATATTTCACCGGTATCGTACGCGACAAGATCGGTCGCAAGATGAGCAAGACCCTCGGAAACTCTCCGAACCCTCTCGACCTCATCGACAAGTACGGTGCAGACGCTGTGCGTCTCGGTATGCTTCTCTGCAGCTCTGCAGGTAGCGACATTCTCTACGACGAAAGTCAGGTGGAGCAGGGACGTAACTTCTGCAACAAGATCTGGAACTCATTCCGTCTCGTGAGCGGTTGGGAGATCGATGAGAACGCAGCGCAGCCTGAGGCATCTGCAGTGGCTGTGAAGTGGTTCGACAGCAAGCTCAGCCAGACTATCGAGGCTGTGAACGACCATTTCGCGAAGTTCCGTATCTCGGATGCGCTTATGACAGTGTACAAGCTCTTCTGGGACGACTATTGTGCATGGTACCTCGAGGCTATCAAGCCAGCCTATGGCGCAGGCATCGATCGCAAGACCTACGAGCAGACCCTCGGTTTCTTCGAGGCTCTCCTCAAGATGATCCATCCTATCATGCCATTCATCACCGAGGAACTCTGGCAGAACATGGCAGAGCGCGCGGAGGGCGAGACCATCATGCTCCAGCGTTTCCCTGAGGCTAAGCCTTATGATGCAGAGTTCATCGCCAAGTTCGAGACCGCTTGCCAGGCAGTGGCAGGTATACGTAACGTACGTCAGGAGAAGAGCCTTTCACCAAAGGATGCTCTCAACATAAAGGTTGACGCAAGCTTCCCTGCGGAGGTTGTTGCAGTGGTCGAGAAGCTCGCCAACGTCGCTGTTGCAGCAGGCGAGGCTGAGGGTACGGGCGTGACCGTGATGGCTGGTACCAGCAAGGTCTTCGTCGAACTCGCAGGACTCGTGAACGTAGCTGAGGAGATCGAGAAGCTCGAGAAGGAGCTTGCATACTACCAGGGCTTCCTCAATTCGGTACGCAAGAAGCTCTCTAACGAGAAGTTCGTTGCCGGTGCTCCTGAGGCTGTAGTTGCCAACGAGCGCAAGAAGGAGGCTGATGCTCTCTCGAAGATCGAGAACATCGAGGCTTCACTCAAGTCATTGAAGTAATAATAACCATAAAACCATTGATACTATGAACGCAATGCTTATGTTCCCGTTGATGATCAACGGCATGGAGTGGGTCATCATCGCCCTCGTAATTCTTCTCCTCTTCGGAGGCAAGAGGATTCCTGAGCTCATGAAGGGACTTGGCAAGGGTGTCAAGGAGTTCAAGTCGGGAATGAAGGAGGCAGAGAACGAGCTCAAGGACATCAAGAAGGAGCTCAACTCTGACGAAGAGACCAAGAAGGAAGAGTAAGGAATGGCAGAGAAGGAAATGACATTCTGGGATCACCTGGAGGCCCTGAGATGGATGATATTCCGCTCGGGTGCCGCCGTGCTGGTGATTGCCGTGGTCCTTTTCTTCTTCAAGGATTTCCTTTTCGACGGTGTGATACTCGCGCCGACCCGCAGCGATTTCTTCGTGTACAGGTTCTTCGGGACAGACACGAGCCTGACGCTCATAAACACGGAGGTCGCTGCCCAGTTCATGGTCCACATGAAGGTCTGCGCAATCTCCGGTCTTGTGCTCGGATTCCCGATAGTGCTCTTCGAGATCTGGAGATTCATCGCGCCGGCACTTTATGACAATGAGAAGAAGTCGGTGAGCGGAGCATTCCTGTTCGCATCGCTGCTCTTCTATGTCGGAGTGGCAGTGGGATATGTGGTGGTGCTCCCGTTGATGGTCAACTTCTTCGACGGCTACAGCATCAGCGGCTCGGTCACCAATATGATCAGCCTGAATTCCTACATTTCCACCTTTGCCGGAACTGTTCTGATCTTCGGGATCGTGTTCGAGTTTCCGACAGTCGTGGCCCTGCTCTCGACCTTCGGAATCCTGACCAGGGAGATGCTCGCGAAGGGATGGCGGTATGCGGTCCTCGTCGTGGTAGTCCTTGCCGCCCTCATCACACCTTCGGGGGATCCGGTCTCGCTGAGTATAGTCAGCCTGCCGCTTTTCCTGCTTTATGGTTTTAGTATAATTATTTGTAAGAAAAAGACTTCCGCAGAATGATTTCAATAAATTCATTAACCGTTGCCTATGGCGGATTCACCTTGCTGAATGATATCAACTTCCATATCAGCGAGGCGGACAAGATCGGCCTTGTCGGCAAGAACGGTGCAGGAAAGTCTACCATACTCAAGCTGATCTGCGGACTCCAGAATCCTACCTCCGGTAAGGTCGCTGTGCCAAACGGGGTGAGGATTGGATACCTCCCACAGATCATGGAACATCATCGTGGCCGCAGCGTGATCGACGAGGCCATGACGGCTTTCGCGGACATCGCAGCGATGGAAGCGGAGCTGGAATCAATCTCGGTGCAGCTGGCCGAGAGGACGGACTACGAGTCTGAGGCATACCAGAATCTCATCATCCGCATGAATGAGATCAACGACCACCTGAGCATGTCCCAGTCTGAATCTCCTCTGGTTCAGGCTGAGCGCACTCTGATGGGACTCGGATTCAAGTACGAAGAACTCGAGAGGCCGACGGAGACTTTCAGCCAGGGCTGGAACATGCGAATCGAACTTGCGAAGATCCTGCTCGGCAAACCTGACGTGCTCCTGCTCGACGAGCCTACCAACCACCTTGACATCGAGTCCATCGAGTGGCTCGAAGGCTATCTCAAGGACTACAGGGGTTCGCTAGTGCTTATCTCCCATGACCGTAAGTTCCTCGACAACGTCACCAACAGGACTGTCGAGATCATGCTCGGTCATATCCATGACTATAAGGTTCCTTACAGCAAGTACCTCGAACTCAGGGCAGAGCGTATCGCCCAGCAGAGGGCTGCGTTCGAGAACCAGCAGAGGATGATAGAGAAGACGGAGGAGTTCATCGAGAAGTTCCGATACAAACCGACCAAGTCCAACCAGGTTCAGTCACGCATCAAGGCTCTCGAGAAGGTTGAGAGGATAGAGGTCGATCTCGTCGACAAGTCTGCACTCAGCGTCAAGTTCCCACCGGCTCCTCGTTCCGGAGACATCGCTTTCAAGGCGGTGGACCTCAAGGTAGGATACGGCGAGAAGGTCGTGTTCTCAGATGCGCAGATTGAGGTGCGCAGGGGTGAGAAGATCGCGCTCGTAGGTAGGAACGGTGAAGGTAAGACCACCCTCATGAGGGTCATCATGCGTGAGCTTGATCCTATGGACGGCGAGGCCAAGACCGGATACAACGTCAATATCGGATACTACGCCCAGAACCAGGAAGATGTGCTGGACAAGCAGGATACCGTGTTCGAGACCCTGGACAGGATTGCGGTCGGAGATATACGCACCAAGCTTCGCGACATTCTCGCGGCCTTCCTTTTCAAGGGAGAGGACATAGACAAGAAGGTGGCGGTGCTCAGCGGTGGAGAGCGTGCCAGACTCGCGATGGCGAAGCTCATGCTCAAGCCGTACAACCTGCTCGCGCTCGATGAGCCTACCAACCACATGGACATTCTGTCCAAGGACATACTTAAGCAGGCTCTTCAGAACTATGACGGAACTCTCATCATCGTTTCCCATGACCGAGATTTCCTCGACGGACTCGTGGACAAGGTCTACGAATTCCGCGACGGTAAGGTCAAGGAGCATCTCGGCGGTGTGCAGGAATTCCTGGAGAAGCGCAAGATCGAGAGCCTCAGCGAGCTTGAGAGACATTTCGGTGCCGCTCAGCAGAAACCTGCAGAGGTGATAGAGAAGAAGGAGATAGCTCAGCAGGAGTATCAGGCGAAGAAGCATCTCTCTCGCGAGGAGAAGAGGATCAAGAACCGTATCGACTTCCTCGAGAAGGAGATAGCGAAGATAGAACAGAAACAGAAAGACCTTGAGGCCATCCTCGCCAATCCGGGACCTAAGGACGACATCATGGATCTCACGAGGTCATACCTCGAGAACAAGAGGGAGCTGGACGCCAAGACTGATGAATGGGCGACTCTCTCTGAACAATTAGATATTTGATATGGAAGAAAAGAAAATGCAGTATCTCTTCGGAATGCATCCTGTGATCGAGGCAATCCGTGCCGGAAAGAAGTTCGACAAAGTGCTTCTGAAACAAGGACTTGAGGGACCTCAATTCAGGGAATTGATTACCTTGCTCGGAGAGAATGACATAGCATACCAGTACGTTCCCGTGGAGCGTCTGAACCGCTCGGTCCGAGGTGCCCACCAGGGTGTAATCGCATATATATCGGAGATCGACTACGTAGACATCGAGACTCTCGTGAACAATGCGCTCGCTACTTCTGACCAGCCTCTGCTCGTCATACTCGACGGAGTGAGCGATGTGCGCAACCTCGGTGCGATTGCCAGGACTCTCGAGTGTGCGGGTGGAAAGGGCATCATCGTCCCGGCGAAGGGTGGTGCTGCCATAAACGCTGACGCCGTCAAGGCTTCTGCAGGAGCTCTTATGAGAATCGACACATGTAAGGTTCCTAATTTGAGACTTGCAGCATACTATTTGCAACAGAGTGGTTTCAGGATTGTGGCTGCGACAGAGAAAGTCGACAAGCTCATGTATGAGACTGATCTCAAAGGACCTCTTGCCCTTGTCATGGGCTCTGAGGGAACCGGAATCAGCAAGGCCATGCTTGACCTCGCTGACGACAGGGTGAAGATACCTATGGCTGGTGAGATAGGATCATTGAACGTGTCTGTCGCAAGTTCAGTCATCCTCTATGAGGCGGTAAGGCAAAGAATGAAATAAAGTATAACAATTAATTATAAACCAGAAAGTTATGAAAAAGACCCTTGTAACATTCATTACTTTGGTTGCAGCAGTTTTCGCTGCAAAGGCTCAGACAGTTGAGACTGTCCAGGAGTACACTAACTTCAGCTCGATCGAGGCTTCAGACTACTTCGAGATCAAGCTCGTACATGGAACTTCATATTCTGCAAAGATCGTCGCAGACCAGCTCATCGCAGAAAACGTTCAGGTATTCGTTAAGGGTAGCACTCTCAACCTCGATGTTGATGAGAAGAAATACGCTCCAGAGGTAAAGAAGGCTCTCAAGGGCAAGAACGCAATCGTTCCTGTTCTTCGTGTGGAGATCACTGCTCCTAGTGTGAACAGCATCAAGCTCAAGGACAACACCATCCTCACTTCAGCTGACAACGTGAAGGCTGACAACGTGAAGATCGAACTCAGCGACAATGCGAATATCAAGAACCTCACCCTCGATGCACAGGACGTGAGCATCAAGCTCTCCAACAAGGCACAGGGTCGTTTCGACATCTACACCAACTCTATCACCGTTGATGCTTCAAACAATGCTTCAGCAAATCTCGTCCTCAATTGCTCAAATGTCGTAGTCGGTACTGCAGGTTCTTCTAACGTAGTAGTAAATGCTGACACCAAGTCTACTGCAGTGAAGACTCAGGGTTCTTCTACCGTGACTTTCACCGGTAACGCAAACAAGATCAAGGTAGAGGGTAGCAACAGCTCAACCGTCCTTGCTGACGGTATGGTCGTGGATGACGCTGACATCGCTCTCCAGAACTCATCAACTTGCGAGATCAACGCAAAGGATCACCTCAAGGTTGACCTCACCGGTTCTAGCCACCTCATCTTCAACGGTAATCCGAACATCGACGTGGTGAAGATCGTTTCTTCATCTATGACTCGCTCAAGCGACACCAAGTCAAAGAAGAAATAATGTTCGTCTTAGACTCTCATTGCGATACACCTCTTAATATATATAGGAGAGGTATCGATCTGAGTGTGGACAACGAGAATGCGCATGTCGACTTCCCTAAGCTCAAAGCAGGGGGAGTCGATGCTGCATTTTTTGCCATCTATACTTCAAATACACTTTCACAGACCGAAGCTAAAGAACTTGCCGACAATATGTTAGCCGCAGTGAAAAAGGAAGTCGAAAGACATCCTGAAAGCTGTGCATTGGCTACGACGTCGGCTGAAGCCTTGGCAAATAAGGCCAAAGGTCTGTTCTCTGTATTCCTCGGAATGGAGAACGGTCTGCCTATAGGAAAGTCACTGGATGCCCTCAGGTCATATTATGATCAAGGCATTCGTTATCTGACACTTACGCACGCCGGGGATAATGATATATGCGATTCCTGCGCTACAGAAGTAAAGACGTGGCATGGTCTGAGCCCGTTCGGAAGGGAAGTCGTTGCCGAAATGAACAGAATCGGGATGCTCATAGATGTTGCGCACATTTCAGACGAGTCCTTCTGGGATGTCATCAAGTATTCTACAAAACCTGTAGTTAGTACGCATTCGTGCTGTAGGGCTCTCGCTGACAGGCCAAGGAACATGACCGACGAGATGATAAAAGCTCTGGCAGATAACGGAGGAGTGATACAGATCAATTTCTATCCTTATTTTCTCGACGGGAACTACAATGACGGAGATCTTGTAAGACCTTCATATAAGAGGATAGTAGACCATATAGACCATGTAGTTCAGCTTGTAGGGGTCGAACATGTGGGTCTTGGATCAGATTTTGACGGAATAGATTATACTCCTGAAGGGGTGGATTCAGTTGCAGATTTACCTAAAGTATTACTTGAACTAAAGTCTAGAGGATATAGCAAAAATGACATATCCAAGATAGCGGGAGAGAATTTCTTGAGGGTTTTAGATATAGTAACAAAATAGTTATGCCTTGAAACTATTTTGTTACTAAACTCGCTAAATCATTATGCTTTAGATTATTCCTCACTCTCGAGGACCTCAAGGCGTAATAAATTGAGGGCAGTGGCGGCAAAACGCTCCATATTGCGTTTTCTGTCATTTTTATAAACAAAGCTATGGCTGTGTGTGCCCCTTGCGGAACTTACACCTATCCATACAAGGCCGCATGGCTTGTCTGGAGTGGCGCCTCCGGGACCTGCTATGCCCGAGGTTGCGACTGAATAGTCCGATCCGGTGAGCCTTCTGACGCCCTCAGCCATCTTCTCGACGCATTCTGCGCTTACTGCTCCATGTGTAGCGATTATTTCACTAGGAACTCCTAACACATTAATTTTAACTGAATTAGCATACGAAGTAACGGAGCCGAGGTGGTAGTCTGAACTGCCTGGAATGGATACGATGAGCTCAGAAATGAGTCCTCCGGTACAAGATTCTGCACAGCTCATGGTCTTGCCATGCTTGCGGAGGAGTTCTCCGACAGCTGCCTGGAGGCTGTCGTCCTTGTCTGAGTAGATGTATTCGGACGCGAGTGCATTGAGTCCGGCGATCTGCTCGTCAATCCTTTTCTCGTTCTCAGTCGGATCACCGCCATATACGGACAGCCTGAGCCTGACGCCTGTGACCGTATTAGGCAGGTAGGCGAGGTGCATGTCTTCCGGAAGGGCTTCCTCCCATGGCTCGATGAGCTTGGATAGGGCAGACTCTGCAATTCCGTAAGTCATTAATGTACGGTGTATTATGTAGTCTAACTCAAAGTTGTTCTTTATGTCATTTACAACCTCCGGGAGCATGCCTATGGTCTCGTAAGGAACCCCGGGCATGGAGTAGAGCACGGCCTTGTGTCCGAAGCGTTCCTCGGGGAATCGGAATACCATGATAGGCGCGGTACCTCTCTGGTTTACGATGACCTCACAGCGGTCAGGCACGAGGGCCTGGGCCTTGTTGTTCTCGAGTACTTCGAGTCCTCTGCTAGAGAGTATCTCGTGGACCTTGGCAAGCTGGCCGGCATGCTCGTACCATCCGGTGCTCTGGGAAAGTTCCGCGAGTGCCTGCTTGGTGATGTCGTCCTTGGTAGGGCCGAGTCCGCCAGTCACGACTACGATGGAGTTGCGGGTGAGCTCTCCTTCGAGGTTTTCTATGATGGTGTCATGGTCGTCTCCGATTGACAACATGCGTGTAGTCCTGACGCCTATCGCGCCCAGGGCCTTGGAGATTTCAGAAGAGTTGGTGTCGACAATCTGGCCGATGAGGATCTCATCGCCGATGGTGCAGATCGAAGCGTTGATCATGGATTATGAGTGTGATTGCTTGTCAAGGTATCTGAGGGTCTTCCTGACGAGCGCAGGACCCTTTGTGACGAAGGCTGTGCATATCTCCACGAGCGAGGCTCCGGCGTCGAGCATCTGCTTTGCCTGCTCGGGAGTCCTGATGCCTCCGCTGCCGATGATAGGGAGAAGTCCCTTGGTCTTCTCGTGGATGTATCTCACCATGGAGATATTCTTTTCGAAGAGGTCTTCGTTGCTGTTTTTGCTGAGGTTGCAGGCCACGATTCCGTCGATTCCGGACCTCATGCAGTAATCGAGTATGTCATCGACCTGTGAATGGGCCAAATCGGGCGAAATTTTGATGAATATAGGCCTGTATAGGTCAAAGTACATCCTCATCTCCAGAAGCCTGTCTACGACCTCGGAAAGCTGGTCTATTTCCTGAAGTTCATAGACGCTCTCGACATAGGGGCTGGAGAGGTTGACGATGAACATGTCCACGAAGTCATACAGGAGCGCAAAGCACTTCTCGTAGTCCTTGGGAGCATTGTCGTTGATGGTCTTGGAATTCTTGCAGATGTTGGCACCGATGATCACGTTCGGGGACTTTTCCTTGAGCTTCTCCACGGCATAGCGTATGCCCTGGTTTGGCATAGGGCTGTCCTGCGGCAGAGGGGTGACGGAGCCGAATTCGACGAAGCCGAAACCTGAGTTTCCGATCTTGTTGTAGAACTCACAGTCCACGTCGACGCCGCCTCCAAGCCCGAGAGGATTGGGGAACTCGATTCCGCATACCTCCTTCACGAGCGAAGGATACTTCCTCTTGAAGAACAGTCTGACGAACATCGCGAAGAACGGGATGCTCATCATGCACTTGAGGAGTACGTGATACTTGTTGTATGAGCGACGATGCTTGAACATGGTGTCGCAAATATAGCAAAAACGCCGGATATGCTAGAACTCCTGGAAGGTGCCGTCGTCAAAAAAGATCATAACCTTTACGGCTTTTCTCTTGCTCTTAATGAGTTCGGCGTTCTTACTTGAAGTGATGATGTCACTAATGGCTCGAATATTTACGTTAGAGGCGCTGTCATGTACGTCAGAGCTGCTTTCTGCAGGCTTGGCATCGGCAGGGGCTTCGACGGTCTTTTCAGGCTCTGCGAAGGCGATGTCACTCTCACTTGCGAAGCTTTCTTCAGACGGTGCTGCTGCCTGCGCCTGCGTAACAGGGATACTTGGCTCTGGCTTGGAAACCTGCGCTGCAGGGGCGTCAGAGGCCGTTTTGTACATCTTTCCGTTGCCCGTGATAAGCCAGTCCACATTAAGTGTGGGGTAGCGTTTGATCATGCTGCTGATGAAGTCGAAGCCGGGTTTGTTTCTACCTGCTACTATATGAGACACGCTGGCTCTCGCCACGCTGATGCTATCTGCGAACTGGGCCTGCGAGATGTTCTCCGCTGCCAGGAATTGTTGTAACCTTACGTTCATTGTTGTAAATATTCGGTTTACAAAGATACAAATAATTATTTATCCAAATGTAAATTTCGTCATGTGTATAAATGTTATCTGGATAATAGGGTAGTAGTCGTTTTGGATATTTACTTGTAGTAACTTATTTAGGTAATAGTATGTAAAACTCTGGGTTTTATTGATATGCTTTATTGTAAACTGCGTTTGTTCGGTTCAAAGTGCCAAGAATGACCCCAAAATACAAGTTTATCGGAAACCTTACTGTATATAAATAGCATAATATGCAGATTAGTAAGTAATTATGGAGGGGTGTACACCTATATAAGATTACCTTATTTTACAGAAATAAAGATTTACAAATATATAGTGAAAAATGTAACCCGTGAAAATATGGGAATACAAATGTAAATCAAAATTGAGTGAATAAATGTAAATTTTGGCTACGTTACAAATGTAAATTGTAAACAGTTTATGTGTTCTATCCATTTCGGGATTTCGCTATAATTGAGTATTTTTGCTTCATGATTCCAGAATTGAACATAAAGGACTTCAGCTATGATCTGCCTGATGAGCGTATTGCAAAATACCCTCTCGCAGAACGTGACGCTTCGAAGCTTTTAAAATATCAGGACGGAGAGATCATCGGCTCCGAATTCAGAAATCTCGCAGACTTTCTTCCTGCGGGCTCAATGATGGTCTTCAACGACACCAAGGTCGTTCCTGCCCGTCTCCATTTCCAGAGAGAGACCGGAGCACATATCGAAGTGTTCTGCCTCGAGCCTTATAAGCCTAATGAATATAATATTGTATTCGCCGAGACTCAGTCTTGTCAGTGGAAATGCATAGTCGGAAACGTAAAGAAATGGAAAGGTGACGTTCTCAGCCTCTATAATCCTGAAGGAACAGATGAGGTCTGTCAGATGAATCTCAAGGCCAGTCTCGTGATGCGAGATGGTGAGACTTCCATAGTCGAGTTCACTTGGGACAATGGAGCTCCTTTCTCAAAGGTTCTCGAGGTCTGTGGAAATATTCCTATCCCACCATACCTCAACCGTGAGACCGAGTCCATAGACCTCGAAAGATACCAGACTATCTATGCGCGCTTCCGTGGTTCGGTCGCAGCACCTACCGCAGGTCTTCATTTCACCGAGCGTGTGAGGTCAGAGATCAGGGCTAAGGGCATCGATATGGAAACGGTATGCCTCCATGTGGGTGCGGGTACCTTCCTTCCGGTCAAGTCTGACAATGTGGCTGAGCACACCATGCACCGCGAACCTTTCGTGGTCACACTCGACTTCCTCGAGAAGCTCCGCAAGGCCGACGGTAAGGTCATAGCAGTCGGTACGACTTCGGTCAGGACACTCGAGTCGCTCTACTATGCCGGCGTTAAGTGCATCGAGGACGGAGTGCCCGGAGATGTGGATCAGTGGATGCCGTATTCGAGGGAATACAGCTACTCGACCGCCGAGTCAATCGACGCTCTGATCGCATGGCTGAAGGCTAACGGTAGAAATGAGCTCAGCGTCGGCACGAGGATAATCATCGTCCCTGGATTCCAGTTCCGTGTGGTAGACATATTGGTAACCAATTTCCACCAGCCTCAGAGCACACTTCTTCTACTCATCTCGGCATTCGTCGGAGGCAACTGGAGACCTATATATGAATATGCTCTCGGAAATGGCTTCCGCTTCCTCAGCTACGGTGACAGCTCGGTACTCTTCCGCTCTAAATAATTTTGCTATATTTGTAGTCTAAACCTTACTGAAATGGTAGACCTTACAGAATTCGTGGATATATGCCCGTACAATGATGACGAAGCCGCAGCGGCCCTCCATCAGGTGGCAAACCACCCATATATAGCTGCTGGTTCGAAGTTCATTTTCCCTAACGAGGAGCCTGACTTCCTTACCAAGCTCCTTCTCCAGGTCAACAGCATCAATGACTTCCAGGTCATGGTAATGCACAAGCTCGTGGAGAGGGTGATAGCAACGACCATCAAGACATTCTCATACGACGGTATCTCGAACGTGGCTGAGCTCGGCAGGAAATATCTTGCAATGAGTAACCACCGTGACATCATATTCGACCCAGCGATTACGCAGCTCGTCCTCTTCAGGAACGGACTCGACCTCACTCAGATCGCTGTCGGAAGCAACCTCATCACCAATGACTTCATCGAGGCGCTCATGCGCTCGAACCGTATGGTGAAGGTTGTCAGGGGCATCACCTCGCGTGAGCTCTATCTCTCTTCGCAGCAGCTTTCGAAATACATACGTGCAACCATCACTTCAGGTACCAGCAGCATCTGGCTTGCACAGAGGCAGGGCAGGACAAAGGATGGACTCGACCTCACAGAGCAGGGTCTGCTCAAGATGCTCGACATGAGCGGCACCAAGAACTTCGACGAGAATTTCGAGGAGCTGACCATCGTCCCTCACAGCATCTCATATGAGTATGAGCCTTGCGATATCTTCAAGGCCAGGGAGCGCCTCATCTCGAGGAAGGGCAAATATGTCAAGGCACCGGGAGAGGACTGGGCAAGCATCATCTACGGCATCAACCAGTGGAAGGGCAATGTCCATCTCAACATCGGCAAGCCTCTCACCACCGCCGAGCTTGCTCTTGCTGCCACCTGCGACAAGAATGACCGTTACCAGTACATCCGCCACTTCGTGGATCACCGCGTGATCGATGGCTACCGTCTCTGGAAGACCAACTTTATCGCATACGACCTTCGCAACCATTCCTACACCTTCAACGACCGCTACACCCAGGAGGACAAGGACGAGTTCGTAGCATATATGGAGAAGCAGCTTGACTGCGTTGAGAAGGAACTCAACAGGGACGAGCTCCGTCAGATCTTCCTCGACATCTACGCCAACCCTATCGTCTCAAAGCAGATGCTCCAGATGACCATCTAATAGACGTGCGGAATAGAGAATACAATTAAAGCCTGTCTTTCAAAGACAGGCTTTAATTATTTATGAATCAGTATTAAACCATTTTCTTGTCAACGATCTCCGCGATATCCTCGACAGGGCGGTCGGCATATCTTGCGAAGGTGCTCCGGCAGAGAGGGCATGCGGTCACGATACCGTCCGGATTGCCTGATGTGAGATTTCTCAGGGCGTTCTCTGTCATCGCCTGCCTCTTGTCGAAGCCTAGGGTCAGGCTGCCGATGCTGCCGCCGCAGCAGATGGATTCGTCGTGGGACTTGTCCGCCTCCACAAGCCTGCCCACCTTAGAGAGCAGCTCCCTCGGCTGCTCGTATATGCCGCAGCCGCGTCCAAGCTCGCAAGGGTCATGGTATACATAGCTGAGCTGGCCGCCGTTCTCCAGAGTGAGCTTACCCTGGGCTGCGAGCTCGTTGATGTACACGCTGTGATGGACTACGCGGATGCTGCCGAGATTGTACCTCTCCTTGAACACCCTGTAGCAGATAGGACATGAGACCAGGAGCGTCGATGCACCGGATCCTGCGATGAGCTCCTCGTTCTTTGCGATGAGCTGCTTTGCCTCTTCGAGTCTTCCCGCCATCCAGAGCGGACGACCGCAGCAGAGGCCGCCGTCCCTGTCCATGAACTCGTAATCGACTCCGGCCTTGCGCAGGATGGATTCCATGGACTTGCTGATCGCAGGGGTGAGCGCGGTCATGCAGCCGGCGAAATAGAGAACCTTGCCTTCAGCGGCGGGTGTGAGCGGAGCTGCGTCTATGGTGCTGTAGTCTGGGGTGACGTCATATCTGCGGAGAGAGCGCTGGGCTATCCTGAGCTTGTCGCCCGGAATCTGCACCTGGCACACGGCACCGCACTTTCCGCAGAGCAGGCACTTGTCGCTGATCTCCTCGATGCGGCCCTCGTTCCTTCTCTTGAGCTGGCGGTTGAGATATACGGTCGCGTCGCGGTTGTTCCTCTTCGTGATGCCCATAGGGCAGGCGTCGATGCAGACTCCGCAGCTCGGGCAGGTGTAGACCATGACCTTTGCAATGCCCTTGCGCGGGTTGCTGATCTGTATTCCTGCGTTCCTGAGCGGTATGAGCATGATCTCGGAAGGGATGTGCATGTACCTGGTGAAAGGCAGCATGACCATGAAGATGCCCAGGGCGATCGAGTACGCCCACCAGGTCGGGAGCATGTTCAGGTGGTTGCCGAGGAAGTTGTGGAAGAGAATGTTTAGACTCTTGGTGAGGAATGAACCTCCGGCGATGTCGGCGGTGAAGCCTTCGGCGAGGAGGCGGAGAGGGAAGATCGCCCAGAGCGAGTACAGACCTATGAGGTCGGTGAGGCTGAGGTTGGTGGTCCTTCTCATTCCGAAGAAGCGCGAGCGTATCCTCTTGATTATGGCGAGCACGATGCCGGAGAGCACCATGAGCAGGAAGAAGTCCATCAGGAAGAAGAAGAACGAACCCTGCATGGTGGACTGGCTTTCGGCCACGAAGAAGCGGAAGAAGATAGGGTAGTAGAAGGTCTTGAGCCTTCCCGGGAAATAGCAGAAGCACTCGATATGACCAACCACGATGAGCATGAACCATCCGAAGGCGATGCTTGAATGCATGTAGCCCAGGAGTTTGTTGCGCTTCCACAGCTTGACGTGGAAGAGGCAGTCGCAGAAGAGGTCGCGGACGTTCTTCAGCATTATCTTCGGGTTCACCAGCGACAGCATGAACTTCTTCTTGTCCTCGGTCGTCAGCTGGAACCATATCCTTATGGCAGCGATGATGCAGTATAGGATGACGAAGCCCATTCCGAAGAGGAACGGAAGCACGAAGCTGTTGTATGCGGAAAGGAATCTCTCTGTCATTTCTGCTCCTCCGTCATGTCAAAGTACCTGCATACGGTGAGTATGAGGTGCCTGGTGTTTATACCGCGCGGACAGACCATGCTGCACTTTCCGCAGAGCATGCAGTTGGAAAGCATCTTCCTGACTTCCTTCTGCTGGCCTCTCTGCAGGCCGAGTATCACCTTGCGCACGCTCATTCCGGAGAACCTGGCTGCGGGGCAGGTGGCGCTGCAGCTGCCGCAGGCCATGCATCTGTCGATGTCCGGCTCGATCTCCCTGACCTTCCTGTACAGGCTGAGGTCAACCTTGTCGAGGTTGATGGACGCGCTTGGCGCTATTCCGAATCCGAAGTCCATCACTTGTGCGCGTTGATATGGTTATGGATTGCGAGAGCGGCCGCCCTTGCCTCTGCCACGGTCTCAGGCACGGTCTTCGGACCTGTGCATGCACCTGCGTAGAAGATGCCCTCCTTTGGAGATTCGATTATGTTGAGCACGTTGTCCCTGCTCTTGAGGAAGCCGTCGGTGTCGGTAGGAAGCTTGAGCGCCGCCGCGAGTTTCGCAGTGTCGGAGTTGCATACGATTCCGGCCATGAGCACGAGCAGGTCGAGCGTCACCCTTACCGGCTTGCCGTTGAGCGTGTCCTCGGCCTTCACTATCACCTTTCCGTCGATGTTCTCGCTGACCTCTGATACGCGGCCGCGGATGAAATGGATTCCATGGTCCTTCTGACCGTTGATGTAGAAGTCCTCGTATTTCTTACCGAACATTCGCAGGTCCATGTAGAAGCAGTAGACCTCGGCGTCAGGATACTTCTCCTTCATCTCGATGGCCTGCTTGATCGCGGTGATGCAGCATACCTTCGAGCACTGGGAATTGCCGGCCTTGATGTCCCTGGATCCCACGCAGTGCACGAATCCGACGGCCTTGAGACCGTTTTTGTCGTCGACGCGCCTGTCCCTGTTGCCGTTGAACCAGCCTTCGAGGTCCTTGTTGGTTATCACATGGTCATAGATGCCGTAGCCGTACTCCTCCTTCTTGTGGGCGTCGAAGAGCTGGAAGCCGGTGGTGACGAGCACGGCGGTGCAGGCGATGCTGATGCCGTTGTTAAGGACGATGGTGTAGCCCGCGTCCTGCCTGTCGATGGAGATGATCTCGGTATTGAGGAATATGTTTGCATCCTTGACTCTGTCCATCATGTCCCTGGCCCCCTGCTTTGCGGGGGTCATGTCCGGGAAACGGCGGTTCCCGTCATATAGATGGCCGCCGTGCTGGCCGCTCTTCTCGATGATGATAGGGGTGTAGCCCAGTGTGAGAAGCTGGTATGCAGCCTCGAGTCCGGCCGCACCTCCGCCTATGATGACGATGTTCTCTTTCATATCAGAAGCATCTTAGATTCTTTGGTAATTCAGGTCTCTTGAGGTCCTTCTCGTCGAGGCCGAGATATTTTCTTTCAGGGTCGTACGGGACTCCCATCTTGTCGAGGAGAGGCTCTATCGCCACCTGGTGGAGCTGGAGTCCGAGGTCCCACGGGTCATATCCGAGGACGAGGCCGGCCATCTCCTCGTAGGTGAGTGCAGGGATGCCGAATCCGTTCTCTCCGTAAGTCTTTCCCTCCATCTCCGCAATCACATACTGCCACCTGTCGAGGAAGTAAGGGCATCCAGGGCAGTTGGTGATGATCATGTCCGGATGGTAAGGCTCCATGGACTCGAACTTCTTGTAGGTGTTCGCGATCGAGTAGCCGCGGTTGGCCTTCACGAGATACTGGCGGAATCCGAATCCGCAGCAGTGCCTTCTCTCGGGATAGTCGATGACGCTGCCGCCCCATGAGTTGACCATTCCGCTGAGCACGCATGGGTATTCAGCGCCGCCGACGCCCTTGTGCGGGAACATCTTGGCATAGTGGCAGCCGATGTGCTCCACGACCTTGAGAGGCTCGCCTGTCTTCCTGTTCACGAGCTTGTACTTTGACCTGGCAGCGATCTCGTCCCTGAAATGGTACATCAGGTCGCTGGCGTGGGCGACGTACTCAGGCTTCTCGAATTCCCTTCTGCAGGCCTTCCAGAGGTCCTCGCGCACGCGGGCCTCGACCTCGGGGAATTCTCTCCATGTCTCGAGTATCTCGGTGTAGTTTCCGAAGGAGGTGATGCAGGATACGACGAGATTCCTGTAGCCGGCCTCGGTCATGAGCGAGAACTGGCGCGCCACGATCGCCATCGCGGTTGCCTGCGGGATGGTGTCGCTGTGATATGAGATGCCTCCGCAGGTGGTGTGGTGCTCGTTGTCGCAGATGTCCTTGCCGAGCACGTCCCTGCAGATGGTGAGGAAATACTTCTCGGAAGCCGGGAAGAAGTTCTGACGTATGCAGCTTCGGGCGTAGAACCAGTGGTCGTCCGGTATCTCCTTCTGGTAGTCGGACCAGATCTTTTCCTTGCCTTGATATATCATGTATTCTATTCTTCGTTGTTGAAATGCCCCGGAGAGCAGTGGGTGAATGTGTATTCGCGGTATTCGTCCATGGTCATGCCCATCTCCCGGGCCTTTTCCTCGGAATACTTCTCGATGAGTTCCATCCTCTCGGTACCGCCGGTGACGTCGAAGATCGCCTTGAGCTCGTCCAGGTCTTCCTGTGCGATGAGCCTCATGGCGCCGGGGCCGGGCTTCATGTAGTTCGCTCCGAGCCTTGCGTATGAGTCCTCCTTATGTTCGAGATGCCATGCGAAGACAGGGCCGGCCTCCGGATGGTCCTTCATGGTGAAGGTCTCGGCGTGGATGCAGTATCCGTACTTGAGGATATTGCCGTTGAGCGCCTTGGAGAGGGGATAGAGCTGCCTTCCTCTTTCGGAGCATGTGAAGAATCCGTATTTGGTCGAGAGGTTGCGAAGCGCCATGATCACGAGTCCGGGACCGTTCTTTCTCGGACAGCGGGTGAGGCAGGACATGCACTCTCCGCAGTACCAGATGGTCTCGCTCTTGAGCAGGGCTTCGATCTCGGCGTCGTCCTTTCTCTGGACGGTGTCGACTATCTTTCTCGGGTCATATCTGTAGAACTCGGCGGCAGGGCAGATGGCAGTGCATGTACCGCAGTTGATGCAGGTGTGCATGCCTTCCTTGAACCTGTAATCCTTACAGAGTTCGTCGTAGTATTTTCCCATGTCTATAGATTGATGAAAAGGTAGGTCATATATGCGATGCCGACCAGCAGAAGAGCTGATCCGGTGGCGAATCGGAGCTGTCTCTTCCTGCTTGCAAGCGCTCCTACGAGAACCACTATGCCGCAGAGCAGGAGTGCAGAGAAGTCGATTGCGTTGATGCCCTCCATGTCAAGCGGCCTTATGAGGGCTGCGGAACCGAGGATCAGCAGCACGTTGAATACGTTGGAGCCTAGTATGTTTCCGAGAGCCATCTGGCTCTTTCCCTTGACGGCTGCGACGAGACTGGTCGCGAGCTCGGGAAGCGACGTTCCAAGTGCCAGGATGGTGATTCCGATGAATTTCTCACTGAGACCGAACTGTTTTGCAAGCGCCTCGGCATTGTTCACGAAGAGCCTTCCTCCGAAGATGAGACCGGCGAGTCCGGCTGCAGTGATCAGAATGGCGGCGAAGATGTTCAATGTCTTTGCATTGTCGTTTTCTTCTTCCGGAGTGTTATGCGTGAATGAGTACCAGAGGTATGCACCGAAAAGCAGCAGGAATACGGCACCCTCGATCCTGCTCAAGGTTGTGGTGTCGATTCCGATGAAAGGTATGCTTATGCCGAAAATGATCAGGATGACGCATACGATGAGGTTGATCGGAATGTCAATCCTCTTGTTTGAATCGGTGACGTATACAGGGCAGATGAGCGCCGTCAGGCCGAGGATGAACGCTGTGTTGAAGATGTTCGAGCCTACGATGTTGCCGACTGCCATGTCGGCTTTTCCCTGTATCGACGATATGAAGCTGACGACCATCTCCGGAGCCGAGGTTCCGAATGCCACAATGGTCATGCCGATCACGAACTCGCTCACCCCCCACTTGCGGGCGATGCTGGAAGCGCCTTCGACAAGAGCCTCCGCTCCGATAAGCACCAGAGCGAGTCCTGCCAGGAGATATACTGAATTAAGAATCATTATTTTGGTTTTTAGCAGTTTTTGCGTAATCACCAAAGATAATGATTTTTTTTAGAATGTCACTTTCACGTAGCTTGAACCGTATGCGCACCTGTAGCCCTCTCTGCCGCGCACGGTTGGCTGGATTCTGGTGGTGGTCGGGGAGAGCATGTTGCGTGAGAGGATCGTGTGCTCCTGGAGCACATCCCAGTACTTGAACTCGCGCTCGTTGATCTTCACGAGCTTGATGTAGACGGTCTCACCCTTGTGGAAGTAAGGCCTGAAATCCGAGATCGGGATGGTGAAGTCCTGGTAGATGGAAAGCTCCACGTTGCTGGCAGCCTCGATGTCGTCGCAGTCCTTGTAGAGAGATGCGTCGTCGAGGTTTGCAAGAAGCGATGGCATGAACATAGGCTTCTTTCCGTCGAGCATCACGAAGGCCTTGTAGTAGTCGTGGGTTGCAGGATTGTCCTTGAAGCATACGACTGCCTTGTATCTGTCGTCATCAGGATTGTCCGTAACCTTCTCAGTACGTACCTCGGTGATGTTTACAGGCTCCTGTATGGTGCTGGAACCGACGATCTCGTAGTCCTCTGACCTTGCGGTGACGGTGTAGGTCTTGCCGACCTGGCCTATGACCTCGAAGCTTGTGTACACGAAAGGAGGGAGGAGAACAATGTCCTCGAGCTTGGTGAAAGGTATGTCGAAACCTGTCTCGAGGTTCATGTCCTTGAGCCTCTCGAGAAGTTCGTCGATCTCCAGTCCGATGAGTTTATAGTCGCGCGTACCGTCGTTCAGGGTCACTTCAGCGTGCCTTACCGTGTACTTGTCGATGTCCTCCATCGAAGTCGGGTTGCCGTCGGCGAGCACGGTCTTCGAGAGGAACACGTATGGGAAACCTCCGTTGTCAATCCATCCTTCGATTACCATCTCCTGTTCCGCGTAGGTCAGGTATGGCTTCCTTTCGTCGCAGGACGCAAGGCTGATGATGAGCAATATGATAGGTATGATCTTCTTCATGGCTTTAGAACTTGTGGTAATAGCTTACTCCAGGGACGAAGCGGAGGAGGAAGTGGTTCTGGATATAACGGAAGCTCTGATGCTCTGCATCCTTGTCGTCAACTACGAGCCTGTAGCCGGTGTCGTTCCTACGGCCGAGCGCATTGTAGAGGGAGAAGCTGAGTCCGTTCTGCATCTTTTCGTTGTTTACGAAGTCGACGTTGATGTTAAGGTCGAGCCTGATGTAGGGCCTCATGCGGCAACCGTTGTATCTGCCGTACTTGGCGATGATTCGGCCTGAAGAGATGTAGTAACCTTCGGTTCCTGTGAACGGAGAACCGGAAGCACATACGAAGGTCGCTCCGAAGTTCCACCTCTTGTACTGATACGATCCCACGAGGTTGAGCTCATGGATGCGCTCATGGGTAGAAGGGTAGAAACCGTCATTGTAGCCTTCCTCGACGAACTCCCTGAGCGAGCGGCCGAGCGCGTAGCTGACCCATCCGGTGAAGCTGCCGGAACGCTTGTGGAAGAGGAGGTTGAGTCCGAAGTTGTGTCCCTTTCCGTGGAGAAGGTAATTGTTCATGTCGTACGAATCCGAGACGAAGTCGAAGAGGTCGCCGCGGTATTCGATCTGGTTGTAGAGCCTCTTGTAGTAGACGTCGGCAGAGAGCGAGAACATGTCGCTGCCGAAGCTGAGCTCGTATCCTATGCTGGCACCCTGAGAGTACTGCGGCTTTCCGTATTCTCCGCAGGTGTACCAGTATTCGATAGGAAGACCGAGGTTAGACACACCACCCTGGAAGAGATACTGCTGGTTCCATGAGTAGATGGCGGTAATCTTGCCGGCGGTAGGGAAGGCATAGCTCAGAGAGACCATAGGGCTGACGCCACCATACACACTCTGCGTCTTTTCCCTGGTGATCTCAGGAGTATCCTTCGCGAAGATAGGTACATAGACGGTACCCTTCGCGCCGGCCTCGATCTCCCACTTGTAGTCAAAATTGTGCCTGTAGCCGCCGTATACCGAGAGTTCGAGACCCTGCTGCTTATACTGCTGGCTGCCGGTGTTGTAGTCGCCTCCGGTCACGTGAGGGTCCTGAGGCATAACGTGGTAATAGTTGATCTGCGTACCTGCATTCCATGTTCCATGGTCGAGATGGGCCTTGTAGCCGCTGTTGAGTATCCTCGAAGGAAGGTACATGTTGATCTCGGTCTGGTTCAGGTTGACGGTCGTGTGGTAGGTCGTGGTGAACACGCTCTGGGTGAGCACAGACCAATCGTTGAAGGTGTGCTTCCAGTGCGCTGCTCCCATCGCGTTACCCCAGTCGATGGACACGTCCTGATAGAGATTGTCGATGAGCGAGCTGGCGGTCGCTGCCTTGTCGTAGCCGAAATATCCGTCGACCCATATCTTGTCACTCTCGGTAGGGTTGGCGAACCATGAGAGGTTATAGTCACCGAATCCATACTTGATCGCGTCTCCTCCGATGTGGAGCCAATGCTTGTAGAGCAGGTTGATATACGCCTGGCGTGCAGACACGAAGAGGGTCGAGGTCTTGCCGGTCTTGAGCCTCAGGGTTCCCTGTGCGGACATGACGCCGACATTGAAGTCTCCCTCCACGGCCTTCTTGATATTTTCCTCAGGAAGAGCCATGTCGATGGAACCTCCGAGCCTGTTAGGGTCGTAGTACCAGTTCGAATGGTTGAAGTTCACTCTTGGGTAGTGAGCCGTGTTGAATACGGAGAAGAGTCCGAAGAGGTGAGTGACTCCGTAGAGCGGCACGCCGTTGATGGCTATGTCGTTGTGGGAGTTGTCACATCCCTGGATATGGATTCCGGAATCGTATTCCGTAGAAGTCTGTACACCCGGAAGGAGATGCACGTAGCGCAAAGGGTCGGTGTAGCCGAGGAATTTCGGCAGCTTTTCCATCATCTCTGAGCTCCAGTTCAAGCCTTGGCTGAGATTTCCCCTGAGTGGGGAATTCGGGCGGAAGCCTGAATGGATGATGCTGTCCAGCGGATAATACCATTCGTCAGGATCGAAGTCGTATGTATCCGTCTGGGCTGACGCCTCCACTGAGGAGAACGCCATCATTGCAATCAGAGATGAAGAAAGCCAAAGCAAAGCTTTCTTCATATTTTTAATTGAAACAGACAGTAACTTAAAGTGCTTTGGTGGTCTTACTCCACCTTGAGGTTCTCGTCGACGAGGCTCATGAGGTCATCAAGGCTGTCGTCGTCCTTTTCTCCGAGAATAGCCATCACAAGCGTGCCGGCCTTAGGTTCCACGCAGATGACGATAACCGGATTGCCGTTGTCATCCTCGGCGTCGTAGTACGCGCCAGTCTGGCCGAGGAAAGGAAGCTCACCGATAGGGAGCTCGTCGCCTTCCTTGGCACCGAATGCCTCGGCATATGAGAACATACATTCCTGGAATGCATCCGAGCCTTCAGGTGTGTCACCTACATAGAGCTCGATGCTGGCTTTGCCTTTGGTTGCATAGAGGGTCTCTACCTCCATGCCGTCCTCGAGGACGGTCTCCTCCTCGATGTTCCAGCCTGCTGGGAATGGGAAATTGATTGAATGCTTCATAATATTGTGCTGTGTGTGTATGTGTTCTATATTACTCCTTGTAGAGGCCGCAGTGGCAGTGGCCGGTTTCCCTGTACTCCTTGCATGGGCAGAGAGTATCTTCATTGTGTGCGAGTGGAGTAACGCAAGGGCAGTAACCTGCACCGAAGCGCTCCTTCTTCTTCTCGATTGCCTTCTGGATACGTGCGACGACTGCTGCGTCGTCAACGAAAATGTACTTTGCTACTTCCATGGTTATTTACGTTTCAAGGCTACGACGTTCTCGACATGGTGGGTCTGCGGGAACATGTCCACCGGTCTCACCGCCGTAATTACATATTTCTGACAAAGGATCTCGAGGTCGCGTGCCTGAGATGCCGGATTGCAGCTGACATACACCATACGCTCCGGTTCAGCATTGAGGATGACCTGAGCAACGTCCGGATGGATGCCGGCGCGAGGTGGGTCGAGGATGATCACGTCTGGACGTCCATGCTCCGCCACGAAAGCGTCGGTGAGGATGTCCTTCATGTCACCCGCGAAGAACTCGCAGTTGGTGATGCCGTTTCCGGCAGCGTTGATCTTTGCGTCCTCGATGGCCTCGGGAACATACTCGATGCCGATCACCTTGGATGCCTTCTTGCTCACGAACTGAGCAATGGTGCCGGTGCCGGTGTAGGGGTCATATACGACCTCGTTTCCGCTGAGCGCCGCGATCTCGCGAG
>JAKSJQ010000003.1 GCA_024402115.1 Bacteroidales bacterium | reverse complement strand
CTTCCACTGCGGTAACACCTGCTCACAGTGCATGAAGGACTGCAAGATCAAGTACCAGCTCATCCAGGCTCGTCTCATGAGCCCAGATATCACCAAGGGTACTCTCGAGGGTCAGATCAAGCCAGGCAAGTCTACCATGTTCCGTCTCCAGTCAAACTCTGACTCAAAGCTCGTTTCTTACATCGCACAGGGTGAGTTCCTCGATGTAGATCCTTGCTCATTCGGCGGTATCGGTATCCACGCTATCCCAGGCTTCGCACGCTTCTATCGCCACGTCCTCGTAGGCAAGCACTTCCCTCATCACGGTGCTTATGCATTCGACCACTGCGGCAAGGTGCTCTTCGAGGCTCTCAAGATGCTCGGCGTAGAGGACATCAACACTCCTCTCCCAGCAGGTCAGCTCTATCCAGGCGAGAACCCATTCGCAATCTAATCGAATTCTTCGCATACAGAAGAGGCCGTCCCTTTCGGGTCGGCCTCTTTCATTTACCCCGACCCGAACTCAAAAAATCCGCAGAAAAGTTGAGTTCGCTACCCGATTCAGGGGTGGTACGCCTATAAACAAGCCCCGAACTCAAAAAAAGCAGGAAAACTTAAGTTCGCGACACCCAAACGACGTCAGAAAGGCAAAAACACGCTGCGAACTCAAAAAAATGCTGGAAAAGTTGAGTTCGCGACACCCAAACGACGTCAGAAAGGCAAAAACACGCTGCGAACTCAAGAAAACGTTCCAATAGTTAAGTTCGCGACACTGAAACAGGCCCAAACAGCCCAAATGCTACCACGAACTCAAAAAAATGCTGGAAAAGTTGAGTTCGCTGCACCAAAACGACGCCTAAGCCATTCTGATCCTGCCAGCATCATTCAAATAGAGCGGCAGACAGCCATGTCAAAGAAAAATCTTTGAAAGAACATCGCAAAGACCTGGAATTTTCCTAAATTTGCTTATTCCCATAAAGCGAACACACTATGAAACTCTCCCCCGACCAGAAAAAAGCGGCAAAGTCAATACTGATCTATACCCTGACATTCGTAATCGTATTCCCCATATTCCATCTTATCAAGGGTGACTTCAATTGGAAATACACTTTATGTCAAAGCGGTGTATTCATAGTTGCCGGCGTAATAATCACGGCATTCTACCTTCTGGGGATGAAGACGCCGGAGAAATAGCATCTTACAGCACAAATCCGGATCATCATCAACACCGGTCAGTGATTGGGTTGAAAATCAGCGTTGGCTCTAACGTATCACGAGACAGCGGCAAAGCTGCTCACGTGTAAAGTATTTATTGAGATCCTTCACAAGATATGTCCGGCGTTTGCAATCAGCAAGAAGACGGTTTCCCAGATTAGTTCTTTCCCTGTCGGTAAGCTGGTAAATACTCTCACGCATTGGATATAGGCGAGGTAGGTATACCCTATCGATAAGGCGACATAATTCTATATCTGTCATCCACTTCCGATCGACACGCCCGTTCTCATTGACCAACATAGCTTTAATTTGTTCGGGCGTAGCATGTTGTTCGATGGAGTCAATAGACACCACCGGCCCAGCAAGCTTGTCCGCCAACTGCTCCTTCTTCCAATCGTCATTGGTAATGCGATTCATGTAGAAAAGATAGTTACGTGCAGTCATGTACAGTTCCTGCACATAATTGACATCTATTACGTCCTCCCGCAGAAACAGTCCGTTACTACTCATACGGCATCCCTTCATAAGGTCTATCTTTTCCCTGGGCATATAGTTATAATATGACCTTGCGGGAAGGAGGTCAGTCGCGGATTTCTTACCTAGTTCTTCTGCAAAAATGACATTCGAAGAACAATGCGGATATCCAAATGGTGTGGAACATAATCCATGGTGAAGACCTTGCCTGTTCACATAGGATATAGCCGCCAGCTGGTGCTTGACGCCATCAATATCTGTATCATAGAATTTTCTTTCACCCAGTCTTCCCTCTCTATAGTACTTCCTGTTAAAATAGCGTGTATAATCATATCTGAATAGCCGGGTGATATCATCGACATTGTCAGACGCTACGACAAAATGGACATGGTCTGACATCAGGCCATCCGCAAGTGCGCGTGCCTCTGCTTGTCTACATGCAATCGCAAATGAATTGAAACCGCGGATGAAGTCTTCATCCGATCTGAAAAGGACCTCGTCATGAGACGCGAGGCAAAGATGTGTTGTCTTTCTCATAATTCTCTTTCACTGATCTCCCGCACATACGGAATGACAAGGACAAAACTAAGAAATACCTCCACCATTCGCAACATATTCGCTGCGAACTCAAAAAAATGCTGGAAAAGTTCAGTTCGCTGCACGAAAACAAAGCAGAAAGGGCAAATGCATGCTGCGAACTCAAATAAACGCTGGAAAAGTTCAGTTCGCTGCACGAAAACAGGGCAGAAAGGGCAAATACACGCTGCGAACTCAAAAAAACGCCGGGAAAGTTGAGTTCGCTGCATGAAAACAGGGCAGAAAGGGCAAATACACGTTGCGAACTCAAAAAAATGCTGGAAAAGTTGAGTTCGCTGCACGGAAGCGGCACAGAAGCGGCACGGATACGGCACGGATGCGGCACGGAAGCGGCACAGTAGCGGCTCGTGCGGCGGAAGGATTAGCCAAGGAAATCTGCGACCCGCTGGTGGTATTCGTCAGGATGCACGAAGATGGTCTTGGCATGGCCGACACCTTCGACCTTCCAGAGCTCCTTGCGGCCGTTGAGCTTGCATGCGTGAAGCGAGCGCACCATCCAGTATGGCACGGTGGTGTCCGCAGTTCCGTGGATGAACAGTATTGGAACAGTGCTCTGAGAGACGGTCTTGATAGGCTTCACCATGGCCGGGAACCACACAAGACGCACAGCATTCACGAGGCCGAAGCCGAAGGCGCCGAGCAAGCCCGGCTGATGCATGTGATAGAACTGATCAACTATCTCGCTGTGCAGGGATGAGTATCCGCAGTCCTCGACGACTTCTGTGACGTGCTCATTCTGTGAGCAGAGCATCGCTGTCGCCGCACCCATCGACACGCCGTGAAGGACAAGATGCTTCTTCGCAGCCTCCGGATAGAGCTCCAGAGCCTTTTCTATCCACATCGCGCAGTCCTCCTTCTCCTGGAATCCCATCTGAGTCGCATCGCCCTCGCTGTCGCCATGATGTTCCCAGTTCGGAATCACGACATCGTATCCCATCTCGAGGTACATCTTGGAGTACGGCATCATCTGGAGCGCGCAGCCGTTCTGTCCGTGGAGAAGCAGGACGACTCCTTTGCTTTCCTTGCCGGGAGCGGTATGGTATGCTGTGACCCTGTGATTGTCCTTGTTGGTGAGAGCGGTCTTCTGGTAGGTTGCATCAGGATTCGGCGCCGCGCCTGTCTGGTCGCAGACGTTCTCCCTGATCCACTCCGTGATACCCGGGCAGCTCTTTTCCATCTTCTTCATATAGGCCTCGCTGTCCTTGCCGAGCGGGTCCCTGAAGACCATCTTACTGTTGGCTATGAAGCCGATCAATATGCCGAAAGCGAGTATCGCCACGAGCACGAGAATTATTATCAATGCAGTTGTGTTCATACAACAAATATAATCCATCCCGTGGCATTCTGGTACAAAAACTTCCCAAGAAGGAAAGCAAAACGGCCAAAATGGCTATAGCGGCATATTGCCGTGCTTCTTCGGTGGGTTGCTCTGATTCTTGTTGCGGCAGCACTCGAGAGCCTTGATGATGGCCTTGCGAGTATCTGAAGGCTGGATGATGTCATCCACATAGCCGAGCTCGGCAGCGCGGTATGGATTGGCGAACTTATCCTCGTACTCCTTGATACGCGCGTCCAGAGTCTCTGCAGGCTCCTTGCGATAGAGTATGCTGACCGCTCCCTTCGCACCCATCACGGCAATCTCCGCGCTAGGATAGGCAAGATTGATGTCCGCGCCGATCTGCTTCGAGTTCATCACGATGTATGCTCCGCCGTATGCCTTCCTGGTGATGAGGGTGATCTTAGGAACCGTAGCCTCCGCGAAAGCGTATACGATCTTCGCACCATGACGGATGATGCCGGCATGCTCCTGCCTGATGCCCGGAAGGAAGCCAGGGACGTCCTCGATTGCCACGAGCGGAATGTTGAAGCAGTCGCAGAACTGGATGAAGCGCGCGGCCTTGTCGCTGGCGTCGATGTCGATTGCACCGGCAAGGTATGCAGGCTGGTTCGCGACGAAACCGACAGTCCTTCCCGCCATACGACCGAATCCGACCACGATGTTCTTCGCAAAGTCCGGCTGGATCTCGAAGAAATACTGCTGGTCGCAGATCGGTTCGATGATGTCCTTGATATTGTATGGAATGTTCGGATTCGAAGGTACGACATTGTCGAGCTCATGGCACTCGCGTGCGATGTCGTCGGATGCCGGGCGGACCGGTGCGTCCTCCATGTTGTTGGAAGGAAGGAAGCCGATCATCTCACGTATGGTCATCAGGCATTCCTCGTCGTCATGGCACACGAGCGAGCAGACGCCGGATTCCTCTGAATGCACCCTTGCGCCGCCGAGAGTCTCCTTGTCGCAGTCCTCGTCAGTGACCTGCTTCACCACGTTCGGTCCGGTCACGAACATCTGGCTCTCCTGATCCACCATGAGGATGAAGTCGGTCAGTGCAGGCGAATAGCAGGAGCCGCCGGCGCATGGTCCCATGATCGCGCTGATCTGCGGGATGACACCGGAGGACATCACATTTCTGCGGAATATCTCGGCAAAGCCGGTGAGGCTCTCGACACCCTCCTGGATACGAGCTCCACCAGAGTCATTGAGGCCGATGATGGGTGCTCCGCACTTGAGCGCCATGTCCTGCATCTTCGCGATCTTCCTCGCATTCGCAGCGCTGAGCGAACCGCCGAGCACGCTGAAATCGAAGGCATAGACGAAGACATTCCTGCCGTCGATCTTGCCGTATCCGCATACCACTCCGTCGCCGGCGATCCTCTTGTTCTCCATTCCGAAGTTCGTGCAGTTATGCTTCACGAACCTGTCCACCTCTACGAAGCTTCCCCTGTCGAGAAGTATGTCTATCCTCTCATATACGCTCAGTTTCTTCTTCTCCATTTCCATATGTTTTCGTCCTTTTCCGGGGCCATTTATCGTTTTTCAGGCTCACCCGAAATATGATAACAAAAATGTTATTATAATAACTATTTTGTTTTTCTAATTATCTATTAAATGTTTTCAAAGTTTTCTTGAATCACTTCTTCAAGAAAACGTCACTTTCTACTCCGAAGCACTCTCGTCTTCGAACTTAAGCGAGATCAGCACCTGATCTGCCATCACGCTGTCCCCCTCGGAGCAGTTCACACTCTCTACTACACAGTCTCTCGAAGCCTCAATGCCGCTCTGCATCTTCATCGCCTCAAGCACGATAAGGGTCTCCCCCTTGCTCACCTTCTGGCCCGGCTCCACGAGAAGCCTGATTACCTTAGAAGGCATGGGTGCAGTGATCTTGTCGTTAGGTCTGTCGAGAGAAGACTTGCGACGCATCCTCATGTACTTAGCCTCTGAGTCGAGCATGTCTATCTCGTAGACCGAATAGTTCAGGCTGACGCTGTAGTGCTTGCTTCCGCTCTCGTGCACCACGAAAGGATTGTATGAAGTGCCCTTGTGAAGGATGGAGCACTGTCCGCTGGTGAACATGCACACGTCGATGTTGTAGACCTTGCCGTCCACATCTATGCTGACCTTGTTCCCGTCCTTGGAAAGGAGCGTCACTTCCGCGAGCCTGTCGCCTATCTTGATATCCATATCTGTTCTTTCTGTTTTCATTTACGGCCCGGCATCTCCGAGCCTTTCACATCAGACGCGGAGCACACCCTTCTGGCGTCCGAACGCACGCCAGCGGCTGAGCGCCGAGCTGCTGTCCTGAACCTCCGCCGAGTTCTCCTCGCAGTTCATCAGGTAATCCATGTATGCAGCGATGACAGCGATGTCCTCGGAATCGGTGTGATATCCGCTGCGCTTGCGGAGCCTCTCGCGGTTGGTCTCGATGAAGGAGGTGTCGTAGCATCCCTTCTTGAACTGAGGGACGTCGATGATTCGGCGCAGGTAGCCTATGTTTGTCACCAGTCCGATCACCTTGTACTCATAGAGTGCACGGCGCATCCTCTCGATCGCATACTCGCGCTTCGTCGCCCAGACGATGAGTTTGCCTATCATCGGGTCATAATGGACAGGGATCTCGTATCCCTGATATACGGAAGAGTCAATCCTGATTCCCTTTCCCTGCGGCTCGATGAGCTGGTGGATCAGACCAGGCGACGGTCTGAACTCATTGTCGGTGTCCTCGGCGCAGATACGGCACTCGATGGCATGTCCCCTCTGACGTATGTCCTCCTGGCGGTAGCACAGCGGCTCTCCGGCAGCAATCTTGATCTGCTGCTTCACAAGGTCGATTCCGCACACTTCCTCGGTGATCGGGTGCTCAACCTGGAGCCTGGTGTTCATCTCAAGGAAATAGAAATTCCCATGCTTGTCGACCAGGAACTCGATGGTACCGGCTCCGACATATCCGACATGCTTGGCTGCCGCAACCGCAGCTGCACCCATCTTCGCGCGAATCTCGTCGCTGATGAAGGGGCTCGGGCTCTCTTCCACTATCTTCTGGTGGCGGCGCTGCACCGAACACTCGCGGTCGAAGAGATGGATCACGTTTCCATGCTTGTCGCCGAGTATCTGGAACTCGATATGATGCGGAGACTCTACGAACTTCTCGATGTACACGGTACCGTCGCCGAAGGATGAGATAGCCTCGGAGCGCGCAGCCTCGTACATCGAAGCGACCTCCTCCTCGCATGTGGCTACCCTCATGCCCTTTCCGCCGCCGCCCATGGAAGCCTTGATCATGACAGGGAATCCTATCTCACGGCAAATCTGCACGGCCTCTTCCGGAGAGTTGAGCTTCTCGTGGGTTCCGGGAACGACAGGGACACCGGCCGCGATCATGTTGATTCGGGCCTGGATCTTGTCACCCATCTCCTGCATCGTGCGTGGATCCGGGCCGATGAAGATGATGCCCTCCTCGCTGCAACGGCGTGCGAAATCCGCATTCTCCGACAGGAAGCCGTATCCTGGGTGGATGGCATCTACCTTATGGCGCTTGGCCACGCTGATTATCTTATCTATGCAGAGGTAGCTTTCGAGGGATGCGGCAGGTCCGATGCACTCGGCCTCGTCAGCATAGAGCACATGCCTGCTGGCACGGTCCGCCTCGCTGAAGACGGCCACCGTACGGATGCCCATCTCATAGCAGGAACGCATCACCCTGATGGCGATCTCTCCCCTGTTTGCTACCAATATCTTCTTTATCATCGTATTCTTTCTTTTGCCGCATGAGCGGCACATTTATCTTGACGGCAGACCTATCAGAAGCTGCGACGTATTCGGGCCACGAGGTTGGTCAGGACGGTTCCAGGACCGCACTCCACGAAATCTTCCATTCCGTCAGCGACCATGTTCCTCACGCTCTCGGTCCACTTCACCGGCGAGGTGAGCTGCATGAGCAGGTTGGCCTTGATCGCAGCTGGGTCGGTGTACGGGAGTGCATCCACATTCTGGTATACAGGACATGCCGGAGCATGGAACTCGGTAGCCTCAATTGCCTGCGCAAGCCTCTCGCGCGCCGGTTCCATCAGCGGAGAATGGAAGGCACCGCCTACAGGAAGAGGCAAAGCCCTCTTGGCACCTGCGGCAAGCATCTTCTCGCATGCCTGCGCGACAGCATCCTTCTCGCCGGAGATGACCACCTGACCCGGACAATTATAGTTCGCCGGAATCACAACGCCGTCGACTTCCGAGCAGAGACGGGCGATGGTCTCGTCCGGGAGATTTATGACCGCAGCCATTGAGCCTGGATTCATCTCGCATGCCTGCTGCATGGCCATGGCACGCTCATAGACGAGCTTCAGTCCGTCAGCAAAGTCCAGCGCACCCGATGCTACGAGGGCCGAGAATTCGCCTAGAGAATGACCTGCGACCATCTCCGGACGCTCACCCTGGTCCATCATGCAGATGGCGGTAATCACCGAATGGAGAAAAACTGCAGGCTGGGTCACGCGGGTCTGGCGGAGCTGCTCGTCAGTGCCTTCGAACATGATGTCGGTGATTCTGTATCCGAGTATTTCGTTTGCCTGCTCGAAGAGTTCCTTGGCGCGCGGCGAGCTCTCGTAGAGATTCTTGCCCATACCGACGAACTGGGAGCCCTGACCTGGGAAAAGAAAAGCCTTCATATCCTAGAACATCTCCTGAGTTATCACCATGCTAGAGAATCCGCCGTCGCTGTAGAGGTTCTGCATGGTTATCTTCCTGGTATAGTCGCTGAAAAGGGTCACAAGGTAGTCAGCGCAGTCCTCTGCAGACGCATTTCCCAGCGGCGAGAGCCTGTCAGCGTAATCGAACATCTTGTCCATACCGGCTATTCCCTGACCTGCAGATGTCATAGTCGGAGACTGGGAGACGGTGTTGACCCTGACTCCGTTTCGACGGCCGTAGATGGTGCCGAAGTTCCTGGTGATGGACTGGAGGAGAGCCTTCGCGTCCGCCATGTCCGAATAGCCTCCGACAGCACGGTCAGCAGCGATGTAGCTGAGCGCCACCACCGAGCCGTTGTCATTGAGCGCATCCTTCGCATAGAGCACCTTGAGGAGCTTGTGGAAGGAAACGGCAGAGATGTCGAGAGTCTTCGAGAGGAAGTCGTAGTTGAGAGTCTCGTAAGGGATGTTCTTCCTGATGTTCGGAGACATGCCCACAGAGTGGAGGACGAAGTCGAACTTTCCACCGAAATGGGCTATGGTCTCGTCCACGAGCTTCTCGAGATCCTCGATGCTGGTTGCGTCTGCTACCACCACGGGAGCCGAGCACTTCTGCGCAAGCTCGTCCATGGTTCCGAAACGGAGCGCCATCGCCGTGTTCGTGAGCACGATGGACGCACCTTCGCGCACTGCAGCCTCAGCTGCCTTCCACGCGATTGACTTATCGTTGAGGGCTCCGAAGATGATGCCCTTCTTTCCTTCAAGTATTCCTGCCATAATTTTCAATCTTTACATTCCACCGCAGCAGTTGATGACCTGCGCATTCACATAAGCTGACATATCCGAAGCGAGGAAAAGTGCCACTCCAGCGACGTCGCATGGGGTTCCCGGGCGTCTGAGAGCGATACGGCCCTTCCAATCTTCGACCACGTTCTCGGGCATTCCAGCCGTCATGTCGGTAAGTATGAAGCCTGGGGCTATGCAGTTCGTGCGTATGCCCTTCGGGCCCATCTCCTTACCGAGAGAGCGGCTCATTCCTATCAGGCCTGCCTTCGCAGCCGCATAGTTGCACTGTCCCGGGTTGCCGTTCACACCGACTATGCTGGAGATGTTGATGATGCTTCCGGATTTCTTGCGGAGCATGAAAGGAAGCACAGCCTGGGTGGTGTTGAACGACGACTTGAGGTCCACCGAGAGCACATCGTCCCAGTCTTTCTCGCTCATCCTGAGGAGAAGGCCATCACGTGTGATTCCAGCATTATTCACGAGGATGTCCACTCCGCCCATCTCCTTTACTGCCTCAGGAAGTTTCTCTGCAACCTCGGTCTTGTCGGCGACGTTCAGGCGCATTGCCATGACACGGGTGCCATAGGAACGAAGTCGCTCGAGTTCCTCAGAAGAACTCTCTGGCTCACGGGTGGTGGTGACGATAAGGTCGGCACCTGCGGCCGCGAAGCTCTCCGCGATCGCATATCCTATTCCACGTACTCCACCGGTGATGATTGCCACCTTGCCGTGGAGAAGATTCGGTACATTGATCATATTATTCGTTTGGTGCTACGAGGGCCACGCTCATGCGTGCAGAGCAGCAGAGCTTTCCGTCAACGGTGGCCTTGGATTCAACAAAAACGAGGTTGGCCCTGCATTCCTTGAGCTTGGAATGGGTTTCCACGACGTCGCCAGGGTGTACAGAGCGCTTGAAACGGACGCTCTCCATTCCCACGAACATAGGCACGATCTTGCCGTCGAGCTTCTCCTGAAGCAGCAGCGCCGAGCCCTGTCCCATCATCTCACAAAGTATTACCCCCGGAACGGTAGGCATGCCTGGGAAATGGCCCTGGAGGAAGTACTCATCTCCCCTGACCTCGTATCTTGATACACAGCTGTCGCCCTCGAGATGCATCTCGTCAACAAGGAGCATAGGTTCCCTGTGCGGCAGCAGTTTCTTGACATCTTCTCTTTCCATCTTTATCTGATCGATTCCACCATACTTAAAACTTTCTGAGGACAATAGCGGCATTGTGTCCGCCGAAGCCGAGAGAATTGGACATGGCCACGTCGATGTCCATCTTGCGCGCCTGGAGCGGTGCATAGTCGAGGTCGCACTCCGGATCAGGTTCGGTGAGGCCGATGGTCGGAGGAACCATGCCCTCCTGGATCGCAATCGCGCATGCAACAGCCTCGATTGCACCGGCAGCGCCGAGCATGTGTCCTGTCATGGACTTCGTCGAGCTGACCACAGCCTTGCGTGCCTGATCCTCACCGAGGGCAAGCTTCATCGCGAGGGTCTCGCACTTGTCGTTCAGGTGGGTCCCTGTACCATGGGCATTGATGTAGAGCGACTCTCCGTCCTTGAATCCAGCCTGGTCGAGCGCATGCTTCATGGCCCTTGCCGCAGGCTTTCCGTCTGGTGAAGGTGCAGTTACATGGTGTGCGTCGCAGGTATTTCCATATCCAGCGAGTTCTGCGATGATATTCGCTCCGCGGGCCACAGCATGCTCATATTCCTCGAGAATCACTACTCCGGCTCCCTCGCCGATCACGAAGCCGCTCCTGCGTGCATCGAACGGAAGGCATGCCTTCATAGGATCAGTTTCGGTCGAGAGCGCACGGGCGTTCTGGAAGCCGCCGAGGGCGATAGGGTTGATGGCAGCCTCGCTACCACCTGCCACGATTGCATCTGCGTCTCCCCTGCGGATTGCAAGGAAAGCCTCGCCTATCGCGTTGGTACCGCTGGCGCAGGCTGATACGGTGGTGAGACACGGGCCCTGGGCACCGAGCCTGATGGCCACATTCGCGCCACCTATGTTAGCGATCATCATCGGAATGAAGAGTGGCGAAACCATACCGCCGCCGTTCTCTATCATGTTCTTAGCCTGACGGACGAAGGTGTCAAGACCACCTATTCCGGATCCCATGTAGACTCCGAGTCTCTCCGAAGAGATATTCTCGTCCACCTTGAGTCCGCTATGTTCCATCGCCTGGAGTGAAGCAGCCACTGCGAACTGGCTGTAGCGATCGCTCCTGCGAGCGTCCTGAGGCGTGAGGCCGTGCTCGGCAGGCACGAAGTCCCTGACCTGTCCTGCGACCTTGATATTGATACCCTTAGCCTCCTCTGAGTCTCCGAGATCGAGCTCTGAGATGCCACATTTTCCGGCCATCAGCGAGGTCTTGAAGTCCTCGACATTATTGCCGATCGGGGAGATGACTCCCATTCCTGTAATGACTACGCGTCTTTCTGTATTCATGTCCGATTAAAAAATCTTTTTGTATCTTGCGGCGTTTTTACGTGTAAGATTCTAGACCATGGAAATGCCAAAATACCTGTTTTCGAAAGGATTTCTGACGGTTTCCGTCCTTGTCATATTCCTTTTCTCGATACCTTTCCTCCTGATATACAGACCGTTCTCGGCAACTATCTGGATAGGCTTCCAACCAGCCAGACACTTCGCATTCACGATAGTATTCTACCTCATCGCCATAATTCTGATGGGCCTGAGCAAGATGGCCATGTACTACTTCCAGTCGAGGAGGGTCCTCACCGCCGGCAAGTTCATACTATGGGCTCTTTCCGAATATCTCGTGATCGCGCTGGTATACCTCGCGCTTACACCGGCAGCGACGGGAAACACCCTGCATGCCGATCTGCCTCTGATCTTCAAGGCGGCGCTCTGCGTGGGCCTCATTCTCGCAATCCCCTATGGCTATATGTCGCTGATCGCGGCAAACAGAGCCCTCAGGGAGGAATATGAAGCCCTCCGGGCCGGGATAGGTTCCGAGGATCAGAGCGGGAAGCTACTGCTCCACGACTACAAGGGAGATCCGGCAATCGCACTGGATGCAGATTCTATATTCTACATGGAAGCCCAGGACAATTACGTTCAGATCTACTACGAGTCGGAAGGAAAGCAGCACAAGTACATGCTTCGTTGTCCTACCCAGAAACTCGAGTCAGCAATCGCAGGAACCACGCTCGTCAGGTGCCATCGTTCATATATCGTGAACCTGGGCCATCTCGAGCAGTTCATGCGCGGTCACAATTGTGCGACCATCGTTCTCGACAATCCCGACCGTAAGGAGGTTTCAGTTTCAAAGAGCTATTATAAGCAGACGCTTGCGCGTCTTCTTGAACTCAATCCTTCGCAGGACAAGTTCGTTAAGCGTACATAAAACGCTTGATGCTACCCTTTGGCGTCTTGGCAAAAGCCTCGAACCTGAGCTCGAAGGTGTTCACAGCCGAATACTTAGGTATCTGGCTGTTAAGGTAGTTGATGTTTTCCTTCATCACAGCATTCACGGTCTGGGCATCGAAGCCAGCCTCCTCTACGGCATTTCCGTTAGGGACGATGATGGCGTGAATCGTATTGTTTCTCATCACCACGATGGACTCGGCAACGTATGGAAGGGAATTGAGGACCACCTCGATCTCCTCAGGGAAGATGTTCTGACCATTGGTTCCGAGTATCATGTTCTTGCAACGGCCTGAGAGGAAGAGGATGTTGTCCTCGTCGATGACGCCGACGTCACCTGTCCTGAGCCAACCGTCAGCAGAAAGTACCTCCTTTGTAGCCTCAGGGTTCTTATAGTATCCCATGAAGACGATGTCACCCTTGACGAGCACCTCGCCAGGTATGGTATGTGGCATAGGTGAATTGACCTTTACGTCGATATAATCCTTGTACACCATACCGCAAGACTTTGCCTTGTAGTTGCCCACAGGACCGAGAGAGATCACGGGCGCGGTCTCTGTCATGCCGTAACCGGTGATGAAAGGAGTCTTGAGCTTGAATGCGAGCATTGACTCTACGTCTGGCGGAATCGCTGCGCCGCCGGTTGCGAATGCTTCGAGACGGCCGCCCATGGCATCCATGACCATCTGCCTGAGCTCATCGCAGAACTCAGGATTCTCCTCGTAGTTGTCGAGCTTTGCCTTGTTCTCCTCGTCCTTGAGCACATCGCCGAGCACATAGTCGACGAACTTGCTGAGGATGAGCGGAACTGCGAAGAACACCGCTGGACGGAGCTCCATGAAAGCCTCCTTGAGCGTGCTTGGAAGAGGGAGTCTGCCGAGTATGCAGAGATGCATTCCGACGCTGAGAGAAGTCACGCCGTCAACGGTGAGGCCGAAGATATGGGCATACGGGAGAACGCTGAAATGGTTCTCGCCACGGCGCATTGGAAGCTTCTCGCTGACGAGCTTGACATTTGCACTGAAGTTCCTGACGTTGAGCATTACGCCCTTAGGATTGCCGGTAGAGCCGGAAGTATACATGATTGCGCACATGTCGTCCATTCCGATCTCAGGAGCCTTTGCAACCCTCTCCTGGAAATCCGACTTGCCATATCCCTGAGGATATTTTGCATCGAACGCTGCGTAGCGCTTGTTGTATACAGCCTCGAATCCGTTTCTCGAAGCGAGAAGGTCACCGGACTCCACGTCGATTGCCGCAAGAAGCTCAGGCATGGACTCGAAGTCCATAGCCGAGAAGATTGTCTTCTCCGTATAGAGAATACGGCTGTCCGAATGTGATACAAGTTTCTGGGTGTCGGCTGGGGTAAAGCCGTTGAAGAGCTGCACGCTTACATAGCCGCCGGTGACGGACGCCATGAATACTGTCATCCAGTTCACACCGCTCTTCGCATTGATGGAAATTTTGTCTCCCCTCTGGAGTCCGGCAGCGCTCCACATATCCTGGAGGACTGCGATCTCGTTAGCGAATTCCGAATAGTTAAGTTCCTTCACGTGAAACTGCGAGATTGCCTTGTTATCCCAGCAATCTGCCACTGAAGAATGGAACAGTTTGATGAATGATTCCATATAGTTCTGAGGTTTGGTTTCACCGCAAAGTTCTATATGGAATATGCAATGGAATGCACTCTATCGCCCATTTGTGTCGAACGGCCCCGCCATTTGTGGCGATTTGGCCCTATACTGTGGCGAATGGAACAGGAGTTTTGGGAGAATTTTCAGCCTAGCTGAGCTTCTGACCGAGCAGACATCCGAGCCATGCCGCAAGAACGCAGACGACCACGGTGCCGAGAGCATAGAGAAGCGCCGGTCCGAACTTGCCCTGCTGGAGGAGGGTCACCGTCTGGTTGGAGAAGGTGCTGAAGGTGGTGAAGCCACCGCATAATCCAACCGTCGCAAGCAGTAGCCATGTGCCTTGTTCGCAGGACGAGACGAGCAATCCCATAATGAACGAGCCGAGCACGTTCACGGCGAAGGTAGAAAGATTGGACGACCAAGCGAGGAGATTGCCTAGCTGGGTCATTCCGTAACGGAGCATTGCGCCGAGCGCGCCACCGAGTCCGACTACGAGAAAGTTTCTGATCATGGTCTAGTAGCGAATATGGATTCGGCCTTCGGGATTTGCATAGCGGGCAGGAATGACTCCGCCGAGATTCTCCGTAATATAGCGTTCGAGTATGTCCACGTCGTCGATCTTCGTATCCACGGTCTTCGTATCCTTGAAGAGGTGTTCGTAGCCGTCGCCATGCTCAATGAGAAGATAGGTGCTACCGGACACCGTATAGAAACGCTCGCGCTGCAGAGGCTCGTACTCCCCTTCTTTGTTGAGGACCATGGCATTCGCCACTCGCCTCTTATCGCCCTCGAAGCTGACCAGTATCTTGTTCGAATCGATGCGAGCTGGGCTGTCGACGCGAACGTTCACGTCGAACTTGATTCCTGATACCTGCAGGAAGCCGCCGAACTCAGCCGGAAGCGTCGCCACCGAGAACTCGAGTATGTCCAGTATCTGCTGGCCGCTGAGAGTCGTTATACCTATAGTATTACGGAATGGGAAGCAGGTAAAGAGGTCGTTGTAGGTGACGTCGCCCTTATTGATTGCAGCGCGGATGGAACCTCCTCCGAGCATGGATATCTCGGTGCCCATCGTGAGCCTGATGGCATCGGCGCAGAAATCTCCGAGTCCGGACTCCCTTTCCCTTACGATGCGTGGGCTAGAGACATCTGCGAAGATCATCTCCGTCTCGCTGCGGCCTACAACACGCGAGCCAACGGATTCGTAGTCCTTCTTCACCTTATCTATGACAGCGAGAGTCGCCGCATCCCTTTCCCTGACCTTCGAACTGCGGATGAGCTTTGCTGACAGTTTTCCCTTAGGTGAGATGGTAAGACAGCCCACATAATCGAAATATGAGCCTGTCTGGGTCAGCATCACCGGCTCTCCGTCGATATTCTTGCGGTGACAGGCAGGAAGGAAATGGTGCGAATGTCCGTCGAGCACCACGTCGATTCCGCGGGTGTTTGCGATGAGCTCATGGGAATTGATAGGATCGAAATAGATGTCGTCTCCAAGGTGCGACAGCACGATCACGTAGTCTGCCCCTTCCTTGCGCGCATTGTCCACAGACTCCTGCACGACTTCATAGAGATTCTCTGCGCACAGCGAGTAGACCATGTTGCCCTTGTCATCCTGGAAATATGAAGGCACGGAAGAGACGAAGCTGTAAGGAGTAGAGATTCCGAGGAAAGCCACCTTCACCCCACCCATCTGGAAAATCTTGTACGGAGCATACATCCTGCCCGTCCTCAGATCAAAGAGATTGCAGTCCACGATAGTCGCGTTCAAAGCCTTGGACAGCTCCGCGAGTCGAGGCATACCGTAGTCGAACTCGTGGTTTCCGAGAGTCACGGCGTCATAGCCGGCCGTGTTCATGATCTCCACGATCGAAGCGCCCTTCGTGCTGGCGCCAAGGCTGGCACCCTGAACATAATCGCCGCTTGATACGAGACATGAAGGGATTCCGGCATTGACCGCGTCCTTCTTGAGCTTTGCTGCCACTGCGTATCCGTCGACATGGCTGTGAACGTCGTTGTCATAATAGATCACGGCCTGCGCCTTTGACTTCTTCGGCACGAAGCTCTTCGCCATTGCCGGAGCTGTGCTGAAGCCCACACAGAGAACTAATGCGACGAGCGAGACTATATTTCTGATGTTTTTCCTCATATCGATGTCATATAACAAGACAAAATTAGCAAAGATTTCCGTTTGCTATTGTGCACTTTTTCATATATTTGTGATATCATGAGTTAATGGACACAAATTCACTCAATAAACCACTAAATTTTTAACAGATGAAAAAGTCTTTGTTCACATCTTTGGCAGCTCTCGCTATCTGCATGGGTGCCAATGCACAGGAAATCAAGGAAGACTTCAAGCCTTCTGAGCTCAATCAGCCAGGCCAGGAGTATCCTATGGTAAACTCTCAGGGTTACGCACGCTTCCGCATCAACGCTCCAGGCGCTGCTGAGGTTAAGGTCAGCCTCGGTCTCGGCGGTCAGGGCGGCACCACTCTCAAGCACATGGGTGACGGTATCTGGGAAGGAACTACCTCTGGTCCTATGGATGAGGGATTCCACTACTATCACGTATCTATCGACGGCGGTATCTTCAACGATCCTGGTACTAACAACTACTACGGTTCAACTCGTTGGGAGAGCGGTATCGAGATTCCTGCTCACGACGCAGATTTCTATGCAGAGAAGAACGTACCTCACGGAAACGTACAGCAGATTCTCTTCTGGTCTGAGAGCACCAATCAGCTCCGCAAGGCTTTCGTATACACTCCTGCAGGTTATGGCGATCCTAAGAACAAGACCAAGTACCCTGTACTCTACCTCCAGCATGGTTGGGGTGAGAACGAGTATGCATGGTCTAACCAGGGTCACGCTAACCTCATCATGGATAACCTCATCGCTGAGGGTAAGATCAAGCCTTTCATCATTGTCATGACTTACGGTATGACCAATGAGGGCTTCCGTCCAGGCGCACGTCCTGCAGCTCGTCCTGCAGCTCAGGCTCCTGCACAGGGCCAGGCTCCAGCAGCTCGTCCTGCACGTCCTGCAGGTGGCATGGGCATGATGCTTAACAACGGTTTCGAGACTGTCCTCGTTGACGAGCTCGTTCCATACATCGACGCAAACTTCCGCACCCTCGCTGACAAGAAGCACCGCGCAATGGCTGGTCTTTCTATGGGTGGTATGGAAACTCACGCAATCACTCTCGCACGTCCAGAGGTATTCGGTAGCTACGGTCTCCTTTCAGGTGGTACCTACAGCGTTGAGGAGCTTGCTGGCCGCAAGGTTGACTACATCTTCCTCAGCACCGGTGAGAAGGAGTCTCCTGCACAGATCAACGCAGCAGTAGATGCTCTCAAGGCAGCTGGCTACAACGCACAGGCACACGTTTCTCCTGGCACAGCTCACGAGTTCCTTACCTGGCGTCGTGCTCTCTACACAATGGCTCAGGGTCTTTTCAAGTAGGATTTGAAGAGATACGATAACGAAGACCAGGCTTTCGAGTCTGGTCTTTTTTTATGCCACGGCATGAGTTATGCTACATAGGCGGGCATTAGAACTTAAATTACCTAAGATATGAAAGACAACAAATGGTTTGCACCGACGATACTTGCGCTCGCGATAGTGATCGCAGGACTGTCATTACGTTCAGGAATGGTCGCAGTCAAGGACCGCGACCGCAAGGTAAGCGTTAAAGGTCTCGCCGAGAAGGAAGTCATGGCGGACAAGGTGATCTGGCCGCTCGTATATCAGGAAGTCGGAAACGACCCCAACCAGATGTATTCCATCATCGAGTCTAAGAACTCTGCGATCGTGTCCTTCCTCAAGGCCGGCGGCGTGAACGAAGCTGAGATCAGCGTCAACCCTCCTGCCATAACTGACCGAAGGGCATACGACTACGGCGAGAACAACATCGCCAGCCGCTACAAGGCCACCAGCGTGATCACTGTCACCAGCAACAATGTCGACAAGATCCGCGCCCTGATGAACCGCCAGGGTGAGCTGATGAAGCAGGGCATTCCTATCATCTACGAAGAGTACGGCGAGAACCGAATCGTGTATGAGTTCACCGGCCTCAACGAAATCAAGCCGGCAATGGTCGAGGAGGCAACGAAGAACGCCCGTGCGACTGCGCAGAAGTTCGCCGAGGATTCCCACAGCAAGGTCGGCAAGATCAGCCACGCAAGCCAAGGACAGTTCTCGATCTATGACCGTGACGCAAACTCTCCTTACATCAAGAACGTGCGAGTCGTAATCACCATGGACTACCTCCTGGAAGACTAGACGAAAGACAGACAGTAAAAGAAGAAGCCCGGGGCATCACTGCCGCGGGCTTCAATTGTTCAGTATTTATGTCGAATGATTGTTGGGTTTCTATTCGATACATTCGCCGACCTCAGCAACAAGGTCGCTGCCCTCTCCGACGATGATCTTCGCGATCTTTCCTTCTGGATCGATGACTACGAAGGTTGGGAAGCCGTCGACAGCATACTGAGCGTCGAGGGCAAAATCGGCAGGATTGTAGACCTGGGTCCAGGTCATGATCTTGATCTCGTCGAGGCCCTTCTTCCACTCAATCTCAGAATCGTGGCAGTCAACGCTGATGACGGTAAGCTTGTCAGCATAGGTCTCAGACACAGCCTTGACCTTTGGCATACCTTCTACGCACCAATGACACCAAGTTCCCCAGAAATCGAGCATGACATAGCGACCGCGAAGCGATGAAAGAGTAAGGTCAGTACCTTCGAGAGTCTTGAGAGTGAAGTCCGGAGCCTCAGCACCTACCTTGATGTACTCCCTAGCCTGCTTGGCGATCTCTGCGCCATGGATGGCAACATGCTTCTTATTGATCAGGAAAGCCATCTTGCCGTTTCTCGCACGCTCGGTGAGGAGAGACTCTCCCCTGTCGAACAGAGCCACGCGAAGAGTCGACACAAGGTAAGCAGAGAAATCGCTGTCCGGATGAGCCTTGATGTAGTCGAGAGCGAGTGTTCCCTTTTCCTGCTCAACCTCATCCTTCACCTTTTCATAGCTGACGATTGGTCGTGTGCCTTCCCTTTCCGCCTTGTCCATGATAAGGAGGGCCTCGAACACTCTCGCGTCGAGTTCCTTCGTCATCTCGTGGAACTCACCCATATCCTGGTAGAACTGAGATCCGGAAATGGTGTAGTCTGTCAACTTTCCATTGATGACCAGCTGTTCGTCAGGCACGAAGTATATATTCTGGTAGGTAATGAAATTGTTCTTATCGAAGATGAGCAATTCTCCTGACTCATCGGCGATGTCCATGGAGAAACTGCCGTCCTTCATTTCCACGTCCTTCATGAACTCGAGTCCTGTGCCAAGATCAGTCGCGAAGCTGATACTCAGGCCATCGACGCCACTGATGTTACCGCTGAACTGAGCCTTAGGTCCGCATGAGACCACGGCGAGTGCCGCAAAAGCGGCGATTATTACTTTTTTCATATTATCTCCTTATTTTATTCAAGGCAAGCACCGACTTCCTCAACGAAGTCCCGGCTCTCACCTACGAGGATTTTCTTTATGACGCCCTGAGGGTCGATGATCACGAAAGTAGGGAAAGCCTCAACGAGGAACTGAGCATCGACGGCAACAGTCCTAGGATTGTATACCTGAGTCCATGTCATGATACCTGAATCCTCTACGCCCTTACGCCATTCTGCCTCAGAATCGTTGCAGTCTACGCTTACAACGCTGAGCTTGTCCGCATACTTTTCTGCGATCTCTGCGACCTTAGGCATACCTTCCACACACCAGTGACACCATGCTCCCCAGAAGTCGAGCATTACATAGCGTCCACGAAGTGAAGAGAGAGTGAAATCTGAGCCATCGAGAGTCTTGAGGGTAAAGTCAGGGGCAGTCGAGCCCACATATACCTTACCTTCAGCCTCAGCGCGGGCACGCTTTGCGACGTCGTCACCCATGTTCCTGAGCTCTGCCTTGTCGAGAAGATACTTCAGCTTGCCATTCTTCGCCTTATCTGAAAGAAGTGACGCAGCCCTCTCGAAAAGAGACTTACGGATATTGGAAACGAGATACACCGAGAAATCGCTGTCCGGGTGTGACTTGATGAAGCTGAGCGAAATCTGGTCCTTCTCTTCGTCGGTACTCTGCTTAACCCTTGCATAATCGATGCTAGGTTCTCGACCTTCCTTGGCAGCACTATCCATCTCAAGCACCGCCTCAAGGACTTTCTGGTCAAGCTCCTTTGTAAGTTCATGGTACTCTCCCATATCCTTATAGAAAGGAGTTCCAGAAATCTTGAAGTCAGAGACCTTACCTTCCATCACGATCTTCTCGTCCTTGGCGAGATAAAGCTGGATAAAGGTAGATGGCTGGTTCTTCGAGATAAGGAAAAGTTCGCCTGGCTCATTGCAGATGTCGAACGCGAACTTTCCGTTCTCGATTCCGTCGTAAGTGTCAAGAATCTGGATCCCGGTGTCATTGTCAGACTGGAAACCAAAAGAGAACACATCGGCGTCAGAAAGACATCCGCTAAGCTGAGCACTCGGTTCTGAACTACATGCAATCAGAGCGAAAGCAGCAGAAGCTATTATTAATACTCTTTTCATTTTTAATACTATTTCAAAGCAGCTCTGAGAGATTCGAGAAGATCTGGATCAGAAGGACGTCCTGCATTCACAGATGCTATTGTTCCGTCAGCATTGATAAGCATGAAACGAGGTATGCCGCTTACACCGTAATCCCTTGAAATTGCTTTCTGACCGTCCTTGGTAGCAAGGTACTGTGGCCACTCGCTGTTGTCCTCTGCGAGCTTGGCAGTCCAATCGTTCCTATTGTCATCGATGGAGATGCTGATGCATACAATCTCAGGATTCTCACCGAGAGAGGCAACGAACTTTGCGAGATGAGGAATCTCCTCACAGCATGGACCACACCAAGAAGCCCAAAGGTCGATATAGAGAGGCTTACCCTGGAAGTCGGCAAGGTGCTTGATGTTTCCGTCGATATCCTCGAATTCGATCTCAGGTGCAGCAACGCCTGGGCCAAGGCTCATGGCATTCTCAATCATCTTGCAGAGATTCTCGTCAGGATTCTTCACATTCTCCTTATAGTATTCGTATGCATCCTTGAGGGTCTTGCTGCCACCCATGGAAGCGTAGCTCTGAAGCACTGCTGCGATTCCCTCTTCCTTCCTTGACTGCTTGCTGCTGAAATCAGCAACGGCACGGAGAGCCTCCCTGAGATTGATGTCAGGGAACATGTAAGGAACATTCATTGCGTAGAACTGAATCATGCTGGAATATTCCTCGTCGGTCATCTTAGGAGCATTCGCGATAGCATCGAGGTATGACTGCTCAGGACGATACACACCGCTGGCAGAGGTCCTGATGAAAGGATAATAGAACTTGTACGAAAGCTCGTATGAGTTCATCTCCTTGGTGTAATAGTCGATGAATCCCTTGTTGTTTGTTGCCTTGAGCTCTTCTCTGAGGGGAGCTGCTGCATGCTCTATTCCTGCAGAGAACTCTTCAAAAGAGCCGCAAGCGAGAAGTCCATCAATCACGGAGTCAGAATAGCGGAAGCCCTTCCAGTAGTCTCTCATGAAGAGATTCTCCTTGCTGCCCTCACCAGTGAACTCGAATTCAGTTTCAGATCCGTTGGTCATATCGAACACGGCATTGTAATGCTTGCCCTGCTCCAGACATACACGGTACATATACTTGTCCGCAAAGATTGCGCAGTCATACATGTCCTTACCGAACTGTACCTCAGTATTGAATGTTCCATCTTCAGCTACCACTATCTGGATTTCCTGGTACTCGCCAGTCTCAGTGGGAATGAAAAACTCCACGTACTCACCGCCGTAGCCGATGAACTTTCCTTCGAAGGTGGTCGGTGCACCAGCCTTTGGAGAGCTGGTGCATGCGGCCATCATCAATGCAGCCGAAGCTGCGATCAAAGTCTTTTTCATTAGATATGATAATAGGTCATTGATTCAATTAATCTTCCTCATCATCACCATAATCGGCAGAGTTGACAAGATCAATTGAGATTGTGGTCATATAGAGATAGAAATCCTCACCTTCAGCAGGCATCATTGATGCGAAGATAGAGTAGGTTCCATCCTCCTGCTTGGTAAGGATGAGGCTAGACATACCATCAGCGGCGAATACGTCACCGTCATTGAAGATGATGCTTGAACCCATAGGGAACCTGAAATCGCCAAACTCGATCATGCTACCGATCTCGAGTGTACCAGCCTTTCCGGTATCATCTGGATCCTCTGGATTAGAGTACATACCTGAAAGGTCCATATCCTCGCTGAACTCTGCCATTTCCATATAGAATGGGAAGATACTCCTGGTATTGTTAGCCTCTGTACCAGAATAGAGCATGAGAGTCATTGACGCAGCTCCGAACTCATTCTCACCACCGTATGTGCACACTGCTGAGTAGATATTGTCGGCAGGGCCGATCTTTTCGCTTGGGTAAGTTGCGCCCTCAAGGTCAAGCTCTACCTCACCCTCGAAAGCGTACTTGTACTCATTGCCCTCGGCATCCTTGAAATCAATCTTAAGGATTCCGTCCTTTACTTCCATGGTACCTTCGGTCATTGCGATAGTAGACTCGTCAATACCATTGAAGAAGGTTCCGAAAGAGAAAGTCTCTCCGTCATCGGTAGTCTCATAACCGCCAGGAACCCAAGTCTTAGGCACTGCATAATAATATGTCATCTTGTCCTGACCCGCAGTGTATAAGCCCTCTGAAAGAACGACCTCCTCAGGAGAAGTAAAGAGATCAGTGAAGAGAGTGATCTCTATCCTGTTACCATCAGAGTCTGCTACGTTAAGGAAGCCCTGACCGCCGTAATTCTCTGTATGAGGCTTGGTGAACATATAGAGCATGGTTCCAGCATACTCCATCTTTGCAGAAACAAGAGGCGTGTAACCAGCAACTGCAGATCCCATGTTCTGCTTAACCTCAATCTCGCATGAAGTCTTAGAGTCTGAAACGGTGACTTTAGTTGCCCTTGGATCCTTGCTATCGTTTGCAGCTGCAGTAAGGACGATCTCCTTACCGTTCACCTCAGCGGTAAGCCAAGCAGCGTCAGACTTTGCAGTAAAGGTCGCGTCCTGTGACTTGACGGCAACCTTGAGAGTACCTCCCTCACCCTCGAAAGTCACCGACTTTGGGGATACCGAGATTGGCTCAGGCTTTACTTCCGGTTTCTTGTCATCAGTACATGAGACTACGCTCATGAGAGCAGCGATTGCTGCCAATGCTAAGTACTTTTTCATATACATTTATTTTGGTTGATTGTTATTTTTCATATTCTGGATGCCACAGAAGTACTGATGGCGGAATCTGGAGCCAGAGTTTATCCTCAGTGAGGGTATAGGTCTCTGATCCGACGGTATGTACATACATAGGCTTGAGATACTGGAAGAGTGGATCATCCCAAACTCGCCTCATCTCGAACCAGCTCGTACCGAATCCGATTTCCTCTCTCATGCGCTCCTCGAACGCAAACACGGTCATCTGGTCAGCGCTTACCACGTCTGCAGGAATGTCCTCATGACCAGGATCCATCCTATGTCTCCTGAGTTCAACGAGAACCTCTGAAGCCTCATCGGTCTTGTTAGCCCTGGCAAGACACTCAGCATACATGATATAGAGATCCGGCACGCCTACACCGATGTTGCTCTTGATAGTGCTCATGTTGGCAGAATAGTAGTTTGAATTCTTGAATGACTTGTATGCGGTTTCTCCTGTAGTAACTGAAGAAAGCGTCGAGAGTCTAGTATCTTTCATGTCATAGTAGAAGCTCTTCACGACATCGTTCCTCACGCCGAACAGAAGCATGTTGTACATTCCGCCGTACACGGCTGGCCAAAGACGATTCATAGAACCGAGGTTGAAGAGAAGCTCTGGATTCTCATAGTCATAGACGATGAAATCGACTTGGCCTTCAGGCGTGAGTCTCTCATAATAGTTGGTGAGGCCGCATTCAGGATGCGCCTTCACGGCTGCAAGGGCCTCACGGAACTGCTGCTCAGCCTCGGAGTATCTGCCGAGCATGAAGAGTACCTTTCCGTAGAGTGCGAGTCCCGAGGTCCTGAACACTCTCATGCAATGTTCCTGGGTATCCTCGAGCTGAGGAACGGCCTCCGCCATCTCGCTGAGCACGAACTCAATCACCTCTTCCCTGCTGTGGAGAGAGAAGTCACCGCCCATGGTTGAGGCTGTCTTGATGATAGGTACGTCCCCGAAAAACTCAGACATGAGGAAGGTGCAGTAGGCACGGAGCATGCGGGCCTCCGCCTGGAGGGCGAGCCTCTTCTCCGGTGTTCCGTCCTCGGCGTCGAGAACCTGGTTAATGACTACGTTGTAATAGTAGAGCGCGGTTGTGAATGAGTTCCACTCGCCGCAATCCTCATCCTCACGGTACACGTTCTTCTCCCACTTGTAGGCGTTGGTCGCACGTGAGCCGATGGTGCTGTATGCATTGTCGAAACCGTCCTGGTCCATGAAGCACTCGAAGCACATGTATGGGAAGGACTCGTTCAACATATAGAGATCCTGACCTACGAGAAGGCCCTCGTAGTGTTCGATCTTCGATGCGATATCATAGCCACGAGGCTTGACGTTGAGGTAGTTCTCGCATGAGGTGAGAAGTACCATCGCTGTTGCAAATAAAGCTGCTGTTATCTTTTTCATGGCTTAGAATTCAATGTTGAGACTTGCTGAGACATAAGGGAAATACTTGTCGGTACGGGCACCTCCTGAAAGGGAGAATGCCTCAGGATCGATACCCTGGCCGTTGAAGGCGATGGTCGCAAGGTTCGATGCGATGAGCCTTACGCTCATGCTCTGCATATTCATGGTCTTGCAGATATGAGCAGGGATCCTGTAGCCGAATGAGACCTCCCTGAGCTTGATATACGAAGCATTGAGCACGTTGTTGTCGGCATATCTGTAGAGATAGATGACATCGTTCTCACTGATTGCGCTGTTCTTGAGAGAATAGTATGCAGGTACATCGGTAGTAAGTTCATCGCCAGGTCTCTGCCACCTCTTTGCGAAATCATGGTGGAGATTCTCGCAGAAGCGATATGAGTTCTTGGTGTTGACATCATTCCTCATCTTATGCCCGAAGTTGTAGACGAACATGATGTTGAGGTCGAAGCTGCCGAGACGGAAAGTATTGGAAAGTGATCCGAAGATAGGAGCCACCGTCGTTCCACGGTATTTGACTGCGTCGACAGAATCGATGTCGGTGATTGAGCGTACCGGATTGCCCTTGGAATCATATACTCGAGGCATACCGTCCTCCGGATCGAGGCCAGCCCAGTCATAAGCGAAGATGGTTCCGAAAGGATATCCCTTCCAATAGTCGTAACCTATCATCACATATGGGCTCTCAGGCTGCTCGAGATACATATCCACGAGCTTGTTCGCATTGTAGGTGAAGGTGAAGTCCGTAGTCCACTGGAAGAGCGCCTTCTGGATGTTGACGCTGCTCAGGGAGAGTTCTACTCCGCGGTTGGTCATCGTTCCGAGATTCGAGAGTACATTCTTGAAACCTGTGGTTGGATCCACTGGGACATGCGCGAGGAGGTTAGTCGTCCTCTTGTCATAGAGATCTATGCTACCGTCGAGACGATTACCTAGGAAGGCGAAATCCACACCGAGGTTGATCGTACGTGTCTTCTCCCAGGTGAGCTTGTCGTTCGCCGGGGTCACCACCTGATATCCGAGTCCGAAACGGCTGTATGCAGGATCGGAGGTAGACTTGAGGATATCGTATGGACCGCCCTCTCCAGGATTAGGAGAGTTACCTGCATATCCGAAGCTTGCACGTACGTTGAGCCTGTTGATGAATCCATGCTGCCTTACGAAGTCCTCCTTACCTGCGTTCCAGATTGCGCCTACCGACCAGATAGGCTTGAACTGTACGCTCGGATCGCTACCGAAGAGGTTGGACTGATCGACGCGTATGCTGGCATTGACTGAGTACTTGTCCATGAGAGTATATGCACCGTTTGCGTACATTGACACGAATCGGTACTCTGTCTCTGACTGTCCGTAGGTATTAGGGCTGAACCTGTTCACGGTCGCAGACGCGATCGAAGGAAGTGCCGGATTCTTTACGCCCTCTGTGGTGAGCTGGTAGTCGTTGTAGAGGATATGTTCCATGGTCTGGTAGTCATAGCCCCTGAGGAAAGAGTTATGTCCGGCGCTGAGACGGTCGCTGAACTCGAAACCGGCAAGAGCAGTCACCCTATGCATGAGCTGGTCGCCGAATCCAAGATCGAGGCTGAGCTGGTTACGCACGGTATATGAACTCTCACGACGGTCAGACACGGTGTAGTTTCCGCCGGATGAAGGGAGGAAGCTCTCTCCGTCCATGTTGGTAGCCTTGTTTCGGTCAAACCTTACCGAATAAGAATCAGCAGGGACGAACTGCTCGCTGCCTCCATTGGTGAGAGAGTACTGGAAACGTCCCTCATAGCTGAGCCACTTGGTGAAGTTGATCTTCAGGCCTGCATTCGCATTGACACCTGTAGACTTCGTAGTCGAATAGGTATTGCGGAAGTCCTTGACTGGATAGTAATCGAGGGATACACCTGTAATCTTCTCCACGCTGGCCTGGTAAGCCGGTGTCATGATATAGTTGGTATGAGAAAGCTCATTACCCTGCTCATCGAAGTAGCTTATGTACGGGATGTCACTGATATTAGGGGTCGCATAGGTACGAGCCTTAGAATGATATGCAGTGACTGAAAGATCGAGCGTTGCCCACTTGGCGATATGGAACACGTCGCGGAAGAAGAACTTATAGTCATCCACATTATCCTTATGAGAACCCTTGCTCCTCTGATACTCGAGCGAAGCGTAGAAGTTGCTCTTGTCATTTCCTCCGGAGAACGAGAGAGAATGGTTCGTAAGGTATGAGTTGCTCATGAAGTACTTCTCATATTCCTTCCTTCCGTTGACCGACGCAAGCTTGTCCAGGAGAGCGTCTCGCTCATCAAGAGAGATTTCCTGATTGAAGTATCTGTACAGCGCCTCCTCATGAGGGAACACAACCCTGAAATCACCGCGAGAGAGGCCATAGGAAGACTTGTTGATATCAGCCCACTTGTATGTCTGAGGATCAAACGCATCAACTACCGCGTCTATGAACTCGCGACTGGTCATCATATCCTGGTATGTGTAGTTCGGCTTGCCACGGAAAGTGAAGCTGCCATTGTAGCTGATTGAGAGCTTGTTCGAAGCAGAACCACTCTTGGTGGTCACGACGATGACGCCGTTCGCCGCCTGCGCACCCCAGATCGAAGCTGCTGTCGCATCCTTGAGGAAGTTGATGGATTCCACATCATTAGGGTTCACCATCTTGTCCATCTGGCTCTTTGTCATAGAGACTCCGTCCACGATGAAAAGAGGCTCAGTCTTGGAGTTGATCGATGACACACCACGAATAAGGTATTTCACGCCGTCACCAGTCTGGCTGACGCTGAGACCTGCGGCACGTCCCTCGAGACTTCTGAGGATGTTACCTTCCACGTTTGCCTGACTCTGGACCTTAGCTCCGGAAACATTTGAGAACGAACCGGCAGAGCGCTCACGCGAAAGGGTCTGGTAACCGGTAACGACGATCTGGTCGAGTGCGTTCACCTCCTCTTCGAGAATCACGTTGATTGTACTGCGCTTTCCGATCTGCTCGGCAATCTCCCTCATTCCGATGAAATTGAACACGAGGGTGGTGTTAGGATCAGACGAAACCTCGAGGCTGTAGCGTCCGTTCATGTCGGTGAAGGTTCCGTTTCTTGAGCCGGCGACCATGACGTCAGCACCGGCGAGAGGATCTCCGGTATTGTCGGTGACGGTTCCCTGGATGAGCCTTGTCCTGGCTCCGTTTGCTACAGCTGTCTGAGCGACCTCCGGAACAGAAAGCGCGATCTGCTTGCCCATGATGGTATACTTGATACCGCAAGGGCCGAAGACCTGATCGAGGATTTCTGTAATAGAGTCACTCTCGGCGTCCACGCTGATTGTCTTGGAGACGTCGATAAGGTCATTGTTGTAGACAAACCTGTAATCGCTCTGGGCCGAGATGAGCTTCATCGCGGTAGAGAGCGGCTGATTGTCCACAAAGACCGAAAACAAGCTCTGCGCATGAAGGGCGACACCCATCATGAGGGAAATGCAGAGCATGATAATTCGTTTAGTTGTACTCATTATTATACTGTTAGTTCTTTGGATTTAAGCTTACGATACCGTCCTCGACCTTATAGTCGAGTCGGGAAGTGAGGCAGAGAAGGTCGAGAACCTCGGAAAGGGTCTCGGACTTGAACTCCGCAGTGAATGAAGACCGGTAGATAGACTCGTCCGACACATTCACCTTGACCCCGTACCACCTCTCGATCTGGGCGATGGTCTCGCTCATCGGCGTATGGTCGAACTTGAGTATGCCCCTGGTCCATACGGTGGACTCCACCGGAGCCTCGACGACATTCACATTGTGGAAATCATTCGTGATCACGACTTCCTGCGAAGGCTCGACATAGATCACCTCATTTTTAGGGGTGGTAAGCTCGACCGAGCCCTGGATGAGGGTAAGGTCGAACTTCGGGCCGTCTGAAAAGCACTTGAGATTGAACTTGGTACCAGTTACGGTCACGAGCACGTCCTGAGGTGTCTTGATGAGGAATGGGACGTTCTTGTCCTTGTGGACATCGAAGTAGCCCTCGCCGTCGAGATATACTGTCCTCGTTCCTGTGCCGAAATCGTTGGCAAGCCTGAGCGAGCTTCCGCTGTTCAGGGTCACGAGTGTGCTGTCAGGAAGGACTATGTTGCCCTGAAGCGAGCTGTTCACCGTGTATACGATCTCAGCATCTGCAATGAGTTCGGTCTGGGCAGGAACCTCACGGAGCTTCCTGGAAAGGATGGTGGTAGTGGTCGCAAAGATTATGGCTGCTGAAGCAGCAGCGATGGCCACATATCTATATATACGATTATTGCCTCTGGAACGAGGGAGTTCAGGCATTTCGCCTGTGTATACAGAATCCGGGAGGGAATCGAATACATTCTTGTTGTAGTTTACGCGCATACTCTATATACGAGAAAACTACGCTCTACCCTAAAACGATTCCTTGATTTTTCTGAAATTTTTCAGAGCCTGTGAGATTCTGTACTCGATGGCCTTGACGCTCACATGCTCCCTCTTTGCGATTTCGATGTTTGAGAGTCCTTCCCTACGGCTCATCAGGAAGGTATTTCTGGTCTTCTCAGGGAGCTGGTCGAAGGTCTTCTCGATGAGTCGAGCGAGGTCCAGGGCATTGATCTGAGCGTCGAGACTCTCGTCTTCCAGATAGGCACAGGCATCGAGCGATTCCGTATCACTCTTGGTCCTGAGATAGTCCAGAGCCTTATTTCTCGCAATCGTAAAGACAAGGGCGCGAACGTTTCCGTCCACGTTGAGATTGTCCTTGGTTTCCCATATCTTCAACAGGGATTCCTGGGCTATGTCTTCTGATTGTTCCTTGGAGATTGCGTAGTTGCTTACGAAATGGACGAGGTTGTTCCTCTCCATTCTGTAGAAGAGTTCAAAGGCGCATTCGTCACCCTCCCTGATTGCGACAAGGAGTTCCTTACCCAATAATTGTGACCTCTGAACCGACAAAACTACTAACTTTGACGGTGCAAATATAGAAAAATCTTCACTAAATTTGTATTCATGACTGATGGAAAGAAGATAGGATTGGTACTCGAAGGAGGAGGCATGAGAGGTCTATACACGGCCGGAGTCATGGACGTGATGATGGACCATGGATTCATGCCAGACGTAATCTGCGGCACTTCCGCTGGCGTGACCTTCGGAGTCAACCTTCCTTCCGGGCAGCGCGGCAGAGTCCTTCGCTACAACACCAGGTTCGTGGGAAGGAGGGATTATGTCAGCTTCTGGTCCTATCTCACCACCGGAAACGTCGTCAACACGGAATTCGCCTACGACAAGCTGCCACGAGCGCTTGACCCATTCGACAATGAGGCTTTCAAGGCTTCCTGTATCGAGTTCTACGCGACCGCAACCAACGTCCTCACCGGCAAGCCGGAATACATGCTTCTCAGCGACCCTGACCGGCAGATGGACATCATCCGCGCCTCGGCATCGCTCCCCTTCCTCTCCAGTATGGTCGAGATCGACGGCGTCCCATACCTCGACGGAGGCGTGAGCGACAACATCCCGTTGGACAAATGCATATCCACAGGCTGCGACCGCATAGTCGTCGTACTCACCCGTCCCCTCTCCGACTGCCACTCCGAAAATCTCGACCGCCTGTGCAAGATTTTCTATCCCAAGAGGAAGGAGTTCCTCGACACCTGTGCCCGCAGGAGCGCGAACTACGACAGGCGCATAGCCCAGATAGCCCGTCTCGAACAGGAAGGCAAGATCTTCGTGATCCGTCCCTCGCGCCTTGAGAAAGTCGGAAGACTGGAGAAAGACGCGAAGAGACTCAAGGCGCTCTACGATCTCGGCGTAGAAGACAGCTTGAGTCTCTGGAATTCGCTTGAGGATTACCTCAGATAATCTATTTCTGTCCCTTCACGACATATTTGTCGAACATGTCGAGGAAGTACGGCCAGTTCGGACCTGGCTCATGTCCGCCATCGTGCATACGGAACGCAAGGCGTCCGCCCATTAGTCCCACATTCATGCCTGGGAAAATGTCTGTACGGATTTCAGGAGTGTCACCTCTGAGTCCACCGTCACACACGAGATCATAGACAGGAGAAGCCATGCGCGCTGTCATGTGCATGCCGATGAGGTCCTGCCACTTGTCAGCAGAGAAGGTGCCGCTCGAAACGAGCACAGGACGCGGTGCGCAGATTGCGACGAGTTCATGCTGGTCCACAGGCATGTCTGCAGCAGAATACGGGTCGCTCGCATATTTGAGGAAGTTTCCGCACATCCAGTGATATTCGCTGCTTGCTGCGATGTTCTCGACGGTCTCACCGCAGAAACGTCTCCAAGGTGCAGTGCCGGCCTTTCCCGCCGATGACGGGAAGGACGCTGCGATCCTGTCGTCGAACACAGCTGCCACAAGGGCTGTCTTTCCATACCTTGAGTTACCCTCGACTGCAACCTTGGTCGCATCGAACTGAGGCTCGCTCTCGAAATAGTCCACGAGCTTAGACGCTCCCCAGCCCCATGCACGGAGCGTACCCCAGTCTGTCGGCTTGCGGTACTCTCCCTTGTTGCAGAGTCCGATGATGCCCTGACGGAGGCCATGCGCGCCGTCCGTCTGGAACGAGGTCGGATTGATGGTGCATGCAGCCCAGCCGCGCTCAACCACCTGCTCGGTCCACGGCTTGCGCTGAGGGCCGGCGTTAGGTCCCATAGGCATCCTCATCGGCATGTTGCCCATGATGAAGCCGAACTCCATGATGACAGGGATGTTCTTCGGCGCGTTCTCCGGCCATACGATCTCGGCCTGGATGGTCACCTCTATGGCAGGGTATGATGAATTGTCGACGACACCTGCAAGCTGCCTGCTGATGCACGGAGTCGAGCCGACCATCTTCCTCTCTTCGCTGACGACCTGCCATTTCACTCCCGGAACGTTGGCTGGGATGTGTCCATAGAACTCGTCCTCGAAGACCTTGATGAGCTCGGGACGGCGCACGTTGAACCACATCTTCGCGTTCTTCACCTTCCTGCCGTCGAAGTTCACCAGCGGGTCAGGATAGTTCAGATACGGGTTGGCGATCATCTCGTCGTAGTTCGCACCTATCGCCGGATCGGTTGAATAACCGTCACGGCCGGGTCTGAGACTGGTCAGGCCGAGCTGCTTCATCATGTTCGCCTGATCGGCGTTTGTAAGTGCATCAAGGCTGTCCCTGTTCATCCTTGGGAAGCCGAACTGAGCCGAAGCCTCGCCCTGCGAAAGCATCAATGCAAGCAGGGCCGCGCTGAGAAGAGAATGTATCTTCATGTCTATGTGGTTATAAGTGTTCTCTGTATCCTATTCGTAATCGAAATGATAGCCTGTGAGCTGCTCCTCAGGGAAAGTGTACGCGAGGAGGTCGTAGAGCATAGGGTCATAGTCCTTGAGCTGCTCGCGGGTCTTGAGCTTGAACGATCCGCTGCCGTTCACGTTAGGTACGACCATTCGGCAGGTGTTGTACCATGCCTGCGCACCCTCGGCGAAGTATTCGGCATCGTTGTCCATAGAATATGTACCTTTCCAGAGTCCCTTAACCTTGGCGTTGTTATAAGCGTTGACAAGGTCCTTCTTGAACTTTGAGTCCACGCGGCGCATTGCGAAATCGACATTGTGTCCGAACTCATGGACCATGATGCTCTCGCTGTAGTACCTTTCCTGGAAATTCGGAATCTTGATGAGGTTCTCCTCACCTATTGACATCACCGGCAGAGCCTCGGTCGCGCCATATCCGCGTCCACGGGCATTCCAGTCTGTATCAGGCCACCAGATAGGCATGACACTGCACTCTGGAAGGTCTGTGATATTCTCCTTGTATCCGACTACTCCGATGCGGAAGTGGCACTTTATCATCTCGGTCCTCGCCTCAGGATGCTTTCTGGTCATCTCCCTTGCGATGTAGCAGGCCTGGAGAAGTGCCTCGTCAGCGACATTCTTGGAAGAGAGGACAGGGAGTCCGTCGCAGTTCACGTACTTCTGGTAGAAAGGGTCGAGCGGTGATTCCTTATAGTTGAGCCACTGGGTAAGGTCTGCTGGAGGGGTGGTCACCACGTCCTTGCCGTCCTCGCCTGGGTTCTCACCCGGATCTTCGCCTGGGTTTTCGCCCGGAGTGCCCGGTCCATCAGGTATCTCGGTCTTGCCGGGGTTCTTGGCAGGATCGACGACCCCGCCATTGTCGCAAGACGCGCCGAATGAGAAAAGAGCGGCTGTAAGAACTGCAATGAAGGCTGTTTTTTTCATTTGAATCTTCTGATTGATATTACACTCACAAAATTAAACAAAATAAGCGAATCTCGGAGAGAATCGCTATTTTTACCGAACAAGAAATTTACCATGAACCTTTACACACTTACATCCGATCTGCACGGCGAGATGTCCCTCAACGCCCGTGAGGAGCGTTTCATTCAAGATATAGAGAAAGCCATGGACAGCGGGTTCTGTCACAAGGGTCAGCATTACGGAGACTACGGCCAGGGAGATGATGTGATTTACGTAAGAACCGGAGGGACTGAAGGCAGTTTCAAGGCCGTATTCGCCGAGGATGGCTCTCCCATCATTCCCGGAGGCAAGACCGTACGGCTGCTCACCAGCGGACAGAGCAATTCGCTCGCTGCGTCCATGGAAATACTCTCCTACCTGCGTCAGCACGACATACCCGGGCAGATAGTCCACGGAAGTGCGGACGAGATTGCCCGTACACTCAAAGGATCGACTGTCACGACTTCCGGAAGCATGAGGAGGAAACTCATGAAGAACAGAATTCTCGAGGGCAGGAAGATGGGTGTCATAGGGAAACCGTCCGACTGGCTCATCAGCAGCGACGTGGATCCGGCAAAGGCAAGGGAGATGCTCGGAGTGGAGCTGATTGAAATAGAGATGTCCGAGCTGCTGCGTGAGATAGAGACGGTCAGCTGCGGGGAGATCAGGACAGCAATTGAAAAGGCCGGACTCAAAGACCTCAACACAGCTAAATACGGCAAGCCCATCAGCCCGGAAAGCTTCAGCAGATCCATAGCGGTCTACTGCGCTCAGAGGAAGATTGTCGACAGGTACGGTCTGTCCGGCCTCACCATCCGCTGTTTCGACCTTCTCGGAACCATAGGCAATACCGGCTGCATGGCTCTGGCCATCCTCAACAGCGAAGGCATCACAGGCACCTGCGAGGGCGATGTGCCGGCAATGCTTACGATGGCCGTGGCAAAGGAGGTGACATCAAAGTCCAGCTTTCAGGTCAACCTGTCGAAGGCTCAGGGTGACAGTCTGCTCTTTGCCCACTGCACCGTTCCGCTTGACATCATCGAAAACTACTGCTATGACACCCATTTCGAATCCGGAACAGGCGTGGCGGTTCACGGAGAATTCGCGCCGGGTGCAGCTACCGTCATAAAGATCGGAGCAGACCTGAACGAATGCGTGATCGAGGATGTTGAAATAGAGAGAAACCAGTACGAGAACAATCTCTGCAGGACTCAGATCATAGTCAAGGCCAAAGGATTGCGAGACTACATGCTGACAGAGCCGCTTGGCAACCACCATGTGATAATCCCCGGCCATCACACAGAAAGTCTGGTCGACGCCATAACGCTTTGATCAGGCCATAGCTCAGACTGTAGTCTTTTCTATCAACGGCAGCACGAACAGGAAACGTGCGCCATCCGTGTAGGAGGTATCCAGACGGACACTTCCACCGAGTTTGTCTGCGATAGTGCGACAGATATTGAGTCCGAGTCCAGCTCCTTGCTTGAATGCATCCAGCTTAGAAAAACGCTCGAAAATGTTTTCCGCCTGCTCCGGTGGCACACCAGTTCCAGTATCTCTAACGCTGAACACCAGCTTGCCTGGTTCCTCGCTTTTCGAGAGGTGGACCTGAATCTCACCTTCAGCAGTATGCTTGCAGGCGTTTGTGAGATAGTTGATGAGTACCTGCTGCACCCTTCGCGGGTCAGTATAGACAACGAATGAATCATCCACCTCTGTCGTGAAGTACATCCTGACGCCTTCAGGAGTCCTGTATTCAACTGACTTTATTGCCTGTCGGCACATCTCGTTGCACGGTGCATCACCCAACTCGACCTTATAGTTTCCATTCTCCACATCGCCAAGATCCAGAATGTCATCTATGAGCATCATCAGCATGTTCGAGTTGCTCTGGATGAAGCTTGAATACTGGTTCTTCTCCTCCTCAGTGTTATATCCGTCAGGAAGGGACAGCAGCTGTGCAAATCCGACGATCGCATTAAGCGGAGTTCGGATCTCGTGACTCATGTTCTGTACGAAACGAGTCTTCTGCTTATCCGAATTCTCAGCCTTCTCCTTTGCAATCTTGAGGGCTTCTTCAGCCAGCTTCTGTTCAGTCATGTTGATTGCAAACACATCGATGGTATCGTCGTCATTGAAAAGCACTACCATCTCATAATACGTACCCAGTTCGACCAGATTGAACATGAATCTGGTGTACGGGAGGTCTTTCTTTGCCGCATTATTGACGTTTGAGATGAAATCATCTGCGGACTTGGGCAGGACAGTATGGGCACCCACACCGATGAAAAGGCCGCCAAGAGACTGGGAAACGCGCTTGAACGCCTGATTTGCGAAAAGTCCCTTTAGTTCGAATACAAGTCCATCGTCATCGCGGACAAGCTTGAGCTTGACGTAGTGAATAGGAAGGTTGTCAACGAGATTCTTATAGTATTGGGACATCTGATTCATCTTCCTGTTCTTCAGAGCAATCGTCGCAAGGAACAGGATAAGATAGGACAATATGACAAACAGGACGATATAGATAGCATCGCTGTATTCCTTGTAGAACGGCAACGGCTTGTCCATGATTATCGCATCCTCAGGCCAGTTCGACTCATCAATACCATAGCGTTTCAGAGCACCGTAATTGAACATCTTGACAGGACTTGGGGCAACATAGTCTGGGATATCACGTGCAGGCGTTCCGGCGAAGATCTGTTCAAGGCAGTGGTCAAGACTCTTGTAGTAGTCAGCCTCATCAAGGAAACAACCACCGACAATATCACTATGCTCTTCCATCATACCGTTGTCTCGGAGCACGAACATAGGGGCGCTGGACTGATCCAGAAGATAGACCACCTGATTCATCAGGAAAGGTGAATTCTTCGCCATGTTCACGTTGAGCCACGACGCGTAGATAATGGCATTCGTGCGAGGATCCAGCGATTTGGTGATTTCGAGCAGTTCCTCGGTATTCATCTCTCCGCTGTTGAGCGTTCTCAATTCTATACTGTCACTGAACTCGCTCAGATGCTGCCGGAAAATAAGCTCTTTGCTCTTGCTGAACTGATCTTCTCCGTTGATATAGTATATTGTTTTCAGCTCAGGCATCATGTCCACTATCATAGCCAGCTCCTCCTTGAGGAAAACAGGGGTGTTCTGGACTGTGATATTGTATTTCGCTCTCAGGTCAGAAGTCGTGATCGAGTTTCCTTCCGTTATGGCCTCCTTCCTCAGCACCTGCTCTTTCGTTCCCGCCATGGTCTGACCACCGATCAGGACCATTGGGATATCCGGATACCAATCATTGATGTCATCACAGAACGCAAATGAGCTGCTGCCAACGACAACGATATTCCTCGGGCGAAATTCATCGAGAGTACGGCGAAGGCTCACCGTCAGCGAATCCATGTCCTGTTTCGTATTCACACGCATAAGCGACAAAGACACGGTAGATACCTTCTTTCCATAATTCCTGGCACTGGTCTGTGCTATGTGCTCGGTGATGTTGCTGCTCCACCTGTAGTATGAAGAATACGATGAGATGACGAGCAAGTCTATTTCAGGATCAGTAGTATAAACCGATTGATGGGACATCGCTTGGCTTCCTTGCGCAGCCCATACGGAGAGAGAAAGCAAAAGACCGACTAAGATGGTATAGATTCGCATAACTAGATTCGTTGACAAGCCTCAACAAATCTAACAATATTTCTTCATCGAAAAGAAAACCTCGCCATTCTTCAGTTACCATTTTGACAAATAGAGTTATGGAATAATCAAAATGCGTATCTTTGGGTCAATAATAACACGAAAATGAAAAAGTCATTAATTGCAGCATCGATGATGCTTATCGGTACCGCATGCTTCGCACAGAAGGTCACGACATACACCACCACTGAGAACCGGGAATGGGAATCCGGCAGCATGAATCTCTCCACCAAGGCTGAGAGCCCTGCCGTGATCGAGGTCAGGGGCGACGAGGACGGCACCGTCTTCCACGCATGGGGAACAACCTTCAACGAGCTTGACTGGGACGCATTCAACCTCCTTTCGAGGGACGATCAGGAAGCCGTGATGCACGGCATATTCGCGGCTGACGGAGACCTCCGCTTCACCCATGGACGCGTATCGATGAACGCGAATGACTACGCAAGGGCATGGTACAGCTGCTCCGATGTTCCGGGCGACTTCAACCTCCGCTACTTCAACATCGAGCACGACAAGCAGAACATCATCCCTCTTGCGAGGGCCGCTCAGCGCTACTGTCCGCAGCTGCAGCTCTTCGTGTCCCCATGGTCACCTCCGGCATGGATGAAGATCAACAATGAATACTGTGTCCTTTCAAGCAGGTACAACACCCAGGACCCGCGCAAGGACTACATGCTCTATGAGCGTCCGGGCGAGACTGCCGAAGACATCGAGGTCGACCCTGACGAGATGAAGCTTCTCGGCGACAGAAGCGGTGTATTCCCGCGCAGGCTCGCGCTTCAGGACTATTTCATCCAGGAGCCGCGCTATCTCGAGGCTTATGCACGCATGTTCTGCCGCTTCATCGACCTCTACGCGGAGCAGGGTCTCCCAATCACGAAGGTCATGTACCAGAACGAGGCGTACTCGTACACAGCATACCCGGGATGCGCATGGACGGCAGAAGGAACTCTCCGCTTCAACAACGAATACCTCGCCCCGGCGCTCCAGAAGGCACATCCCGAAGTCGAGCTCTGGATCGGTACGTTCAACACCAACCGTCTTGACTATGTGGAGAAGATTCTCGACGACAGGACTCTGCAGAAGAACATCAAGGGAATCGGAACCCAGTGGGAGTGCCGTGAGAACCTCCCTGCCCTCCGCGAACGCTACCCGAAGCTGAAGCTCATGCAGAGCGAGAGCGAGTGCGGCAACGGAGACATGGACTGGGCAGCTGGTGAGCACACTTTCTTCCTCATCGCAGACAACCTCGGCAACGGTTGCGAGGAGTACTACAACTGGAACTTCATACTCAAGGACCACGGCGAGTCGACATGGGGATGGAAGCAGAACGCCCTCATCCAGGTGGATAGCCAGACAAGGAAGATGCGCCTCACTCCGGAGTACTATGCATACAAGCATTTCAGCCACTTCGTGACTCCTGGTAGCCGCATGGTCGGCTATGCCGGACGTGAATACAGCAAGACCCCTGTAGTTGTATACAGGCTTGCCGACGGCGGCGAGGGCAGGTATCTCGTGGCTGCAGGCAACTTCACGGACGAGGCATCGCAGATCTGCGTGAAGATCGAGGGGAAGTACCTCAACCTCCGCACCGAACCGCATTCCTTCAACAGCTGCATAATCAGAAACAAATAATAACACAGACCAGAAATGAAAAAGACCATTCTCATGCTCGCGCTCCTCGGCGTCTGCGGAATCGCTTCCGCACAGCCTTTCGGCTTCGGAAACTTCAACGCCCAGGAGAATCAGGTGGACAGTCCTGACGGAAGACTCTCAGTAAGTGTCAAGCTCGTCAGAGGCGGAGCTCCCGTCTATACTGTCAGCTACGATTCCAACACCATCCTCGAAAACTCCCCTCTCGGCCTTGTGACCACCAGCGGTGATTTCACCAGGGGTCTCGAATTCGTCTCTGCAGAGACCGAGTCGGTCAGCAGGAGCTACACCCAGGAGAAGATCAAGAAGTCGCACATCGACTACAACGCGAACAAGCTCACCTATGTCCTCAAGGACAGCAAGGGCCAGGAGATGAGCGTTATCTTCGAGGTCAGCAACAATGACATCGCCTTCCGCTACAAGCTCGATTCCTTCAGGAACAGGTACTCCACCGTCATCCTCAAGGAGGCGACCGGATTCGACTTCCCTCTCACCACCACAACCTTCCTCACCCCGCAGGCAGACCCTATGACAGGCTTCGCTCAGACCAAGCCTTCATACGAGGAGGGCTACGAGTACGACGCCCCTATGGACAAGAAGTCTCAGTACGGAAACGGCTACACCTTCCCTTGCCTTTTCCATGTGGGTGACAACTGGGCACTCGTATCGGAGACCGGCGTGACCGGCAAATATGTAGGTTCACACCTCAGCGAGGAGCAGGCTGGCGGTCTCTACACCATCGCATTCCCTGACGAGAGGGAGATCAGCGGCTGGGGCACTTCCAGCGTTGCAATCGCCCTCCCGGGCTACACTCCATACAGGACCATCACCGTCGGTGACAACCTCGCCCCTATCGTCGAGACCACCATACCTTACGACGTCGTCGAGCCTCTCTACGAGCCTTCACAGGAATATGTCTATGGAAAGTCGACCTGGAGCTGGATCATGTGGGGTGACGGCGCTACCGTATACGAGGATCAGGTGAAGTACATCGACCTCGCAGCCGCCATGGGTTACAGGTACTGCCTCGTCGACGCTCTCTGGGACACCCAGATCGGCAGGGACAAGGTAGAGGAGCTTTCAAGATACGCTCAGTCAAAGGGCGTGAACCTCTTCCTGTGGTACAACTCCAACGGTGCATGGAACGATGCGCCTCAGGGTCCGAGGGGATGCATGTCAACAAGCATCGAAAGGGCTGCCGAGATGAAATGGCTCAAGAAGATCGGCGTGAAGGGTATCAAGGTCGACTTCTTCGGCAGCGACAAGCAGCCTATGATCCAGACTTATGAGGACATCCTCAGCGATGCCAACGAATATGGAATCATGGTGATCTTCCACGGATGCACACTTCCACGCGGCTGGGAGAGGATGTATCCTAACTTCGTAGGTGCAGAGGCCGTCCTCGCATCGGAGAACCTCATGTTCTCACAGGACTTCAACGACATCGAGGCCGTGAATGCATCAACCCATCCTTTCATGAGGAATGCAGTAGCAGCGATGGAGTACGGCGGATCACCGCTCAACAAGCATTGGAACAGGGACAACCAGCGTGGCAACACCCGCAGGACCACCGACGCGTTCGAGCTCGCTGTTGCAGTCCTCTTCCAGAACCCTGTACAGAACTTCGCAATCGCTCCAAACAACCTGGAGGATGCCCCTGCAGCCGAGCTCGACTACATGAGGGCCGTTCCTACCGAGTGGGACGACGTCAGGTTCATTGACGGTTATCCAGGCAAGTACGCGATCGTGGCAAGAAAGAGCGGTGACAAGTGGTACATCGCCGGCGTGAACGGCCAGAAGACTACTCTCAAGTACGCTCTCGACCTCAAGGCATTCGGCCTTAGCTTCGACAAGAAGGGAACTGCTTCTTCCGAGTACACTTTCTGGTCAGACAATGCTGCTCGCGAGACCGTGAAGGCAGAGTCGCCAAAGGCAAAGAACGGCATCCTCAACATCGAGGTTCAGCCTGACGGCGGCTTCGTAGTCGTCCTCTAGGCCGCTGCCTCTGCGATCGTAACGCATTGATTATCAAACAAAACGCATACGGACGGCTCCCCCGCGAGGAGGAGCCGTCCGTATAATATTATACTGACAGTCAATCAGTTACGTTCACAGCAATCATCCCACGATCACGCGATCATAGATGCAGAACTCCGAGAGCATGGTGCCGGCAAGGTAGCGGTCGCCGTTGGAATAGAGCTTTCCGACGCGACCGTCCTGGGTGTAGACGAGTTCGATCCACTTGCCCTTCTCAGAAGGCTTGCCCACTTCCATGAAGGTCTCGTTCGAATAGCCTCCGACAGAATTCTCCGCACGCACGGCGTTGAGCCTGCAGGCATGGTAGCGTCCTTCCTCGCTCTGGTTGAACTCCAGGGTAGTGACCGCCCTTCTGCTTATGAATACGGGAGATTCTAGATTGCGTCGAATGCCTGCCTGAGATCAGCGAGGATATCGTCGATGTGCTCGATTCCGATGGACAGACGCACGGTGGTAGGAGTGATGTGCTGCTGCTCGAGCTCCTCCGGAGTCATCTGCGAATGGGTAGTAGTATAAGGATGGATCACGAGGCTCTTCACGTCCGCCACGTTCGCAAGGAGAGAGAATATCTTGAGCGAATCGATGAACTTCCATGCGTCTTCCTGCGTTCCTGCGATCTCGAAGGTGAAGATAGAACCGCCACCCTGAGGGAAATACTTATTGTAGAGCTCATGGTCAGGATGATCGGCCAGAGAAGGATGGTTGACCTTAGCCACCTTAGGCTCAGATGCAAGATATTCTACGACCTTGAGGGCATTCTCCACGTGACGCTCTATCCTCAGAGTGAGGGACTCGACGCCCTGGAGCAGTATCCATGCATTGAAAGGAGAGATGGTCGCTCCTGTGTCACGAAGGATGACGGCGCGGATGCGGGTCACGAATGCCGCAGCACCGGCAACATCTGCGAAAACGGCACCGTGGTAGCTTGGATCCGGCTTTGCGAGGGTCGGGTACTTGTCCGCATTGGCCTTCCAGTCGAACTTACCACCATCCACGATGACTCCACCGAGGCTGCTGCCATGACCACCGATGAACTTGGTCGCAGAATGGACGACGATGTCAGCACCATGCTCGAGCGGACGGAAAAGAAGCGGGGTCGCGAAGGTATTGTCGACGATCAGAATGATTCCGTGACGATGTGCCACCTCGGCGATCGAGTCTATGTCGGTGATGTCCGAGTTAGGATTGCCGAAGGTCTCGACATAGACGGCCTTGGTGTTCGGACGGATTGCGGCTTCGAGGGCGGCAAGGTCATTGACATGGACAATGCTGTTCTCCACGCCCTGGGTAGAGAGTGTATGGGTGATGAGGTTGAATGAACCGCCGTAGAGATTGTCGGCTGCGATCACATGGTCACCTGCCTGAAGAACGTTCTGGAGCGCATATGTGACTGCTGCGGCACCTGACGCAACTGCAAGTGCAGCGACTCCCCCTTCGAGGGCTGCAATCCTCTCTTCGAACACGCTCTGAGTCGGATTGGTGAGACGTCCATAGATATTGCCCGCGTCGCGTAGGCCGAAGCGGTCAGCAGCATGCTGGCTGTCATGGAATACATAGGAGGTTGTCTGGTAGATAGGAACTGCGCGTGAATCGGTAGTAGGATCGGCGTTCTCCTGGCCTGCGTGGAGGGCGATAGTTGCAAGATGATAATTCTGGCTCATGGTTTCTATTTTTTATTGTTATTTTCAGTTTTGTTCTATGCAAAGTTATTTTCCACAGAATTATCAAACAAGCATTTTGAAAATATAAGAAAATTATTCTACCTTGCGGTAATTTTCAGAAAAAGAACGTTTCACGCATTCTTTTTCACCGACATTGACAGAATATTATTCGCCACAGTTTAAGGACATGACAGAAATCAGACTTGACAGCACGGATCTGCAGATACTGCGATACATGCAGGAGAATGCGAGGCTCACCACCAAGGAGCTCGCGGCAAAGGTCAACCTCAGCACAACACCGGTCTTCGAGAGACTCAAGAGACTGGAAAGAGAAGGCTACATCAAGAAATATGTGGCCGTCCTGGACGCAGAGAAGCTTAACCAGGGATTCGTGGTGTTCTGCAGTGTGAAGCTTAGACAGATGAACCGTGACATAGCCCTCGACTTCGTGGACAGGATCAAGGGCATTCCAGAGGTCACGGAATGTTACAATATATCCGGTGAGTTCGATTATCTGCTGAAAATCCACTCACCGGACATGAAATACTATAATGAGTTCCTTATTAACGTACTCGGCACGATAGACTCTCTGGGAAGTGTCCAGTCATGCTTCGTGATGAACGAGGTCAAGCAGTCGCTCGGCCTGTCATTCTGATACGGCACCGCAATCGTCGATGAGGTTGCCCTTCCGTATCTCTGGTTTGATGAAGTTCTCGAAGGCATAGTCCCAGAGCCGCTCAGAACCCTCTGCGGAACGCTCGTTCCTCTTGAGAACTTCCGAGAGTCGGCGTCCCCCCTCTCTCCATGCACGTCCGTCACTGGCGTGCTGGAGCATCAGCGGCTGGAAATTGTCCAGTGCGTGCGCGAACTTCGATTCCGGGCTCTCCCACTCCTCGAACTCATCCCACAGGCCGCGGAAACGCCTTGCAAGATCCTCCGGGAGCTGCGAGAAAAGCTTGTCCGCAGCAGCGAGCTCCCTCTGACGCTGATCCTTCTTCGCCTCCTCATCGTATGCGAAGGTGTCACCGGCATAGACCTCGACGAGGTCATGGATGAGCAATATGCTCACGACCTTGGGGACATCAATGTCCTCATTCGAGTACTCGGACAGCAGAAGGGCCATGACTGCCATGTGCCATGCATGTTCGGCATCATTCTCGAGCCTCTCACCGTCGGTGAGGAAGGTCCTTCGCTGCACGAATTTCTCGCGGTCAATGAGCTTGCAGAACTCTGCAATCTGTCCAAGTCTTTCGTCCATGCAGGAAAGCTATTTGATGATGTCTGAAATAGGCTTGCAAGAGTTCTGGAAGAAATAGTAGTGGTATTTGTCCACTTCGCCGAATGCTCCCTCTGCATCATCTGCGACTGTGATGGCCCAGATATCGCCTGTCTTGTTCGCGCCGTCGCCCTTGTCCACAAGATACCAGATGTCAGTCATGTTCTTGTTTCCGTTCTTCACGAGTATTGAGATGAGTTCTGCATCAGAATAGTCGTTAGGGTCGCTCTTGGTAATCGCGGCATAAGTGTTCGCCGGAGTACCGTAGTCCACTACGACTTCCATGTGTACATAGTACTTGCCAGCATACTTTGCGTACTTGGTAGGATCAGCCTCATAGAGGGCATCACCATCGTAGTATGCGACAACGTCCTGGTATACGACCACGTCGGAAACCTTTGCCTCCTCGGTAGTGAAGACCTCGCTGACATAAGCCTTGGATACTGCGTTACCCTGACGGTCCACGCAGACAGCGAACACGACATAGTCAGTACCGGAAGCGAGTGAGCTGTAATCATAGCCCTGAACTCCCCTGACGCCGGTTCCTGCGACGACATCCTCGATGGTCTTCCAGAAAGAGCCGTCAATCTGGTTGCTGAGCCACTTCTCGAGGAATTCGCCCTCGACCTTGCCATATCCGTCATATACGCTCTTGCGGACTACGTCCCATACATAGAGAACGGTATTGTCGCTCGGAGTCACGGTGACTGAAGCGCCGTTCTTGGTGACATCGGTAACCTCTGAGGTAAAGCTTACCTCGGTAGGGTCATTCTGCTCTGAGGTTGTAAAATTGAAGGTATACAGAACAGTAGACGGCCTGTTGCTCTCGACGCCGTACACATAGAGACTGTACTCCGTAGACGGATTGAGCGCACCTGTGTCCTCGTTGGTGACAGTCTTGTTGCCCTTCTCGGTCATTCCCATGGAGATGATGCTCTTGTAGAATTCGTGGATCTCAGCAAGCTTGCTCTCGTCATCACCGCTGAGACGGTCTGCAGGAAGGACGGTGAAGAAATACTCCTTGCTGCGGTTTGCTGGACGGATGAGAATCTCAAGGTTCATGAAATCATTGTTCTTCACCTCCGCTGCGAATTCAGGAAGCGGATCCTGAGACTTGAGGTTATAACGTGATGTAGTATTGAACTGGAGCACGTGACCGTTCTCAAGCTGGACATTGCCGTCAAGCTTGCCGGTTGCCACCCTGACGCTTCCTGACTTCACGTTCACGCTCTGGTCAGTCACCGCGATATGAGCAACTCCTTCGTCTGCAGTCATAACTTCGTGAGAGCTTCCAAACTCGTAAGATCCGTCGACTACCCTGAACTCCTGGATGTTTATGTCCTCCGAATAGAGAGCGAATCCGAGCTGGTCATATTTGGCGTCCTCAGCAGCGCCCTTGACAACGACATTGAACTTCGCGACACCGTTCTCCGAACCCACATATACCAGATCGGCGGTCTTGAACTCAGTGGCAAACTCGGTGATCTCCGGTTCCTTCTCCTGGCAGGAAACCAAGATTCCTGCGGCTGCCGTGAGGGCAGCAAACATCTTGAACAATTTCTTCATTATGTATACTATATTAATTATCAAAATGGAACGCAAAAATACGCCATTTTAGCTAAATTTGCCATAAAAGAACATAATCTATGAAAGTAATCGTAATCACGGGAGCCAGCAGCGGAATGGGCCACGAGGCCGCAAAGATGCTGGCAGAGCGCGGACACAAGGTCTATGCAGCCGCGCGCAGAGTAGAAAGGATGGAATCCCTCAAGCAGTACGGAATCGTGCCACTGAGCGTTGACGTGACTTCGGACGAGTCCGCAGAGCAGGCCATCGCTGCCGTCATCGCCGCGGAAGGAAGGATAGATGTCCTCATCAACAATGCAGGTTACGGTTCTTTCGGTCCCATGGAGAGCGTTCCGATGGAAGAGGCCCACAGGCAGCTCGAGGTGAACGTGGTCGGAGTGGCAAGGATGACCAAGCTCGTGCTCCCATACATGAGGGCGCAGAAATCAGGCAGGATAGTGAACATCGCTTCCGTGGCGGGCAGGACGCCTATCTACTTCGGAGGTTGGTACAATGCCAGCAAATATGCGCTCGAAGCCATCAGCGACGCGACCAGGATGGAGACATCCAGGTTCGGAATCGATGTCAGCATCATCGAACCCGGAGCAGTGTTCAGCGACTGGGGCGTGATCGCGGCTGAAAACCTCAAGAAGACCTCCGAGGGCAGCGCATATCAGAAGTTCACCGACAAGATGGCGAACGTATTCGGTTTCCTCTATGTGAAGAATCCGTTCGGAATGATGACCACCTGCGAGAAGGCGGCAAAGATGATATGCAAGGCATCACTCGCGAAAAGGCCAAGGGCAAGGTACACATTCGGTCTTGGCAGCGGCAGTCTTCTTCTCCTGCACTCGATACTCCCTGCGCGCTGGTTCGACAAGATCCAGATCTCGGTATTCGAGAATGACGCCATCAACAAGATGATCAGCAAATCCAAGTAAAACTCACTTTTTTGCTACCTTTGCGGCTCTATGGCAGACATCAGGAAAGACATGGAGCAAAGGGATGCGATTGACTTTGCGAAGGAGGACGTCGGACAGCTTTTCAGGAAGATGTTCGTGCCCACCCTTCTGGGCATGGTGTCCATGGTCGCCCTCAACCTCGCTGACGGTGCGTTCGTGGGCCATGGAGCCGGAACCGAAGCCCTCGCAGCGATTAACATTGCCGCCCCCATCTTCAACCTGATGATAGGTGTCGGCATCATGTTCGGAATCGGCACCTCCGTCATCTCCAGCATCCATCTTTCCAAGGGCAATGTCAAGGCCGCGAGGATCAACACCACCCAGGCGATGATAGGAAGCCTGGCGATCACCGCGACCATAGGCGCGCTCATACTCGCCAACCTCCCGGCGACCTGCAGGCTCTTCGGAAGCAACGAGGCACTGATCCCGCTCGCATCCAGCTACCTCAAGTGGGTTGCCCTCTCCCTGCCCTTCTGCATACTCGGAAACGTCGGTTCATTCATCATCCGTCTCGACGGCAGTCCCAAGTACGCGATGTCCTGCACGCTCTTCGCGTCCCTGATGAACATCTTCCTCGACTGGCTCTTCATCTTCCCGCTCGGAATGGGCCTGGAAGGCGCTGCGATCGCGACTTCGATAAGCTTCACCCTCTCCGCGCTTGCGGTGCTCTTCTACCTTATCTTCCTCTCGAGGACCCTCCACCTCTACAGGCTCAGGCTCACCGTCAAGAGTCTGATGCTGACCCTGCGAAACCTCGGATACCAGATCAAGGCCGGCATATCCGCGATGCTCGGCGAGATTGCGATTTCGCTGACCATGATAGTCGGAAACTTCGTGTTCATCAGATATCTCGGCGAGGACGGCGTCGCAGCTTACGGAGTGGCGTGCTACTGCATGCCGGTGATCTTCATGCTGGCGAACGCGATAGTCCAGTCGACCCAGCCGATCATAAGCTTCGCACATGGAGCAGGCGACCGGAAGAGGCTGGCGGAGGCGCGCGGAATCGCTCTGCGCAGCGCCCTGCTCGCCGGGATGTTCTCCACCCTGCTTCTCACCGTTGGAGCACGATGGATCACGATGATCTTCATCTCCGAGGGAGAGAACGCATTCGACCTGAGCGTCGCAGGCATGCCCTATTTCGGAATCTCCGGTCTGGTGATCACCCTCAACCTCATCATCGTCGGCTACCTCCAGAGCGTCGAAAAATCCATGTTCGCAACCATCTACACCCTTCTCAGGGGCTTTGTGCTGATGATTCCCGCCTTCCTGCTGATGCCGGCCGCATTCGGCGTTCCCGGGATATGGCTCGCGATTCCGGCAGCCGAGACCCTGACGCTCGTCATCATGGCGTCAATCCTTGCCACCCAGTTGCACAGAGTTGGAAAAGAATAGCTAACTTTGGGCATACGGAACCGAATAACACTTATCCACAATATGAAATCGAACAGAATAATCGCGACCATGCTCGCGATCGTCACCAGCGCTGCCGTATTCGCGCAGCCTAACCGTCAGAACTATATGCTCGAGCAGGACTGGGCCGGCTTCGACAAGTACGCCGAGGCAAACGCAGCCGTTAAGCAGTCCCCTCTCGTCGTGTTCATGGGAGATTCCATCACCGAGTATTGGGTCGATCAGGATCCAGACTTCTTCACCGACAACAACTACATCGGACGTGGAATCAGCGGACAGACCTCATCAAAGATGCTCGCACGCTTCTATCGTGACGTGATCGAGCTCGGACCTAAGGTAGTAGTCATCAGCTGCGGTACCAACGACGTGGCGAAGAACAACGGAAGGATCACCCTCGACAATGTCGTGACCCAGATCCAGTCCATGGTGGACCTCGCTCGTCAGAACGGCATCATCCCTGTAGTGGTATCCGTTCCTCCATGCGATTTCTTCTTCTGGCGCCGTGAGGTCGAGCATCCTGCCGGAACCATCATCGAACTCAACCGTAAGATCAAGGAATACACCGACAAGGAGGGCATAATCTACGTTGATTACCACTCTGCGATGGCAGCGGAGGACGGTTCCATGAATCCGGAATATTCCAAGGACGGCTGTCACCCTGTAATCGAAGGATACAAGGTCATGGAGAAGATCGTGGTTCCAGCGATCAACCGCGCCCTCGCCAGCAAGTATGCGAAGGTATGGCTCGGAGAGTGCACCCATGGAAAGGTGAACCTCGTCAGCGCAAGCACTCCTGACGGTCCCGTGGCACTCACAGATGCAGACCTTGCCAAGGGAGTGTACCTTCCTAAGGGCAGCAGCCTCAAGCTCAAGGCCACTCCGGACAGCGGCTATGCTTTCGAGTGCGGCTATGACGCGATGGGCGGACAGTTCGGCTTCTTCGACGAGTTCTTCACCCCTGAGTTCGAGGTCGTCCTCAACGGCGACTGCTCGGTAGGAGCATCCTTCGTGGAGCCTTCATTCCTCGCCGGAATGAGCTGCAAGCAGGATATCGTCTATGCTCAGCCTGGCGTGAAGCCTCTCAAGTATGACGCATACATACCTGACGGAGCGAAGAATCTCCCAGGCATCGTCATCATCCACGGTGGTGCATGGAGGATGAACTGCGAGGACGTGATGTCAGGTATGGCAAGGGAGCTCGCAAGGGACGGCAAGTATGTCGTGTTCAGCATCGACTACCGCTGGGTGGGCAATGCTGACGGTGACAAGGTCCCTAACACCATGGACCAGCTCATCGAGGACTGCTACGGTGCCATTCTCCATATCCAGGAGCATGCAGCCGAATACGGTCTCGACCCTAAGAATCTCGCGGTGACCGGTGACAGTGCCGGCGGACATCTCTGCGCATGCGTCGCAAACATGATCGAAAGGGTCGGCGACGGTGGATTCGGAAAGACTCCTGGCGTATACGAGTACCGCCCTACCTATATCCCTGCAGGAATGGGCATGAAGCAGGTGCGCAAGAGCCTCCTCGCAGTGAAGGCAGTCGCTCCTAACTACGGTATCTTCGACGTGGACAATATCAGGCGCTTCGTCCGCAACCTCCCAGAGGACGGTCAGAAGGCGGTTGCCCCTATCACCAACATCCCATCAGCTAAGTCCCGCCTCATCCCTACCTGGATCAACCGCGGCACCAACGATCCTCTCATCAGCGAGGAGTCTACCATCGCTTACTACGACGCTCTCAAGGCCGCTGGCCAGCCTGTCGAGTACGTCAAGGTCCCTGGCGCAGTGCATGCTTACTACGACTGGAAGCCTGACACCCCTACCAAGGAGGCCTTCTGGCAGTTTGGCAAGCCTTACGCCCACGAGATGGAGAAGTTCTTCGACACCATCTTCTACGCCAAGAAGAAATAGTCCTCCTCTGCCCGCAGGCCATGCACCTCCCCGGTTCTGCCTGCCTGCGAAAGCTCCGCCTCAGAATCGAGCAGACACAGCCAGAAAGACGGTTGCGCATCCATCTTGCTGGCTGACCATTTACTTTCTGCGGGGACATGTACTCTGAACCGCAGCTATCCGGCAACCTGAAATTCGGAGCGCACGCTGACCTGCCACCCAACGCATATATCGGCGGTTACCGTGCGCTCCGCGGCGATTTTGGCTGGGAGCGCGCAGTGGCATGCCTCTGAAGCACTTGTATGGCATACTGGTGCGCGCTCCGATTTTCAGGTTGGTCACGGCGGCCCTGAACTTTGTCACAGAAACACTTGCAAAGCTGCCTAAGCTTGATTAGATTTGTCGTCAGCGGCCGTAAATGGTGGCGGAGATAAGTGATGGAGACAGACAAAGGCCTTGTCCGGCAGATCGAATCAGATCTCGGACTGAATTCCCCTTTCATCAAGGGACAGAAAATCACAATCAGAAGATGTTGGCACTTCAGTACCGACGGTAATGCCGTGGACGTCATTTTCCGTGATGACCGCGACTTCATTGATGCAATGAACAGCATCTACATCGTGCAGAGAAAGCATGGGGTCACTATCCTGGCATTCGCGCTTATGGACACCCATGTCCATTTCATACTGCATGGCGAGCTCGGCGAATGCAACAGCTTCATGCATGAACTCATCGCACGCATATCCCGGCAGATATCCCTGCGTCATGGCGAAACGGGCAAGATGGACGGCGTCCCGATCAACTACCAGACCATAGACAATGACCGCTACCTGAAGACGGCGATATGCTATGTCGTGAAGAACCCGCCGGTCGCCGGCTTGCCCTTCATGGCCTGGAACTACCCATGGTCATCCGGACCGCTCTATTTCCGTGGCGGCAGACACTGGACGGGGATGTCTCTTCCATCCGACATGAACATATCCGAACTGAGCGCGCGCAAACGGCATGCGGTGCTGAAGAGCAGAGCCGGAATCGACGGTGACCCTGCGCTGTTTGACGGGATGGTGCTGCCCCATGAATTCGTTGCGGTCGATCTGGTCGAGAAAATCTTCAGGACAGCCAAAAGTTACAACTACTTTCTGTGCAGCAGCAAGGAGGAAGATGTCGAATCGAAGGGCGGGAACATATCGCGTCTGTCAATCCCTATGCAGGAGATGCGCCAGCATAAGGAAGAACTGTGTCAGGCAATGTTCGGAGTCCGGACCGTCAAGACTCTCAACACCCAGCAGCGTCTCAAGCTTGCACGTGCCCTTCGTCGGAAATACAACAGCTCGCTCAAGCAGGTCGCCAGACTATGCGGACTGGTCTGCGACGAGGTGAAGGAGATGCTGCAGTAAGGTACCTGCCGGAGAATTCGCATACGCAGATAATTTCTGGCTGAGAACCAGCGGGCAGAGGACAGCGTATGAGTGGGCTACCTGACGATGGTTTCGCGTATGCTTGGTCTTTCGGGCTTTGGCTCCATAGCAATCACGAGGCGGCAGACTTCCTGACCGCTTCCGTTCACGATGGAGCAGTTGGTGCTGAGACCGTCAGGGGCGGAGTATCGGCAGACGAGTTCCTCGCCGAGGAAGCTCTGCCTGATGAACTTGATCGAGAGTTTCTTCAGGACGGTACCATGCATGAGCTCTGCAGGCATGCCGGAGAGGGCGATCTTGACATAGCTGATGTTGTTCACATGGTCGTTGAAGTCTATGTCCGAGCGGTTGGCCAGGCGCGAATACTCTGAAGCGGCGAGTTCCACGGCCGGATAGAGCATGCGGTCATGCTTGACGGTGGTGGATCCCTCGACTGTCATCAGGTTGGGCAGAGCCACCGGGCGGGCGCTCGCGACATTGATTGCGCTCCAGCAGCATGTGCCTTTCGCAGCGACATCGCCGTTCTTTCCCATGACTCGGAAGTCGAAATAGATCTTCACTCCGGACACCTCGGACGGGCAGATTTCCGTGACCACATCATCGCGCCACATCGGAAGATCTCCGCAGATTTCGACATTGTAGTCAGTTATGACCCAGGTGTTCCCTTCGGCCTGGAGGTCGAAAGCCGCGACATGGCGGAGTGCGAGGTATGAGGCTGCTGCGTCCTGGAAATAGCCCAGGATGGATTCCAGTGAGAGCCTGTATTCCGCGTCCATGTCAGCGAACGTGACCCTGTACGGCATCGAGAACGGCTCTCCTACGACTATCTTCTTATAGTTGTCCATGGTCAAGATATCTTATCGGCAGCAAATTTACCCAAAACGGGGCAAACTGCCGCAATTTCTCGTGAGTTTTTAATTTCTTGATTTCCGTAATACATATTTCAAGAATATCGCTATATTTGCAGTATCGACAGAGCAAGGAAATGGAAGAGAAGAAGACACACGGCGGTCGCAGGAGCGGCGCGGGAAGGCCCAAGGGAGACAGCAGACTGTATTCCTTCCGCTGCCCGGGCCCGCTGGCGGATCAGCTGGATGCGAAGGAGAACAAGACCGAGTTCATCCGCAGCAGCCTCATGGAAGCCCTCGGCGAAGAGCGCCGCAGGGAGGCTATCGACATGGAAAGCCGCGGTGGAGAAATCATCGGTACGAGGCGCCGCAGGGAGGCCGTCGGTATGGAAACTAGCGGACTGGAGAGCTTTGGTGAGGCCATTCCGGCGACAAGGGTCAGCCCGCTGCATCTTCCGTTCTTCGACCAGACCCGCGTCGTGGCAGGATTCCCGATCCCGCTGGACAACGATGAGCGTGCCCAGGACATAGAGATACTGTCCATGCTCTGCCCCCACCCGGAAGCCTCCTACCTCATACGCGTACAGGGCAATTCCATGATAGACGCCGGCATACTCAGCGGCGACATAGTCATCGTCGACAAGAGCAGGCGTGACCCTTCGGCAAGGGAGATCGCGGTGTGCGAGATAAATGGAGAATACACGCTCAAGCACTTCGTCCGTGAAGGTGGAAAGGCCTGGCTCGTGCCTGCGAATCCCGAATTCAGCCGCAGGGAGATCACCCAGGAAGACGAATTCAGCATCTGGGGAACCGTAACCTACATCATCCACAAAGCGAGGGAACAGAAGTGATAGCTCTAGCCGATTGCAATACCTTCTTCGCATCGGTGGAGAAGGTCTTCCATCCCGGCCTCCAGGGCAAGCCCGTATGCGTCCTCAGTTCCAATGACGGAAACATAGTCGCACTGACCCGCGAAGCCAAGGCACTCGGGATAAGACGTGGTGCGCCCTATTTCGAGGTCAAGGACATAATCGAGCGCAACCATGTGGCCGTGTTCTCGGGCAACATCATGCTCTATGCGGCCATGTCCAAGAGAGTGCAGAGCATCATGCGCCGCAGCGTGGCACGTTCCGAGGCATACAGCATCGACGAGCAGTTCCTCTATCTGGATGGATATGAGAAGTACTATGACCTGGAGGAATACATGCGCGAGATGGTCCAGCGAATCAAGCTGTGGACCGACATCCCCGTGAGCGTCGGCATAGCGCGCACCAAGACGCTCGCGAAGGTTGCAAGCAAGTTCGCGAAGAACTACAGTGGATACAGGTCAGTGTGCATGATAGACAGCGAGGAGAAGCGCAGGAAGGCACTTTCGCTGTTCGAACTGAAGGATGTGTGGGGCATAGGACGGCATACTCTGGAGAAACTCAATGCGCTCGGGATCACAGGCACGCTCCAATTCGCAGACATGCCCGGAGAATGGGTACGCAAGCATCTTACCAAGCCTGGAGTGCAGACCTGGATGGAGCTGAACGGCCATCCATGCATAGACACGGCCGAGATCATCCGGCGTCAGAGCGTCACCACCAGCAGGAGCTTCGGCGAGATGATCAGCGACAAGGAGCAGCTCAAGGCGGCGGTCGCAAGCTTTGCCGGCAGTTGCGCGAACACCCTCCGTGGCCAGCTGTCATCCGCAGCGTCGGTCACGGTGTTCGCGACCAGCAACCGATTCCGCGACGACCTCGAGCAGTATTCCGGAATACGCACGATGAAGCTGGCCGTCGCATCCTCCGACACCGTGGAGATCACCGAGGCTGCGATGAAGCTCGTGGACAGCATCTACAGACCGGGAATCATGTACAAGAAAGCCGGCGTCATACTCGGGGACATAGAGTGCGGCGCGGTGCAGCAGGACCTGTTCGATCCGGTGCCACAGCGCGCCGAGCGGGTCGAGCTGTCACGTGCGATGGACATGCTCAACCACCGCTATGGGGTAAAGACCATCAGGCTCGCCGTCGAGGGCGGCAAGGATGAGAAATGGAAGGTCAAGAGCGACCACCGCACCCCGAACTATCTCACCGACATCGACGAGCTCATGACCATCAACATCTGATCGCGCCGGGCGGCAGGAGCGGTAAAGGCCTAACATGAACAGCACGAGTCTGCTTGCCAAATAGCAATGGTTCGGACACAAAAAAGGATGCGCGCCGGCTAATGGCCATTTCTGGCTCTTCCCGCCGGACCCATCGCGACTGCCGGAAAGCCGACATCGGTCAGGGTGCTGCCTTCGAGAGGCAGCCGTACATCCTTTCTGCTATTGGAGAATAATCTCTGCTGCTTGAGAATCCTCGCTGATACTCAAGGAGAGTCTCCTGCTACTACTTGAAGAGAAGCTGAGCGAACTGGTAGAGGCAACGACGCCAGGTAAGCCACTCATGGGCGGTGCCTGGAGAGACGTAGAAGTGTGCGTTCACGCCTGACTCCTTGACCTCAGCTGTCTCATCCTTAGGATCGGTACCGTCGCCGAAGCCAGGTACGCGATGCTCGAGCTCAGTGCTGCCGAAGCCGACGAAGACAAGCTTGTTGGTCTCCCTGAAGCCTGGAGTATTGTCTGCATCTGCAACGGTGATGGTTCCGCCGCTGAAGATACCGATGTTTGAGAAGAGCTCAGGATGGTTGAGAGTGATGGCCTTGGTGCACATGCCTCCCATTGAAAGGCCCGCCATGGCACGGTGTGCATTGTCTGCCACAGTCCTGAAGTTCTTGTCGATGTATGGGATGAGATCCTCTGCCATGACCCTGTCATAGGTAGAGAACATCGCTGCCATGTTGAAGCCGCCGAAGCCGCCCTGAGGCCTGCCACCCTGAGGTGCACCCTGAGGTCTGCCACCCTGAGGAGCGCCGAAGCCGGCCTGTGCGCCAGGAAGCTGAGCATCGCTGCACTCCATCACGACGATGAATGGAACTGCATTGCCCTCTGCGATGAGGTTGTCCATGATCTGTGCAGTCTTTCCCTGCGAAGCCCAGCCGTACTCGTTCTCACCGCCACCGTGCTGGATGTAGAGAACCGGATAGCGCTTGGTATAGAGATACTCATACTCGGCAGGAGTGTAGACGAAGCAATGGCGCATCGCCTGGGTGACCTCTGACCAATAGTAGAGCTCACGGATCTGACCCTGAGGAACATTCTTCACTGCGAAGAAATCACCGTCATAGGCAGGAACTTCGACTCCGCTGGTCCAATGACCTGAGCCATAGTAGTAGAGAGCGGTAGGATCAGGGCATGCGGCGCCGTCGATCACGAGGTTGTAGTAGTGGAATCCCTCGTCCTGAGGTCCTGACTCGCCTATCCACTGGCCGTCCTCACCCTTGGCGAGGTCATACTGCTTTCCGCCGATATCGAGTTTGACCGAGTGTGCGTCGGGAGCGTTGACCTTGACTCTGACACATCTCTCAGAATTCACTGCAGGATACTGCTTTCCTGACTGGACTGTTGACGAAGGAACGAAATCTTCCTTCACCTGGGCATTGGCTGCAACTGCAAGGCAGAGGGCCGATGCGAGGACTGCAAATTTCTTCATATTACGTGTGATTGATTGTTCAATGCTTATTTGACATCCGGAAAGGCAGAAAGTTTAAGCCTCTCCGAAGGAGCCTTCAGCAAATATATTGTTAAATTTGCAGAAATCATTCATGCCGATGAATCCCATCTCCACCAGGCTTCTCAGCCAGCAGCTCATCTGTCCCCGCTTCGACTCCCCTGCCGAGCTCGTGTCCCATTTCGGCGCGATGCAGGCGCAGGAGTACAGAATGATGAGGTGGGCTGTGTCCATGAGGACCAGAAAACCGTCCCTGGCGGCCTTCAGGAAGGATTTCGACGAGGGCCGAATCATACGCCTGCATCTTCTAAGAGGCACATGGCAGCTCGTTTCGGGTGATGATTACTGGTGGATGCTAGACCTCTGCGCCGACAAGGCGATCAGGGTAATCAAGGGATGGATGAGCGCAAACCACATTTCCCTCCCCGAAGATGAAGTCCGCATGGTCAGGGAGATTCTGGAGCGCAAGACCGCAGAGATCAGCAGCGCGACCAAGGATGACTATGTCGAAGCTCTCGCGGCGGACGGGATCACCATGGATGATCACAGGCTTTCCTACCACATCAGGATGGCCGAGCTCAGCGGAGTCCTATGCAGCGGAGACCTGCATCCTTCGAAGGCGACCTATTCGCTCAGCGAGACGAAGGTCGGGCCTCGTCCGGAGAAGATCGACAGGGATGAATCCCTGCGAAAACTGACACGGAAGTACTTCCAGAGCCATTCCCCTGCCACTTTCGAGGACTTCCTCTGGTGGTCAGGTCTGAACAGCAGCGACTGTCGCAGGGGTATGGGCATGATCGAAGATGAGCTCAGGACAGAGCGCCATGGAGGTAGAGAATTCCATATCCACGAGAGCTGCCGCAGCAGAGGCTTCAGAAAGGGCTGCGCACTGCTCATACCACCGTACGACGAATATCTCATCGGCTATAAGAGCCGCGACATCGTCCTCGACCCGGCGCTTTCCCACCGCGCCCACAACAACAGCGGAATCTTCCAGCCGGTGGTCGCATTCGACGGAAGGATATGTGCGAACTGGAAGCCATCTGAAAAGAAAATGGTCATCGACTGCTTCCCAGGCACGATTCTGCCGGACGGGATAGTCGATGACCAGTGGAAATCTTATGTGAAGTGGCGTTCCAGGTAGGACGCGGACATGCGCCTACAATGCGTAGCGCAAGGCCCATAGCTGCTTATTTTCTATATCAAAGAGTCTACGAAATTTTCATCAACATTGTTGTTGATGCTTGCGCACACGTTAGCGGAGAAACGACCCGCAAGGCCGATAAGCTCGGGCAAAACGGCCGCCGAAAGCTTTCCTGAAGGGTTTTCAAGCCGCCCGCCGTCCGCATCATGTTTGCCGTCCGCATCAAGGCCAGCACGAAGCAGCCCGAAGAGAAAGCCTGCATTGAAATTGTCTCCCGCGCCAATGGTTGAGACGGTCTCGACCTCCGGGACAGGGAAAGTCTCATGGTATCCGGGCATGAACACGTGCACCGGACGGAAACCGCAGGTGCATATGAAGTTCGGGCAGAGCTCGGAGATATGCCTATGATAGATCTCGCATGGGTCGGTAGTGCCGAAAAGATATCCGAAATCCTCGTCCGAACCGCGCACCACGTCGCTCAGACGGCAATTTTCGCGTATGTTCTCCATGACCACAGGAATCTCATGAACATGGCTCTTGCGGAAGTTGATGTCGTAGTAAATGGTTGCGCCAGCCTTGCGCGCAGCTTCGAGCAGAGCCTTGGTGAAGGCGCGAATCTTCGGATTGATGGCGAAGAAGGAGCCGAAGAGCACGAGATCATCCTTGGAAAACTCCACCAGCAACACCTTCTCCGGAGAAAGAGATGCGCTCGCATGGTCCTTATAAAACTCGTACTGGGCGTTGTTGTCATCGTCGAGGAAAGCCATGGAAACATGGGTCTGGGTACCCGGATTGCGGGTCACGGCCTCCGTTCCGACTCCGTTCTGTTCCATGAAATCTGTGACTATATGGCCGATATGGTCGTCTCCGACTTCGGTCACCATCAGAATCTTCACCTCCGGGCAGGCCTTGCGCACTACCCTTCCGAGGGAAATCATCGAATTGAAGGTCGAGCCACCTGGAGTTGCCGACTGGGGCTGGTCATTCCTGAAGATGACGTCGAGCACGGTCTCGCCTATTCCTATGATCTTTCTTTCCATTTTCAATCTGCATTTCAATCCGGACTCCGGTCTTCCGATGTCCATAACACCCGTTCTCACCTGCCGCGTACGACCTCCGCCACCTCCGGAATGTCAAGCAGCTGCGGCATCGAATCGATATGGTAGGTAGGATTCGCGGTCAGCAGTTTCTCGAGGTCATGGTTACCGTAGGTCACCGCACAGGTGCGGCATTTCGCGCCGTTTCCCATCTCGATATCGAAGGTTGTGTCACCGACGACAAGAGCCTCATCCGCTGACAACCCCATGCGTTCGAGCAGCACGAGCACCATGTCCGGAGCTGGTTTCGGAGCATATCCGTCATGGCCGGTGACTCGGGTCTCGAACACCACATCTATGGAATTGGTGCTGAGCACGAGGTCAAGCGAATTCGGTCCGCGGCTGGTCGCAATCGCAAGCCTGAGTCCCTTGGCGGCGAGAGCGTTCATGGTGTCCACGACGCCTGGGTACACTTTCGTATGGGTCGCTGCATAGTCATTGAATATCCTACGGTAGACCTTGGTGGCCACCTCGACCTGAGCCTCATCGAGATTGCCGGAAATACGGCAACAACCCTCCAGAGGTAGGCCTATGGTCGATTTGATGAGATCCTCCTCGGGTTCTGGGAGTCCCATCTCGCGGAAAGTGTGCTTCATCGTCGCTACGATGGCAGGCGCAGTGTCCGCTAGGGTTCCGTCGAAATCAAAGATTACAGCCTTGAGCATTATCGGATGAAGTTAGTGAATTTGCCACGCTCACGCTGAGGCTTCTGGGCGGTTCCAGTAGCCATCTGCTTGAGAAGATAAGCCATGTTGTCGGCGAGTGTTCTCATGGTCTGCATGCCTTCCTCGTCCTGGGTGACCTCACCTTGGCCTGAGCCATACGCGATGTTCCAATACTGTGAGGTCACGATCGGCATGTTCAGCATCTGGAATGGCATCTGGAGAGTCTGGAAGGCCGCTGTGCCACCACCTCTGCGGCATACTGTGATACCGGCGGCTGGCTTGCCCTGCATCACTGAGCTTGCCGAATATCCCATCCTATGGAGAAGAGAGAGTACGGTTCCGTTCGGAGTTCCGTAATAGACTGGAGAACCTACGATGAGACCGTCAGATTCTGCCATCTTCGCGATCATCTGGTTGCAGATGTCATCGTCGAAAACGCATTTGCCGAGCCTCTTCATTCCGCACTGGCCACATGCGATGCAACCGCGTACCGGCTTTGTTCCGATCTGCACGATCTCGCTGGCGATGCCGTTCTTCTCGAGCTGCGCTGCGATCTCGGAGAGCATGGTGAATGTGTTTCCCTTCGGACGTGGACTGCCGTTGATGAGAAGTACCTTGAGCTTGAGTGAGTCTGCGGGGGCACTATTCGCACCTCCGGAGGTTTCCGCTGCGAGAGCATCCACTCCGACTGCTCCGGTCGCCACGACTGCGGCTGCGGCACCCATCGTCTTGATGGCGTCCCTGCGTGTGATTTCCTTATTCTTTTCCATAGTTTATGTTGGTCAATCTCTATAAAAATATCTTATTAAGCCTATTATTCTGCTATTTTCTACCAGACCGCCACAAGTGTGTCCTTGTTTCCGCTAAGATACGAAATTAATCCGTATATTCGTGTCTGAAACCAACCACATCTAACGACAGTGAAACAGCGTGTACTCGTAATCGGAGGCGGCATCTCCGGTCTTACCTCAGCAATCTATGCACAAAAGAGCGGATTCGATACACTCATACTCGAAAGCACAGTCAATCTCGGAGGCGAATGTACCGGTTGGGACCGTCAGGGTTTCCACATTGACAACAGCATACACTGGCTGCTCGGAACCGACCCTTATCAGGATCTCTACAAGGTGTGGTGCCAGGTAGGAGCCCTCGGTCCGGACATCAAGACCACGCCGTTGGACCCGTTCTTCGCCACCGATACACCATCCGGTCGCAAGTTCCACATGTACCTCGAGCTGGAGAAGCTGCGCGCAGAGATGCTCTCTTTCGGTCCGGAGGATCAGGAGGCCATCGACGAGTTCATATCCGCGCTCGAGGCGTATGGAATCATGCTCCAGAACGCAGACGTTCCGATGGAGATATCGAGTCTGAGGTACAAGCTGCGCTTCGTTTGGTCCATGAGAAAGGTCATCCCTATCCACCGCAAGTTCGCGACCATCACAATAGAGGAATATTCGCGCCGCTTCAAGAGCGAGGACCTGCGATTCGTGATGAACTGCTACTTCCCGAAGGGCTATTATGCAGAGGCGATGCTGTACATACTCGGGTACGCTGTGAAGGGCAACACAAACCTTCCGGAAGGCGGTTCGCTCGCTCTCGAGCAGAGGATGGAACGCAAGTACGCCGAGCTCGGAGGAAAGGTGCGCACTGTCGCTCCGGTAGAGAAGATTCTCGTCAAGGACGGCAAGGCGGTCGGAGTCCAGCTCCGTGGCGGAGAGACCCTTGAGGCAGATTATGTGATTTCTAGCGTATCGCCTCAGTTACTTCTCGACAAGATGCTCGACGGCAAGTTCGAGGACGGATTCTTCCACTCGCGCCTGCGTGACCGAAGGAACTTCCCTATCTTCAGCAATACCGTCGTCTATATCGGATGCGAGGGTGAGCCGGGCGACATCGACCCGACCGTGATCCTCAAGGTCAAGCCTTTCCGCATCGGACGCAGGTTCCATGACCATGTCCTTTTCCACCACTATGCAGACGAACCTCATTTCGCGCCAAAAGGCCACTTCGTGTTCCAGTGCCTCATGATGCAGTATGAGGCCGATTTCGAGACATGGAAGCGCTACCACAAGGAGTCGATTGCCCGCTACAGGGAGGAGAAGCAGAAGATGGCCGAGGCCCTCGTCGAGGCGCTCGCGGAGAAGTTCCCGCAGCTCGCCGGAAGGATGAAGGTGCTCGAGATCACGACCCCGATGAGCTTCCACAAGCGTTGCGGCAGCTACAAAGGCTCATATATGAGTTTCATACGTACCCCGTTCGCAGGCACGGCAAGCCACAGCGGACGCATCCCCGGGCTCAAGAATCTCTATGTCGGCGGGCAGTGGACCATATGCGGAGGCATGCCTTGCGCCGTCATGAGTGGCCGTTTTGCGACCCAGCGCCTCTGCCACGACGCCAAGGTTCCTTTTGTACAGGACTAAGCTGGGTCCTGGATTAGAGGGAGTTTTTCGGATGGGACTAGCGTTAGCTGGGTCGATAGGAAGATTAGGATTCGCCGTTTGTGACAGAATACGGTGAATCTCCCTCGAAGGGGTCGATCAGAATAGTGAAAAAGTCAGAATAATGGCAAACGACAACGACAAGAACAAGGAAAAGGACTGGGACTACCCTCTCAAAGGTCACATCAACAGATTCGGCGACCAGAAGAAACAGAGCAACCTCTCTGTCATTCTCTCCGCCCTCGCCTTCATCGCCCTAGTCATCCTGATGATTTTCCTGTAGCTTTCCCACGGCGGTTTTTCCTGCAGAGGGTCCTACAGGCAATTACTCAGGAATTTCCCCCGAAGAGGATCCCACAAGTATTCTCAAATAGGATCCTGTAGTATCCCTGCAATAGATAAAGCAGATTTCAGTCGGCAAACATCCTGGACGACACATATCGCGTTGCAGATAATTTACTGTTAGATAATTTATTAAGACAAAACGGGTAGGCATTTTTTGCCCACCCGTTTTGATATATCCAACAGATTATCAGACATATATCTGCCACGGCAAAAAATCACTCTACACCGAAATCGTCATTAACCGACAGATCTCTGGACAGTTTTGCGACGCTGGCAGGTACTGAAACAGAGAATTCCTCACGAAGTTCAGCCTCCCAGGCAGCTCTGATCTTCCGCCTTTCACGATCTTCCGAGATAGCGAAAGCTCTGTCTGCCTTTCTTCGTGCCTGACGCATGTGCCAACGGACTTCTCCCTCCAGAATACCCGCCTCGACACGTGCGATAGTCTCGTCCAGCCTTGATTTTGCCAATTCGCATTCCCATATCGTGATGACCGACCATCCGAGTCCTTCGAGTCTAGCTACGGAAACGGCATCGCGAGACTTGTTTCTCCTGACCTTCTCCTCCCAGAATGAGACGTTTGTCTTAGGAACCGTATACTTAGAACATCCATCATGACCATGCCAGAAGCAGCCGTTCACGAATATGACCGTACGATATTTGGCCAGCACGATATCAGGGGATCCGGGAAGACGCCTTACATTCATCCTGTATCGGAATCCGCGCCTCCATAGTTCATGTCTTACCACTATCTCAGGCTTTGTATCCTTGCCCTTGATAGCCGCCATGTTCATATGTCTTCGCGTATCTGTCATGAAATATTTAAAGTTTTCCGTCGAAATTGTTCCCGTAATTTTTCCTTGGTATCTGCAAAAATACTTTTTTGCGCTCCGAATTTATTAAAACGCTGCAAAAAAATGAAAGAATAACTCGTTCTCCAACAGTGTCCATAGATACTTTGCCGGTCTGTGTTAATTTTGCCTTGCGCCACCACGCGTTACCTGCATCATGAAAAAAAGACATTTCAGGAAAGATGCTCTCGAACACATCTACCAACGTTCTGTTGACTGTGGAACTATTTTTTATAGCAGAATTGATAGGTTGGTATATTACACCATAGCTTCAATTCAAGCGTCAAAGTACAGGGTGAAGGCCGTCCAACTGACCATAATGTTTAATCACATCCATTGGCTTTTGGAGTCCGAGACCCTCTTGGATCAATCGAGCTTCATCGGGCAAGTCACATCTGTATTCACGCTATCCTACAACAGGAGCTGCAATCGCCATGGACCACTGTTCAGCAAACCATATGGGGCAGCTCAGAAACTGCGATTGAAAGACAAGATGACAGCGGTCAACTATCTTGGCAACAATCCCGTCGTAAAGCGATTGGTTGATCATGGCGCAGATGACCGCTGGACATTCATATCGTATGCAGACGGAAACAAATATCCATTTTCAGACAAATTGCGTCTTTCAAGCGCAAGCCGAAAGATGAGAAGAGCGGTCGATACAGTGAAAGCTTTCCATAAGTCGGGGCATCATCTTGAATATCAGACATTACGGAAAATATTTTCTGACCTGTCTGCTAACGAGTCAGAACAACTCACGGATTTCATCATTCACGAATATTCATTCATAAGGCACGAGTATATTCTCAAGATGTTTGGAGGCCTGGACAAATTGCTTATTGCCATGGATTCGAACTCGGGAAGCGAATATGATCTGACAGAGAATGACGGCACAGACAATCATGTCGCTTACGTTGAGATGATACGTGTAGCAGGGAAATTGGGATGGAGAAAAATGAAGCGCGCCTTCAATGATGTATCTGAACAGGAATATGTCATCCTCATTAGGGCTTTCGTTAAAAATACTTCTGCGAATCAAACGCAGATTGCCCGATTTCTTCATCTGGACATCGAAGAAGTCCGTCGCATATTTCGCAACATGCGAAAGCGGTAGCAAAAGTATCTTTTCGCCTCAGCCGTCACCGGTCGGCATTGGTACGCCAGTAATTCATCCAGAGTTTCTTAACCGTATCCGTAGCGGCGGGTGAGGCTCGCGATAGGCACTTCGCTAAAAATACTCACGCAGCATCCTTGTCTGGGTACGCTGCATCTTTGTATGGCCCGCTACATCTTTGTAAGGGCACACAGCATCCTTTTCTGGGCTTGCTGCATCGCCCGACAGCACTTTGCTTCCATAAAAAGTAGCGGTTTTTGGTAAACTTTTTTCAGGACGACACAAAAGTCGTGGCAGTTAACTTCCTGATAATTAATTAGATATACTCAAACAGGTAGGCAAAAACTGACCTCCTAATTTGGCTTAAATAGCTGTCTAATAATGACTTAGCCGCCACGCACTAAACGGCAACACAACCACTGTCCTTCAGCAGATCCGACAAAAGTTTTTTGAAAACCAAGGAGAGATTTTTTGAGAAGCAAGCAGAGATTTTTGAAAACCAAGTATAGTATTTATGAGAAGCTATGGGAGTATTTTTGGATAGCAAATAGAGTTTTTTAAGAAGCGAGGAGGATTTCTTGGGAATAATCCCGGACAAATTTATTAAATTTGTATGTTGCGTAATTCGCATAAGGAAGAACAGACAACAGAAAACCATAACCACATGAAAAAGTTAATCTTAAGCGTGACTATGTCACTCGCAGCACTTGCTGCATCAGCACAGGTAGCCAACGACTGGAAACCGGCTGCAACAAATCAGGAAGGCCATCAGTATCCGATGGTGAACTCACAGCGCATGGTTCGCGCCCAGATCCTCGCACCTGAGGCTCTCAGCGTAAAGCTCGACATCGGAGGCGTAAAGTACGAGATGACCAAGGACGAGAACGGCGTATGGACCGGCGACTCAGCTCCTCAGGACGTAGGATTCCACTACTATCAGCTCAATATCGATGGTGCTTCAGTTCCAGATCCAGGTAGCCTCATGTACTATGGAGCTAGCCGTTGGGGCAGCGGTATCGACATCCCTGCACCAGATCAGGACTTCTACCAGGTGAAGAACGTACCTCAGGGTAAGGTAAGCGAGGTTTACTATTGGTCAAGCGTTACCGGTTCAATGCGTCACTGCTATGTTTACACTCCTGCAGGATACGACCAGAGCAAGAAGAAATATCCGGTTCTCTACCTCCAGCATGGTATGGGAGAGAGCGAGTACGGCTGGCCTGGCCAGGGTCACACCGGTATCATCATGGATAACCTCATCGCAGAGGGTAAGGCTGTTCCTTTCATCATCGTCATGGACAACGGTCTCGCAGTCTATGGCCCTAACAACCCACGTCCGGCTCCTCAGCCACGTCCTCAGGGTCAGCCACAGGCACGTCCTCAGCAGCAGGGTCCACGCCCTCTCTCAGCAGGTGCATTCGGTGACATCCTCATCAAGGACATCATCCCTATGGTAGAGAAGAACTACCGCGTCATCGCTGACAGCAAGCACCGCGCACTTGCAGGCCTCTCAATGGGTGGAATGCAGACCCGCGCCATCTCTCTCACCAATCCTAAGACCTTCTCATGGATCGGCATGTTCAGTGGCGGAGCAATCTCTGTCGAGGACGTTGAGAACGCACCAGGTTTCCGCGAGAACAACAAGCTCGTATTCATCAGCTATGGTAGCCGTGAGCTCGAGAACCCTAGGGGAACCGACCCTCGCGTGACCACCGCAGAGCTTGGAAAGACCGGCATGAACACCGCTTTCTACGTTTCTGAGGGCACTGCACACGAGTGGCAGAGCTGGCGCCGCAGCCTCTACGAGTTCGCTCAGAAGGTATTCAAGTAGCAGATAGGCAAACCGCGGCAGTAAAGCCGCAACAACCAAATACACTAAATGAAAAGAATCATAACAGTTATCGCAGTCGCAGTGGCCGCTCTCTTCGCGGTCAGCTGCGGCAGCAGTGAGCAGCAGGCAACCATGAAGAAGATCGTCTTCCCAGGTGACTATCCTGACCCAAGCATCATGCGCGACGGAGAGGACTTCTACATGACCCATTCATCGTTCACTTACTATCCTGGCCTCCTCGTATGGCACTCTACTGACCTCGTCAACTGGGAGCCTATCTCACGCGCCGTCCAGGATCAGCCTTATTCGATCTACGCACCTGAGATCTGCAAGGTGGGAGAGAAGTTCTACATCTACTACCCTACCAGCAGCGGCCAGAACTTCGTGGTGATGGCCGATGACCCTCATGGTCCATGGAGCGACCCTATCCTCATCAACGTACGCGGAATCGACCCTGGTCATGTTCTCGCAGAGAACGGCAAGCACTACCTCTACACCAACAACGGTCACATGGTAGAGCTCACCGACGACGGCCTTGCTACTGCAGGCCCTAACCAGAAGGTCTATGACGGTTGGGACTTTCCTTCAGACTGGGAGACCGAAGGCGTATGGCTCGAGTCACCGAAGCTCGTGCAGCACGGAGACTACTGGTATCTCATCACCGCAGAAGGTGGTACCGCAGGCCCTCCTACCAGCCACATGGTAGTGGTAGCACGCAGCACCTCGGCTCTCGGCCCATGGGAGAACAGCCCATACAACCCCATGGTACACACCTACTCAGCTGACGAGGAGTGGTGGTCAAAGGGTCATGGAACCATCTTCGACGACGCAGAAGGCAACTGGTACATCGTATACCATTCATATAGGAACAGCTACCATACTCTCGGACGTACCTCGATCATCGAGAGCGTCATATGGACCGAGGATGGTTGGCCTATGCTTGCTGACCCAGGTCTCGACTTCGAAGAGGACGTTGAGGGCAGCGTACAGTTCGCAAACCTCCGCGACTTCCACAACCCTATCATGTGGGCTAAGTGGGAACCAGGCTTCGAAGGTGGCGAGCTCTGGACCATCACCGCAGTCGACAGGGCTTACGAGGTATGCGCTGAGTACGAGTGCGCTGAGGGAGCAAAGGCAGGCCTCTACCTTTTCTACAACGAGGATGCTTACGTAGGCGTACAGGCTGAGGATAGCCATTTCTTCCTCCGCATCGTGAACGACCACAACAAGGTCACCACCTACAAGAGCCTCGACGGCAAGGAGTGGAACGTAGTTGAGGAAGGCGTTGACGTATCTGAATACCATCACAATGTCTACAAGGGCTTCTTCGCTCTCCGTCCTTCAGTGCTCGTAAGCGAGGGCGCAACCGTGAAGGCCTTCGACTACAAGGTGCTCTAATCGGGAATAAACAACCAAAACACTAATAGATAAATGAAAAAGTTCATTATTTGCTCAGCAATGGCATTCGCAGCGCTCGCAGCTAACGCGCAGCCTGGCATGATGAGAATGCCTGCACCAGAACCTGATCCATATACCCTCGAGGTAGGCAAGCTTACCATGGTAGTCGATGCAGGTCAGGGTGCGAAGGTCATGTCCTTCAAGTATGACGGCAAGGAAGTGATGTCGGAGCTCAAGGGTTTCAACCAGTTCGGCAGCACATTCTGGACCAGCCCTCAGGCAGAGTGGAACTGGCCTCCTGTAGCAGAGTATGACAGATTGCCATACAGCGTGGAGAAGCAGGGCGACGCTCTCGTGATGACCAGTAAGCTTTCAGAGAAGTATCAGTACCAGATCAAGAAGACCTTCAAGACCGATGCTACCGACAACTCCATCGCCATCACATACTCAATCATCAACCGTGCTGACAAGGCAAGGCAGGTAGCTCCTTGGGAGATCACCCGTGTTCCTGGTAACGGTCTCATCTTCTTCGAGGCTGTTCCTAAGAGCATCGAGGCAGCTCAGGGCGAGCTCATTCCTTTCGTTTCGAAGTACGGTGCGTCATGGTATGCCTTCGACGAGAAGCCTGCAAACCGAAAGACCAACGCTGACGGAAGAGGCTGGCTCGCATATGCGAACAACGGTCTCCTCTTCGTAAAGCAGTTCCCTGACATCATCTCAACCCAGCCTGCTCCAGGCGAGGCGGAGATTCAGGTTTATGTCAACGAGGGCAAGACCTTCATCGAGATCGAGAGCCAGGGCGCATACACCACCCTCCAGCCGGGTCAGGCTCTTGAGTACACCGTAAAGTGGTTCCTCGTTCCTGCCGACAGCAAGGATGTTCCAAGCAAGAAGCTCCTCAAGGCCGCAAAGAAACTCACCAAATAAAACGAAATTCTTAAAAGGCAAGAGGCCGTTCCCTTCGGGGAGCGGCCTCTTTTCATTTAAAAAGCCCCGAGAATCAGGATTCTCAGGGCTGTATCTGACAAATTACTTTGCGAGAGTGTAGATGTTCACCATGTCCTGACGCTCGAGAACCTTTAGGGCGCCGAGGGTCTTCCTGCCATAGTTGCTTGCCTTGTCTGCCATCTCTGCGATCTGCTCGTCAGTGATTTCCTTGCCGAGAAGTTCGTGGATGCTGGTAGGCATGCCGATTGAGTGGTAGAACGCCTCCATTGCCTGGATACCTGCCTCTGCTGCCTCCTCTGCGCTCATGCCGTCAGTATTGACGCCCATGACGTTCTTTGCGAAGCGTGCGAAACGGCCCATATTCTGGCTACGGGTGTAACGTGCCCAGCTGCCCCATACAGCTGCGAGACCCGCACCGTGAGAGACATCGAACATACCGCTGAGCTCGTGCTCGAGGTGATGTGTTGCCCAGTCACCGATGGTACCGCAACCGGTAAGGTCATTATGTGCAAGGCTACCTGCCCACATAATCTGTGCGCGTGCATGGTAGTCGGTAGGATTAGCAAGAGCTGCTGGAGCTGCCTCCTTGACTGAGATGAGGATAGACTCTGCGATACGGTCGGTAACGTCCATGTCGTCCTCGATAGAGAAGTAACGCTCCATGGTGTGCATCATGATGTCGGTAGCACCGCATGCAGTCTGCCATGCAGGAAGAGTGTAAGTCCTCTCTGGGTTCATGATAGCGAACTTGCAACGGAGATGGTTGCTTCCGTATCCCTTCTTGAGGAGACCGTCCTCGTTGGTAACGACTGAGTCGCTTGACATCTCTGAGCCAGCTGCAGGAATGGTGAGGACGCAACCTACAGGAAGAGCCTTCTGGATAGGCTTACCGGTAGCATAGATCTCCCAGACATCACCCTCATAGTAGTATCCCATTGCGATACCCTTGAGAGAATCGATGACTGAACCGCCACCTACTGCGAGGCAGAAGTCAACGGCTTCCTTCTTGCAGAGCTCGATACCTTCGTGTACGAGAGCAAGGTGTGGGTTAGGAACTACGCCGCCGAGAGCAACGTAAGGGATGCCAGCATCATCGAGATTCTTCTTTACCTTATCGAGGAGACCAGAACGGATAGCGCTCTGTCCGCCATAATGAAGGAGTACCTTTGTACCGCCATATTTCTTTACCATCTCGGCAACCTTGTCCTCAGACTTCTTGCCGAATACCACCTCAGTAGGTGCATAGAAATTAAAATCCACCATATCTAGTTTGTGTTATTGTTTCTAATTTCCAAATGTAAGAATAATTAGCAGAATCACCACACACAAATGCCGACCATTCTGGTCAGAACGGTCTGATTCTGAACAGAGGGACGTTGAGCAGCGCGAGAGGTTTGTTCAGCGCATAGAACACGACTCCGTCGCAAGGGGACGCGAGACTATCAAGCACAGTGCCTTCGTATGGATCCACGATTCTGGCTATCACCTGACCCGTATGTACCTCAGTGCCGGCGCCAACCTTCTTTCGGAAAACACCAGCCGCAGGAGCCTTGAGAGTGATCAGCGTGTTCTCATTGAACACGACCGAATCGAATGAAGGCTTTGACGCATCGGACGAGATGTCCGCCAGACCTATCTTGAAGATGAACTTCAAAAGCGTGCTGACCACGGACTTCGTGCTGGCCATGCTAACGTCATCGTTCTGCCCGCCGTAGATTGAGTAAGCCTTGGCATTCCATATCTGCCAGTTGTAGTTGAGCGTCGTTGTGTCGAAAGGCTTAGGATCGCGAATCGCCACATATGGCATTCCGAACAGCTTCGCCGTCTCCAGGTCTTCCAAGCCCGTCTTCATCAGCCTCACATGAGGGATGAAATCTCCCGGCATATATGAACTTGCCATCTGGACGCCGTAAGCGTAGTCCTTGATGGCTTCGAAAAGTCCGGAAGCTATTCTCTGGGTGGTTTCACCAAGATCATATCCAGGGAACATCCTGTTGATGTCGGTGTTGTCCATGGCCCAGAAACGCTTCTCAATGTTGGTCGAGAAAGGATTCGCAGAAGGCACGACGAGTATCTCATGGCCTGGAATCAGATGTCCCTGCTCTTCCATCACCCGGAGTCTCGAGATCAGCTCCGCACATACGAGCTGCTGATGCACCTCATCACCCCTGAGAGCGCCGATCACGGCCAGGCTCTTCTTTCCTGAGCCGAAACGGTATCCCCATATCCTGAATGTGTCGCGGTATGGCGACTCCATGCTGAAAAGTATCTCCTTCTTCATTTCCTTATCCTACAAGCGGTGAATACGTGCGAGCAACGAGCCTTCGTAGCAGACCGGATATGCCCTTATCGTGAAAAGATAACCTCTACAAGGCGACTTGATATCCTCGATGACCTCTCCGGTGAGCGGACTGATAATCTGGCCGAGGCTGTCCCCTTCCTCGACTATCCTGTTGTTATGGGTCTCAGTCGAGAAAATTCCGGAAGCCGGAGCATTGACGAAGTTGACCTGATCTCCGGTAGAGATTATAGGATCCGAAATTTCGTTCATGTCTATGTCGCCCTTCCACATGCCCATGTTGCGCATCAGATTCTTGATGCCGAGCGTAATCTTCCTGCCATAGTAATGGTTGATTCTCATACCCACGCCGAGTTCCACGACCAAGGTCGGAGTACCGATGGAATTGAGAGAATGTGCGAGCGTCGACTCAAGCACGGTGGCAGCGGCATGAACCCAGATGAAGGAAAGATTGAGGTGACGGGCCATAGGGACGAGCATATCTGCTGTCTGTTCGCTGATTCTCACCTGCGGAACCTCGCGAAGGAAGATGTTGCTGGAATGGATGTCGATGACCATGTCCGCGCCCTTGAGGTCCTCAACCACCGCAGCCGCAGCCTGCTCTGCCATCGTTCCGTCCGGATCTCCGGGGAAAATACGGTTCATATCCAGGTCGAAGTTCGGTATTCCGCGGGTGATCGAATCAATGCCCATAGGATTCAGGGCAGGATATACCTCCAAGGTACCGTCGAGGAATTCGAGTTCCTTCATTATTTCATGCTGCAGCTGGAAGCAGATGTACTGTCCTTCCAGCTCGTCACCATGGGTTCCAGTGACTATGCAGATGCGTTTCTTTCCCTCACCATGCCTGATGACGTGCTTCTTGATCGAGAATTTCTCGTCAACTGGCATGGAGGTCTCAAATATTGTCTTTACCATCTTCATTTATCTGTTTTACCTTGACCACGGTCTGGGTTGACTGGGTCACTATCCCGGTGAAAAGGCCACGGTTGACCGGACAGTCAGCTGCGTCCCTTCCCCTTCCGAGCGCGATATACCTGTCGTCACAGAGTCGTCCGGCGGTAGGATCGATTCCGACCCATTCTCCATCGGACCATATCTCCACCCACGCATGCGTCTCCCCTTCTCCTTCATAGAAGCCGCAGACATAGCGGGCTGGGATGCCGATGTGGCGACAGAGTGCGATCAGGATGTGGGAAAAGTCCTGGCACACTCCGCAGGACTGGGAATAGGCCTGCATGGCGGTGGTGGCATTGCCTGTCGATCCCGGAACATAAGAAATCCTCTCCTTCACCGCCAATGCCATCTCCATCGCAGCCGACTTAGCGGATTCGTCCCTAAGCAAAGGCGCCATCGAAGGCTCATAAGATGCGAGTGACGATGGCAGCGAGAACACCGGAGAAGGCCTCTCTTCCTTTCGGCGGCCACCGCTGACGACTATCTTTCCCTTGCTCACATAGGAGAACTCCGCGTGCGCTTCCGCGATATGCCCATACACCAGTTCCGACCCCCACACGTCCGTGGAGGTCGAAAGCAAGCATGGTCCTGAGCTTATCTCCACCGATGATTCGACGAGAGTCTGTACGTCATCGTCGTAAGGGACAGCCCTGAGAAGGAAGCTGTGCGCCGTGACCGGTCTGGAGAAACTTGCCTTGGACTCGTATGAGTAAAGGAAAGTCTTCATCAATTACAAAGTTACGAGATTCCCGAGAATTGACAGTACCTTGTTGGTGTAAATCACGTTCTCAGGCTCGTACATTCCTTCCACAAGAAGGGCCTTCAGATCGTCGAAGGCATCTGGGTTGAAGGCGTTAGGCTGTAACTTTCGATAGAATGAGAGCGTCATGAGAGCCTCTTCTATCCTGTAGAACTTGTATCCGAACCTTATGTTCATGTCAATATGCTCGACGAGCTTTCCTATCTTCAGCAGGGTCTTGACGCGCTCATCGTAGACTCTCTCCTCGACCGAGCCCCAGAAAGCGAGTATCCAGTCAGTAAGTGTCTGGAGGAAATCCACGTTAGGTTCGCTATCGTTCTTGCTGGATTTTCTGAGAGCTTCGAGACAGAGCTGAACATATCCGAGCGTATGGGAGGTAATCTCCTCCCTCACTACGAGAGCGTTGTCATTGGCGCACTCGATGCATGAGATCAGAGCAGCAGGATTGGTAGCATCGTTGATGAGGCCTCTTCTGATTGCCCCCTCGTCGCCATATACGACGAAATTGCCAATCTTCTCGATATAGCGCGAGTACTCGTCTGAGTCCCCGTCGATCATCATGTCGTAGCACTTGCGGAGCAGGTGGAGACAGAGGTAGATCCTTTCAGTGTAACGTCCAAGCCAATAGAGGCTGTTTCCCTTAGCGGGAGAAAGTATGAGTTTTTCCATCGTTATAGTCTATTTGTTCATCACCCATGTATCCTTGAATCCGCCACCCTGGCTGGAATTCACCACGAAGGAGTTCGGATTCCTCGAGAATCTCGTGAGTCCACTCTTCCATACCTTGACGGCAGGAGTACCGTCCTCGCTCTTGCCTCCGGTCACCACGAAAGCCCTGAGGTCAGCTTTACGCCATACCTTGGTATCGCCTTCGAGAATCTCGAGATCCTTGAAGTCGATCACCTCCTGGGCAATCCAACGACGTGGCTGCTCGACGATGAGGGTCTTGAGCTCTTCGAGCTTCTCAGGAGTGAGGTCCCTACCGAATACGACTCCATATCCGCCGGCCTCGCTTACGTCCTTGATGACGAGCTTGGAGATGTTTGCAAGGATGTAGTCGTAGTCTTCCTTATAATATGGAAGGTAGGTCGGAGCATTGTGGAGTATAGGTTCCTCACCGAGATAGTATTTCACCATCTTTGGAACGAAATAATAGATGCCCTTGTCGTCTGCGACTCCGTTTCCGAAGCCGTTGAGTACGGCAACAGTACCTTTCTTATAAGCCTGGAAGAGATTAGGAACGCCGAGTAGAGAACTTGCCTCGAAAGCCATAGGGTCCATGTATTCGTCGCTCACCCTGCGGTAGATTGCACCGACGCGTACCTTTTCCTTGTAGATACCTGTATAGTATACGATGTCGTCCTCGACCATCATGTCACCAGGGAAAGCCAGCACCGCACCAGTCTTCTCGGCAAGGTAGCTGTGCTCGAAGAAAGCAGAGTTGTATCTTCCTGGGGTCAGGATGACATTGATGCCTCGTCCACCGTTCATGTTGTCCATCATATCCTTGAGGATATCGGCATAGTCACGGTTATCGGCGACGCTGTTGTCGATGAAGGTCGTCGGAGAGACCTTGCGGGTAATCTCCCTGGCAATAAGAGGATAGGATGCTCCTGAGGGGATTCGGAGATTATCCTCGAGTATGAACCAGTTGCCATCCTTACCCTCGACAAGGTCTATTCCGCTGATGTGGGAATAGACCTTGCAGGTAGGATCGACTGACTCGCACTCGGGCATATAGCCCTTTGAAGCATAGACGAACTCCTCAGGGACAACGCCGTCCTTGATGATATTCTTCTCGTGATAGATGTCCCAGAGGAACGCATTAAGAGCCTTCACCCTCTGGATGAGACCGGCTTCGAGCATCTGCCAGTCCTTGTGGGAAATGGTTCTGGGGATGGAGTCAAAAGGGAAAATCTGCTCGTTGAAGATTCCGTTCTTATAGACTCCGAACCGGACGCCGTAGCGTTCCATCCAATTGTTGACCGAATCACGGCTTTCGATGAGTGTCTGCATTGTCGTTTATACTTGTTAAGTTCTTCGTTTTTCTATTTGTAAGACTGCTCGTGCACGCCCTTGATAGCACGGCCGCTAGGCTCGTTCTGGCCCTTCCATGCTGCGTCCCACTCGAGAGCGATCGCGGTAGAGCATGCCACGCTGGCCTCGTGAGGCACGCTGCGTGCTGCGCTTGCGCTAGGGAAATGCTCCTCGAAGATTGACCTGTAGTAGTACTCTTCCTTGTTCATCGGGGTGTTGATCGGGAAGCGTTCTGCCGCATGAGCCATCTGCTCGTCGCTGACAGCCTCTGAGGTCACCTTCTTGAGGGTATCGATCCATGAATAGCCCACGCCGTCGGAGAACTGCTCCTTCTGACGCCATGCCACGCTCTCTGGGAGCATGTCCTCGAATGCCTCACGGACTATCTTCTTCTCTATGGTAGAGCCAGGACACATCTTTGCGTCAGGTCTGATGGACATGGCTACGTCAAGGAATTCCTTATCGAGGAAAGGCACGCGGCCCTCGACTCCCCATGCGCAGAGACTCTTGTTCGCGCGCAGGCAATCATAGAGGTAGAGCTTTCCGAGCTTGCGGACGGTCTCCTTGTGGAACTCCTCTGCAGACGGAGCCTTGTGGAAGTAGAGATATCCTCCGAATACCTCGTCGGCTCCCTCTCCGGAAAGCACCATCTTGATACCCATGGACCTGATCACACGTGCAAGCAGGTACATCGGAGTGCTGGCGCGGACTGTCGTCACATCGTAGGTCTCGATGAAGTAGATCACGTCGCGGATGGCATCGAGTCCCTCCTGGACGGTATAGTTCACCTCATGGTGTACGGTGCCGATAAAGTCGGCAACTTCCCTCGCCTTGGCAAGGTCCGGTGCGCCCTTGAGGCCGACTGCGAATGAATGGAGACGTGGCCACCAAGCCTCCTTGGCGTCGTCAGTCTCGACTCTTCGAGCGGAATATTTCATTGCGATGGCGCTGGTCACAGAGCTGTCGAGTCCACCTGAAAGGAGCACTCCGTAAGGCACGTCACACATGAGCTGACGCTTCACAGCAGCCTCGAGGGAGGCCTTGAGCTCGCTTGGGAGCACATTGTTTTCCTTCACGTTGTCATACTCGAACCAATCTCTGGTCCACCATCTTCTCATCTTTCCCTCACGGCTGGAATAGAGGTGACCAGGGAGGAAAGGCTCATACTCGTCGCAGAAGCCTTCGAGAGCCTTGAGCTCGCTTGCGACATAGAGCTTACCTTCTGAATCATGGCCGATATAGAGAGGAATGACTCCGATAGGATCCCTGGCGATGAGATACTCGTCCTTCTCCTCGTCATAGAGGGCGAAGCCGAAGATACCGCTGAGGTCCTCGAGGAAATCGATGCCCTTCTCCTGATAGAGAGCGAGGATGACCTCACAGTCGCTCTGGGTCTTGAACTCGTACTTACCAGCAAGCTGCTCACGGATAGCCTTATGGTTGTAAATTTCACCATTCACCGCGAGGATATGCTTTCCATCCGGCGAGATGAGTGGCTGTCCACCAGAGAGAGGGTCCACGATAGAAAGCCTCTCATGGGCTAGAATCGCACTCTTACCCACATAGATTCCGCTCCAATCCGGTCCTCTATGGCGTATCTTCTGAGACATCTTGAGAGCCTTTGTCCTAAGCTGGGGGCTCTGCTCCTTAATATCGAATATTCCTACTATTCCACACATAGTCCTTATAGGTTTAATAAGCAGGCCGCACCGGTCCGCCCGGGCGGCCTGCTGAATCAGTTATCAGTTTAAATTATCTAATGAAAAGAAGTTCACGGTACTTAGGGAGAGGCCATGACTCGTCGTCGACGATGATCTCGAGCTTATCTACATGGTACCTGATAGCCTCGAGAAGAGGAGCCACGGTGTCGTGGTATGCAATAGCCTTCTCACGCTCAGACTCGATCTTGTTCGCAACCTTGCGGGCCTCGATCATCTTGTCTACGTTCTCGATGATGAACGACTCATGCTCGCTGATCTTCTCGATGAGCTTCATGTTCTCATGAGAGATATGGAGAGCCTTCACCTCAGGGAAGATTTCCATCACCTTGTGGACATTGTCGATGAGCATGCTCTGGTACCTTGTCACGACAGGGATGATATGGTTGAGACAGAGGTCACCGAAGATACGGCTCTCGATCTGGATCTTCTTGGTGTAGGTCTCCCACTTGATCTCGTTACGTGCCTCGAGCTCGTGGATGGTCATCACCTTGGTCTTCTCGAACATCTTCACTGAAGAATCCTTGAGGTAAGCGTCGAAGATGAGAGGTGCAGAGGTCTCGCAGTCGAGTCCCCTCTTCTGTGCCTCTTCCTTCCACTCGTCGCCATAACCGTTGCCGTTGAAGATGATAGGCTTGATGTACTTGATATCCTCGCGAACGACCTTGAGAATTGCTACTTCCTTGCTGTCACCTGCCTCGATGAGAGCGTCTACGCGTACCTTGAAGTCTGCGAGAGCCTCAGCTACTGCTGCATTGAGGGTAAGCATTGCACTTGCGCAGTTTGCCTCAGAACCTACTGCCCTGAACTCGAAACGGTTTCCGGTGAATGCGAAAGGAGATGTCCTGTTTCGGTCGGTGTTATCCCTGAGAAGAGATGGGATAGAAGGAAGGTCAAGGCTGAAGGAAGTCTTGCCGGTAACCTTGAGAGCATCCTCATCTGCCTTCTCCACATGCTCGAGCAGTGCAGTCACGGTCTTGCCGAGGAATGATGAGATGATTGCAGGAGGTGCCTCGTTTGCGCCGAGACGGTGCGCGTTGCTTGCAGACATGATGCTGGCCTTGAGAAGACCGTTGTGATCGTATACACCCTTGAGGGTCTCAGTGATGAAGGTTACGAAACGGAGGTTGTCCTCGACGGTCTTACCAGGTGCATGGAGAAGCACGCCGGTGTCGGTAGAGAGAGACCAGTTGTTGTGCTTTCCAGAACCGTTGACGCCCTTGAAAGGCTTCTCGTGGAGAAGGCAACGGAAACCGTGCTTCCTTGCTACGCGCCTCATGATCGACATCATGAGCATGTTGTGGTCAACTGCGAGGTTGGTCTCCTCGAATATAGGTGCGAGCTCGAACTGGTTAGGAGCGACCTCGTTGTGCCTTGTCTTTACAGGGATTCCGAGCTTGAGGCCTTCGATCTCGATGTCCTTCATGAATTCCTCCACTCTCTCAGGAATGCTACCGAAGTAGTGGTCATCCATCTGCTGGTTCTTTGCTGAATCATGGCCCATGAGGGTTCTTCCAGTCATCACGAGATCAGGACGAGCTGCGTAGAGAGCCTCATCAACGAGGAAGTACTCCTGCTCCCATCCAAGGTTTGAAACGACCTTCTTGACCTCTGGATAGAAATACTGAGCGACTGCGGTAGCTGCCTTGTCGACTGCGTTGAGCGCCTTCTTGAGAGGAACCTTGTAGTCGAGTGCTTCGCCCGTGTACGATACAAATATAGTAGGGATCATGAGAGTGTCACCGATGATGAACACTGGTGAGGTTGGATCCCATGCAGAGTAACCGCGAGCCTCGAAGGTAGAGCGGATACCACCAGAAGGGAATGAGCTCGCGTCCGGCTCCTGCTGGATGAGGATCTTGCCGTCGAATTCCATGAGTACGCCGCCCTTGCCGTCATGCTCGATGAAACCGTCGTGCTTCTCTGCTGTTCCTTCAGTCAGAGGCTGGAACCAATGTGTATAATGGGTCACTCCGTGATCAAGAGCCCACTTCTTCATTCCGGCTGCAACTGCATCTGCGGTCTTCATGTCGAGAGACACTCCGTTGTCGATGCACGCGATGAGAGCCTTGAGTGAAGAAGGGTCAAGATACTTCTGCATCTTTGCCCTGTCGAACACTGATTCTGCGAAATAATCGGACGGAGCAACTTTTGGCACCTCGATTTTAAATTCCTTCCTGGTGAAAGCCTTGTTCACCACCTCAAATCTTAAAATACTACTCATAACTGAAAGATTAATTTAAAAAAAGAGGCCATTCCCTTGGGAACGGCCTCAAATATGTTTCAAGTTTTTATTTCGCCTTATATCGTGCTAGGCCGTAGGTGCACGACAAAAGTCAGAGCCTGCTGGTTCTGATTACCATTCTGGTTCTGATTATTCTTATTCTTAAGAATAAGGGTATGTAAAACTGCCTTAAACATGCGTAAATCAACGTTTTATCGTCGGGATTTCTGATTACAAAAGTAAATAAAATTTTTAAAAAACAATAATTTTCTCTTGTTTTTTTCAGAGAATGATTAATTTTGCAGTCCGAAGGAATCACTTAAAACCTAGTAAAATTCCGACGGAGATGGATTATTTGTTTCATCATAAGATTACGCGTGCCACGGTACGCTCTCTCGAACTCCTGGTTTCAATCAAGCAGGACGTTTCCTATCTCCACCGCTCTCAACCACCCAATCTATAGACCCGTCAGCTAACGTTGTCGTCATCGACTTCCGACTGATGGGTTTTTTATTTCCAGGCTCGACAACAGGAAGTTGTTCGGGTAGGGAAACACGGACCATGTCCAAGCTGAGTGCAGGGCATGGTCAAGGGAAGAAAGAAACAAGAATGATCGCAAGACAAAGGATAAATGGAACCGATTAAACACGAATGCGGAGTAGCGATGATCAGGCTGCTCAAACCCCTCGAGTACTATGTCGAAAAATATGGTACTGACAGGTATGCGCTGAACAAGCTGTACCTGATGATGGAGAAGCAGCACAACCGCGGCCAGGAAGGTGCAGGTATGGCCTGCGTCAGACTCGGCGAACAGCCCGGACATGAATATATGTACAGGGAGAAGGCCGAGGGCAAGGACGCCATAACCAAGATTTTCGCTGAGGCTAACCGCCAGATATCAGAATGCGGCCCGGCAGACGGCAATCCCCCATTCATCGGCGAGCTCATGATGGGACACCTCCGCTATTCGACCACTGGTAAGAGCGGACTCAAGTATGTCCATCCTTTCCTTCGCAGGAACAACTGGAAGGCAAAGAACCTCTGTCTCTGCGGCAACTTCAACATGACCAATATGGAGGAGGTCTTCGCGATGCTCACCAAGAGCGGCCAGCATCCGAGAATCTATTCCGACACATACATCCTGCTCGAGGCAATGGGTCACAGGCTCGACCGCGAGTGTGAACGAAACTTCGAGGAGGCAAAGAAACTCGGTCTCGAGGATCAGGCCATCACGGAATACATCGAGAGCCATGTGGATATGGGCAACGTGCTCAGAACCACCATGCCTCACTTCGATGGCGGCTATGTGATGTGCGGAATCACCGGTAGCGGCGAATTCTTCGCGATGAGGGATCCTAACGGCATCAGGCCGGCATTCTACTACCAGGATGACGAGATCATAGCCCTCGCAAGCGAGCGTCCTGTGCTTCAGACCACATTCGACCTCGAGTGCGAGCAGGTCACCGAACTCGAGCCGGGTCAGGCGCTCATCGTCAACGGCGAAGGCAAGATGCATCTCGACCAGATAGTCCCTGCAGGAAAGAGGCTCGCATGCAGTTTCGAGAGAATTTACTTCAGCCGTGGAAATGACAGGGACATCCACATCGAGAGGAAGAAGCTCGGATACCAGCTCCGCGAGAGCATACTCAAGGCAATAGACAACGACATCGAACACACGGTCTTCACCTACATCCCTAACACTGCCGAGGTAGCGTACTACGGAATGGTGGAAAGCATGAGGGAGATATTCCCGGCAGTAAGATCCGAAAAGGTCGTCTCGAAGGACATAAAGATGAGGACCTTCATCACGGAGGACAGCTCGAGGAACGATCTCGCCGCCCATGTGTATGACATCACATACGGCGTGCTCAATCCAGGCGTAGACTCCCTGGTGGTCATCGACGACAGCATCGTAAGAGGCACCACCCTCAAGGAGAGCATCATCAGGATACTCGATCGCCTGCACCCAAAGAAGATAGTGCTCGTGAGCTCGTCTCCTCAGGTCCGCTACCCTGACTGCTACGGAATCGACATGTCTCACATGAACGAGTTCATCGCGTTCCGCGCGGCTATCGAGCTGCTCAAGGACGAAGGCAAGGCTTCAGTCATCGACGAGGTCTACCGCAAGTGCAAGGCCCAGGAGGGTGCACCTGCTGCCCAGATGGAGAATTACGTGAAAGAAATATATGCGCCATACACTGACGAGCAGATCAGCGAGAAGATGGTGCAGATGCTGAGACCAAGCGGAGTCAGCACGCCGATAGAGATAGTATACCAGACCATTGACGGACTCCACAAGGCATGTCCGAACCACCTCGGAGACTGGTACTTCAGCGGCGACTACCCTACTCCTGGAGGATTCAGGATACTCAACTCAGCATTCATCGACTACTATGACAAAGTATATGGAACTAAATAAGATGGAAAGGAAAGCAACTCTCAGACTAAGTGACGGAACCGAATTCCACGGCTACTCGTTCGGATACGAGAAGCCGGTTGCCGGAGAGATCGTATTCAACACGGCGATGACAGGATATCCGGAGAGCCTCACAGACCCTTCGTATGAGGGTCAGATCATGGTGATGACCTACCCTCTGGTAGGCAACTACGGTGTGCCTTCGGTAGGATCCGAGGCAAACGGAATCAGCAGCTATATGGAGAGCAGCAGGATACACGTATCCGGCATGGTGGTATGCGACTACAGCGAGGAGCACAGCCATTGGCTCAGCAATGAGTCTCTCGCTGACTGGCTCAAGCGCGAGAAAGTACCTGGAATCACCGGAATCGACACCCGCGAGCTCACTAAGATACTCAGAGAAAAAGGCGTGATGATGGGAAAGATACTCATCGAAGGCATGGATGAAGTGGCAGACGCGGAGTACGACGGCAAGAACTTCGTGGACGTAGTCTCATGCAAGGAGATCATCACTTACACCCCAGAGAACCCGATCGGCAAGAAAGTGGTCCTCATCGACTGCGGCGTGAAGGACAATATCATCAGGTGCCTGCTCAATCGTGGACTTGAAGTAGTAAGGGTGCCATGGAACTATGATTTCATGGACATGGACTTCGATGGTCTCTTCCTCGGAAACGGACCTGGTAACCCTGACACCTGCGGTCAGACGGCAGAACATCTGCGTCTTTTCATGGAAAGCGAGATCCACAACGGCGGAAGCGTACGACCAATCATGGGAATATGCATGGGCAACCAGATGCTCGGAAAGGCCGCCGGAGCCAGCATAGTGAAGCTCAAGTACGGACACCGCAGCCATAATCAGCCGGTGCGTATGGTCGGAGAGCCAAAGTGCTACATCACGACCCAGAACCACGGTTATGCAGTCAATGCAAAGACCCTCGGCCATAACTGGAAGGAGCTCTTCGTGAACATGAACGACGGCTCCAACGAGGGCATCAAGCATGTCAAGTACCCATGGTTCTCAGTACAGTTCCATCCGGAGGCCTGCGCCGGTCCTCTCGACACTGAATTCCTTTTCGATGAATTTGTAAAGACCCTGTAGCGATGATAGACAAGACTATAAGCAAGGTTCTGCTCCTCGGATCAGGAGCACTCAAGATAGGTGAAGCCGGAGAGTTCGACTATTCTGGTTCACAGGCCCTCAAGGCACTCAGAGAGGAAGGTATAGAGACCATCCTCATCAATCCTAACATCGCTACCGTACAGACAAGCGAAGGCGTTGCCGACCAGATCTATTTCCTCCCTGTTACTCCATACTTCGTGGAGAGGGTCATAGAGAAGGAGCGTCCTCAGGGCATACTCCTCGCCTTCGGCGGTCAGACTGCCCTCAACTGCGGAGTCGAACTCCACAAGAGCGGCGTGCTCGAGAAATACGGAGTCAAGGTGCTCGGAACTCCAGTCCAGGCCATCATCGACACTGAAGACAGGGAACTTTTCGTAGGCAAGCTCGACGAGATCGGAGTCAAGACCATCAAGAGCCAGGCATGCGAGAACATCGAGCAGGCACGCAAGGCTGCCCAGGACCTCGGATATCCGGTAATTCTCAGGGCAGCATACGCACTGGGAGGCCTCGGAAGCGGTTTCTGCGACAATGAGGAAGAGCTCAACACTCTTGCCGAGAAAGCCTTCAGCTTCTCTCCTCAGGTGCTCGTCGAGAAGAGCCTCAAGGGATGGAAGGAAATCGAGTATGAGGTCGTTCGCGACCGTTACGACAACTGTATCACAGTCTGCAACATGGAGAACTTCGACCCTCTCGGAATCCACACCGGAGAGAGCATAGTCATCGCCCCGTCGCAGACTCTCAGCAACACAGACTACCACAAGCTCAGATCCCTGAGCATCAGCATCGTACGTCATATAGGAATAGTCGGAGAGTGTAATGTTCAGTATGCCTATGACCCTATGAGCGAAGACTACAGGGTCATCGAGGTGAACGCCCGTCTGTCACGAAGCTCGGCGCTCGCATCGAAGGCGACCGGCTACCCTCTCGCATTCATCGCGGCGAAGCTCGGACTCGGCTACGGTCTCTTCGAACTCAGCAACAGCGTCACCCGCACCACTCCTGCGTTCTTCGAGCCGGCGCTCGACTACGTGGTCTGCAAGATTCCTCGCTGGGATCTCGGCAAGTTCAGGGGTGTAGACCGTGAGCTCGGCAGCTCGATGAAGAGCGTCGGTGAGGTCATGGCCATAGGAAGGACCTTCGAGGAAGCCATCCAGAAGGGACTCCGAATGATAGGTCAGGGCATGCACGGATTCGTAGGCAACAAGGAACTCGAGGTAGACGACGTCGACAAGGCGCTCCGCTCTCCTACCGACAAGCGAATCTTCGCTATCGAGAAGGCCTTCGCTGCAGGATACGATGTGCAGAGGATACATGAGCTCACCAAGATTGACACCTGGTTCCTCGAGAAGCTCATGAAGATACACGAAATCTATAAGGAGCTCGGCAAGTATAACATCACCACCATCACCAAGGAGATGATGGTCAAGGCGAAGAAATACGGCTTCACCGATTTCCAGATCGCACGTGGAATGAGGATGGAGCATGACACCGACCTCGAAGAGGCGATGTTCAACGTCCGTCAGGTCAGGAAGGGAATGGGCATATTCCCATATGTGAAGCAGATCGACACCCTCGCTGCGGAATATCCGGCAAAGACGAATTACCTCTACCTCACCTACAATGGATGTGCACATGACGTCAAATTCGAGAAGGACGGCAAGAGCGTGATCGTGCTCGGCAGCGGCGCATACCGCATCGGCTCGTCGGTTGAGTTCGACTGGTGCGGCGTACAGGCCCTCAACACCATCAGGAAGGAGGGATTCCGCAGCATCATGGTGAACTACAACCCTGAGACAGTATCGACCGACTATGACATCTGCGACAGGCTCTATTTCGACGAGCTTTCGAAGGAGCGTGTGCTCGACATAATCGATCTCGAGGCTCCTCACGGCGTGATTGTCAGCACCGGCGGTCAGATCCCGAACAACCTCGCTATGACACTCGACGAGCAGAAGGTTCCTATCCTCGGCACCCAGGCACGCTACATCGACAATGCGGAAGACAGGGACAAGTTCTCGGCTATGCTCGACCGCATCGGAGTCGACCAGCCAGAATGGAGCGCACTCACTTCGATGAAGCAAGTCAGGAAGTTCATCAAGAAGGTAGACTTCCCTGTCCTCGTACGTCCGTCGTATGTGCTCAGCGGCGCAGCCATGAACGTATGCTCGAACATGGATGAGCTCGAGAAGTTCCTCACCCTCGCAGCGAACGTCAGCCAGAAGCATCCTGTCGTGATCTCCAAGTTCATGCAGAACACCAAGGAGGTCGAGATGGACGCGGTTGCGAAGGACGGCGAGATACTCGCCTATGCGATATCCGAGCACATCGAATATGCAGGAGTGCATTCCGGCGACGCTACCATCCAGTTCCCAGCACAGAAGCTCTATGTCGAGACCGTAAGAAGGATCAAGAAGATATCTGCGGAGATCGCACGCGAGCTCCACATCAGCGGACCTTTCAACATCCAGTATCTCGCGCGCGACAATGAAATAAAGGTAATCGAGTGTAACCTCCGTGCCAGCCGTTCATTCCCATTCGTAAGCAAGATCCTGAAGATCAACCTCATAGACCTCGCAACCAAGGTAATGCTCGGTCGTCCTGTGACCAAGCCTGAGAAGTCTTTCTTCGATTTCGACTATGTCGGCATCAAGGCATCTCAGTTCAGCTTCAACAGGCTCCAGAAGGCAGACCCTGTGCTCGGCGTCGACATGGCATCTACCGGAGAGGTCGGTTGCCTCGGAGACGACACGAATACCGCTCTGATGAAAGCAATGCTCGCGGTTGGAAATAGGATTCCGCAGAAGGGAGTGCTCCTCTCAACCGGTCAGACCAAGGACAAGGCAGCCATGCTCGATGCAGCCAAGATGCTCATCTCGAAGGGCTACCAGCTCTATGCGACCAAAGGAACCAGCCGTTTCCTTAAGGACAATAAGGTTCCGAACACCCTCGTCTACTGGCCTAGCGAACCAGAGAAGACCCCTCAGGCTCTCGACCTGATGCACAGCCATGAGATCGACATGGTGGTGAACATTCCGAAGAACCTCACCGTCCACGAGCTCTCCAACGGATACAAGATCAGAAGGTCGGCAGTGGACCTCAACATTCCGCTCATCACCAACGCGCGCCTTGCAGCAGCATTCATCCAGTGCTTCTGCACCATCACGCCTGACGACCTCGCAATCAAGAGCTGGTCAGAATACAAATAAAAACGAAAAAGAAGCAGTCATAATATGGAAACAAGGTACATCTTCGTAACGGGCGGTGTAGTTTCATCGCTGGGAAAGGGAATCATTTCGGCGTCGGTAGGAAAGCTCCTGCAGGCCCGTGGTTATAGGATCACCATCCAGAAGTTCGACCCATACATCAATATCGACCCAGGTACGCTCAATCCTTATGAGCATGGAGAGTGCTATGTGACCGAGGACGGAATGGAGACAGACCTGGACCTCGGACATTATGAGCGCTTCACCGGAATACGCACCACCCGCGGCAATTCCATCACCACCGGACGAATCTACAAGTCCGTGATCGACAAGGAGCGACGCGGCGACTACCTCGGAAAGACCATCCAGGTGGTGCCTCATATCACCGACGAGATCAAGAGGAGGATGCTCAGGGTCGACGATCCAGTGAAGTACGACTTCATCATCATCGAGGTCGGCGGTACCATCGGAGACATAGAGAGCGCACCTTTCATGGAGGCTATCCGTCAGCTCAGATGGGAGCTCGGCAAGCGCTGCGTGAACCTGCACCTCACCTATATCCCTTATCTCAAGGCAGCCGGTGAGCTCAAGACCAAACCAACCCAGCATTCGGTCAAGGAGCTGCAGGGTATGGGTATCCAACCGGAGATTCTCGTACTTCGCACCGAGGTTCATCTCGAGGACGGCCTGCTCACGAAGGTGGCGTCCTTCTGTAACGTGGACCAGGACTGCGTAATCCAGAGCGAAGACCTGCCGAGCATCTACGACGTTCCTATCAACATGCTCAATCAGGGCCTCGACAAGGCCATACTCAGGAAGATGGACATTCCTGCCGCAGAGGAGACAGACATGCACGGATGGTACGACTTCGTGGAAAGGATGCACAGCGCCAAGAAGCAGGTCAAGGTCGGCCTCGTGGGCAAATACGATCTCCAGGACGCATACAAGAGCATCAGGGAGAGTCTTATCATCGCCGGAATCTACAACGGCTGCAAGGTCAAGGTAGAGTTCGTGAACAGCGAGAAGATCACAAAGGACAACATTGCGGGCATGCTCTCAGGAATCGACGGCATCGTGATCTGCCCTGGCTTCGGAACGCGAGGCATTGAGGGAAAGATCATCGCTGCAGAGTATACAAGGGTCAACAACATCCCTACCTTCGGAATCTGCCTCGGAATGCAGATGATGGTGATCAATTTCGCCCGCAACGTGCTCCACATGGAGGATGCGAACAGCAGGGAGTTCGACAACGAGACCACCCACAACGTGATCGACATAATGGAAGATCAGAAGAACCTCACCGAGATGGGAGGAACGATGAGGCTCGGTGCATATTCCTGCGAGCTTAAGGAAGGCAGCAGAACCAGGGAGATATACGGAGCTGAGCTCATCAGGGAGCGTCATCGCCACAGATATGAGTTCAACGGCTCATTCCTCGAGAAATTCGAGGCCGCGGGCATGAAGTGCGTCGGCACGAACCCGGAGACCGGCCTTGTCGAGGTAGTCGAAATCCCTGAACACAAGTGGTACATCGGAGGACAGTTCCATCCGGAATACTCTACTTCCGTGCTCAATCCACACCCTCTGTTCATGTCGTTCGTGAAGACTATTTCAGAATAAGAGAAAAGAGAAGGCGCAAGCCTAATTTCTCCAACATAGTTCCAATACTTAAAAAATGACTCCCGGCAGCTGTGAAGTTACCGGGAGTCAACCTTTTATATCGGAGTATTGATTATTCCTCTACCTTAGGAAGCATTGCGAAATACTTCTCGAGTTCCTCGTCTGTAGGGATCACGTCGTCCATAGTACCAGAGTTGTACCTCTCGTATGCAACGAGGTCGAAGTAACCGGTACCTGAGAGGTTGAAGACGATGGTCTTAGCCTCGCCAGTCTCCTTGCACTTGAGAGCCTCGTCGATGGCGATCTTGATAGCGTGGCTGCTCTCAGGAGCAGGAAGGGTACCCTCTGCGCGAGCGAAGGTAACGGCTGCCTTGAAGACCTCAGTCTGCTCGACTGCACGGCACTCGAAGAGACCGTCATGATAGAGCTGAGAGAGGATGGTGCTCATACCGTGGAAGCGGAGACCACCTGCGTGGTTTGCTGAAGGGATGAACTGGCTGCCGAGAGTGTACATCTTAGCGAGCGGGCAGATACGTCCTGTGTCGGCGAAGTCGTATGCGAACTTACCCTTGGTGAAGCTTGGGCAAGATGCAGGCTCTGCAGCGATGATCTTGTAGTCAGCCTCTCCGCGGAGCATCTCACCGATGAAAGGAGTTGCGAAACCACCGAGGTTAGATCCACCACCGGTACATCCGATGAGGATGTCTGGCTTAATGCCATACTTCTTGAGTGCGGTCTGAACCTCCTGGCCGATCACTGTCTGGTGAAGGAGAACCTGGTTGAGCACAGAACCGAGAACATACCTGTAACCCTCGTTGGTAACAGCTGCCTCAACAGCCTCTGAGATTGCGCAACCAAGGCTACCGGTGGTACCAGGATGCTCCTCGAGAATCTTGCGACCTACGTTGGTAGTGTTGCTAGGTGAAGGAGTAACTGATGCGCCGAAGGTACGCATTACCTCGCGACGGAAAGGCTTCTGCTCATAAGAGCACTTTACCATGAAGACCTTGCAGTCGAGTCCGAAGTAGGTAGATGCCATGCTGAGTGCGGTACCCCACTGGCCGGCTCCGGTCTCTGTGGTCACACCCTTGAGGCCCTGCTTCTTAGCATAGTATGCCTGAGCGATAGCTGAATTGAGCTTATGGCTACCTGAAGTGTTGTTTCCCTCGAACTTGTAGTAGATCTTGGCTGGAGTGCCGAGAGCCTTCTCGAGGAAGTATGCTCTTACGAGTGGTGAAGGACGATACATCTTGTAGAAAGAAAGTATCTCCTCAGGAATGTCGAAATACTTGGTGTCGTTGTCAAGCTCCTGCTTGTTGAGTTCCTCGCAGAAAATAGGATTGAGGTCCTCGAGAGTAAGCGGCTGGAGGGTACCAGGATTGAGAAGTGGTGCAGGCTTAACCTTCATGTCAGCGCGGACATTATACCACTGCTTTGGGAGTTCGTCCTCAGAGAGGTAGATCTTGTAAGGAATTTTCTCTTCCATTTCGATAAGTTATTAAGTTGTTATTATATAGTTGATAATTTATTTCAAAAAAATGGAGCTCAGTCGTATTACGTCTGAGCTCCATGTATGATTACATATTGGCTTAAACCCCCTACGACTACTTGAGTTGTAACAGGCGCCACCACCAATAATTGTTATTCCTTGTCTTCATGTAATGCAAATATCTTGATTCTCTTTCAAAAAATCAAGAGTTCAGGAGATTTTTTACTGAAGTTTGTTTGCCCTCGAAGCCCTGAACTCATCAAGCTGACGGAAGCAGCATGCATTGATGATTTCCTGCAGCCTGCGGTCGAAGTTGTTCTTGATCACGCACTCGTAATCATATACGAAGAGCTCTCCGTTCTCGGCTGTGTATGGATGCCACTGCGGCTGTCCTGCGATGTTAGGGTCACCTGTCTTCGCGAAGTTCGCCCATGACTCGCTCATGATGTCCGCGAGCTTGAGGTCAGCCTCTGTAGGGTTCGGATTCTGGCCAGGTGCGAGGTGGAGAGTATTGAAGCAGAAGGCAAGCTCGTTGCCGTGTACCGATGCACCGCTGACAGGAGACTTCCAGTCGAACATGTACATCCATGTGTCAGCGTTCCTCTCCTTGGTGATAGCGTCAGCGCAGATGATGGTCTTAGGACGGAACATGCGGTCCATTGACACGAGGTCCTTTGCGGTCCAACCTGGGTAAGCCTTCTGGAACTCGGAGATGAGCTCGTCGGTAAGACCGCCGAACACAGGCTCGAGCATTGGCTTCGCATCCTCGAATGAAAGTTCGCCCTCCATGTTATAGATAGACCTCTGAAGCTCGTTGAAGGTGGTTCCGATCATGAGTGGAACGTCTGACGAGATGGCTGCGAGATTGTCCTGGAAAGGCTGCTGGAGAAGAGTCTCTCCGTCCGGAACAGGACCGAAGCCCCACATCATAGGAGTACCAGGAGTACGTCTTCCGATGCTGTTTGCCATAGCCCTCTGACCTGCGTCATAGAGCTCACGATATGGCACGTCAGCAATCTTGTCCACATCCTCAGGAGCGATTCCGAGTTCCTCGAGCACTGCTGCACCGAGAGCCTCGGTCATGTCCTTCTCATTGATGTTGAGTATGGTTCCGGACATGATGATGGCCTTGTGGAAGAGGCCCTTCGCAGAAGGCATGCACATGAGGGTACCGACCTTTCCGCCGCCACCTGACTCACCGAAGATGGTCACGTTGTCAGGATCGCCGCCGAAGTTGCGGATATTGTCCTTGATCCACTGGAGAGCCATCACGATATCGAGCATACCGGCATTTGCAGAATACTTGTACTTCTCGCCGAACTGGCTGAGGTCGAGGAAACCGAGGATATTGAGACGATGGTTGAGGCTGACGAGTACGACATCCTTCTTCGCGAGTCCCATTCCAGGATTGCCGTTGGACGAACCTGAATCGAATCCGCCGCCATGGATCCAGAGCATAACAGGCTTCTTCGCCTTGGTGTCGGTGGTCCACACGTTGAGGACGCATGAGCCTTGCTCGTTCATGAGCTCAGGAGGAAGCTCCCTGCCGGTGTTCTGCATTACCTGAGGTCCCCAATTCTCACACACCATGACGGTGTCCCAAGGAGTCACAGGCTTAGGAGCCATGAACCTTTCGATCTCGGCATAAGGGATGCCCTTGAATGCGAGGGTTCCCTTCTCCATGTGTCCCTGCACGAGTCCGTCCTTGGTCTTCACGATGGACGGATCGCTTGGCTGGCAAGAGATTGCCATGATTGTCGCAGCAGCTGCCGCGAAGAATGATAAAGTCTTCTTCATATACGTTTATTTGGATTGTCTGGTGATGTCTACGTCGACGGTTTCAAGTATTGCCTCTGCGGACATGTCCTGAGGATTGGTTCCGGGATAGCCTTGCGGTATAGGCTTACCCAACTTTTCAAACAGTTCTTTCCAATAAGCGGGGTATTCCCCATCCGGCCCCTTGAAATTCATAGGGACCGTGCCGAACAGCGTGTCTCCCTTCTCGGTCACATAGCTGTCCCGGACGAGTTCCGAGCAGTAGAGAGCACTGTCGTCAGGCAAGAAGCTCAGGTTGTAGCTTCTACCGCAGAAAGAACGGGCATTGTCCAGGTATAGGTCAATGTCATGATCACCTTTCAGTCTCTTCACCACGAAGGTCGGATATGTGCCGTCCTCCAGGGTAAAGTCGTCCAGGAATACGCTCATAGGGTGACGGTCGACACCGTGCTCGGTCGTCGCATCTATCACCCATGCTCCATCCTCGTCCATGTCAACAATGGCAACATGGATGAAGTTGAGCTTCCCGTCGCCGGTCGCGTCGCTGATGGCCTCGGACATGGAACCAGACACTGATTCGCGGTCCGATGGTATTCCGACGAATATAAGATCTCCTTCCTTGAGTCCAGGATCATACTGAACACAAGAAAGGAGCAATATCGGAATTGCGGCGAGACTTACACCAGCTTTCACAAATAACGACTGTAAGATGATTATTCGTTCTCAGCCCTGTACTGTGCCCAGCACTCAGCGTTCCATGCGATGATTGCCTGACCGTTCCTGAAATAGGTGTCGATCACGCGGTGGTCGAGGTTCGACGGCTCGGTGTATGCGCTGCCGTCAATGATCTGCGCGATGAGCTTCTCCATGTCATAGAGATACTGCATTGCGAATGTGTCGTCGCCAAGCTCAGGGAACCAGTCCTTCTGCCAGTAGTGGCCGCCATAGAGACGGAGAGCCTCCTTGTTGATGCCGTTAGCAGGGTTGTTGATATACTCCATGAGGTGCTTGAAGCCGCCCACATAGTTCTTGAATGTCTCCACGTCATAGAGCCAGATTCCGTGGCCTGAGCCCACTGCGTCACCGGTGAAGAGGATATCCTGACCGTCGAGGAAGAACACCATCGAACCTGCGGTGTGGCCCGGTACGAGGACGGCTGTGAGTGTGATGCCGCCGAGGTCGTACTTCTTGAGGTCGTCATAGAGCTCATAGTTGATGCCAGGGAACCTTGCCACCATCTTCTCGAAATCGATTCTTGGAAGTGAGAACTTGACATCCTTGTTCTCGATGAATGCAGGAAGCATTCCGGTATGGTCACCGTGGTTGTGGGTGAAGGTGATGGTAAGAGGCTTGTCACCGATACGATCTGCCACGAGGCTCTGAAGAGACTCGACAGCGTTGTCAGCCCACCTGATGTAGTTCGAGAGGTCGATGAGGAGAGCTTCGTTCTCGCCTACTACGAGGTACATGTCCGAGCAGTTGTTGAAATGGGTCTTGTTGCCCTCTGCATCGAATTCCTCACCCGCAGGATTCTGGTCATTGTAATCCTGGATGTGGTAGACGTTCTGGGTGAAGTTAGTGATGGTATAAGGTCCTACCACTACTTCTGGATCAAGAGGCTGAGTCTTTGGTCCGCAAGCAACTGCTGCCACGAGGGCGAGAGCTGCAATGATGATTCTTTTCATATCGGTGAATATTAGGTTTGTGTATTTGGTATATATATCATACAAAGATATGTAAAATTGATTGAATAGGGCCAACGCGGGCAGATAGATTTTGTCCGCAGGGATTATTAAATTTGCAGTCCCGTAGGAAGAATGGAAATCAAGATTCAGAAAGGCATGGATCTGCCCGTCGCGGCAGTCTCTGATGAGGTCAGCAAGAAGCTGGCGTCATCCTCTTGCCTTGTCCTTACTGCGCCTCCCGGAGCCGGAAAGTCAACCCTTCTCCCGCTGCTCATCGCGAATTCCTTCGAAGGCAGGATACTGATGCTCGAGCCCCGACGCCTTGCTGCGCGTCAGATTGCGGAAAGGATGGCATCCATGATCGGCGAACCCGTCGGCAAGACTGTAGGATACAGAATCCGATTCGAGAGCAAGGTCTCGTCGGAAACACGCATAGAGGTACTCACAGAGGGAATTCTGACGAGGATGTTGGTCTCTGACCCCTTCCTCGAGGGCGTCTCTGTCGTGATATTCGACGAGTATCACGAAAGGAATCTCGCCAGTGACGTCGCCCTTGCCCTGACCAGGGAATCTCAGGCTGTGGTAAGACCGGAGCTCAAGATACTCGTGATGTCCGCGACTATCGACACTGCCAGCATCTGCTCCGCGCTCGGGGCTTCGCTTGTCGAGAGCGACGGCAGGATGTTCCCAGTCGAAAATCTCTACACGAACGACACGACCGACGGATTCAATGTCGCGGAGAAAGTCAGCCACAGCGTCAGGATCGCGCTGAGGGAGAATGACGGTGATGTGCTCGCCTTCCTCCCAGGAGAGGCCGAGATACGCAAATGCGCCGAACTGCTCGAAGGCGCAGGCGGAGAGAATACGAGGATAATGCCGTTGTACGGAATGCTGGCGCAGAAGGAGCAGCAGGAAGCAATTGCACCGAGCCGTCCCGGCGAAAGAAAGGTAGTGCTCGCGACGCCCGTTGCGGAGACTTCGCTCACCATCGAGGGCGTTCGCACCGTGGTCGATTCGGGACTCTGCAAGAAGATGGTCCATGACCAGATGAGCGGACTCAGCCACCTCGAGACCGTGCGAATCAGCAAGGACATGGCCGCACAGAGAAGCGGCCGCGCAGGTCGAGTCTCCGAAGGAAGATGTTACCGCCTGTGGAGCAAAGGAAGCGAGGTCCTGATGGCCGAGAACCGTGTCCCGGAGATATTGGAGGCCGATCTCGCACCCATGGTCCTGGACATTGCAGCATGGGGAGGAAGCGACCCTATGGACCTTCCATGGCTCACACCTCCACCGGCCTTGCACATAGCTCAGGCGAGCTCATTGCTGAAAGAATTGGGCGCGCTTGACGACAATGGGGTCATCACCCCGCACGGAAGGAAGCTTGCCGCTCTCCCCTGCCATCCGCGCATCGCACAGATGCTAGTGCACGCCGGGAGCAACGCAAGCAAGGCACTCGCAGCCGACATCGCTGCGCTGCTCGAGGAGAAGGACCCGATGTCCGGCAGCGATTCGGACATCTGCACAAGGATAGAGGAACTCCGCGCGGTCCGTGCCCGTCATGGCGGAGGTCGTGCATGGACAAGGATAATCAAGGTCGCCGAACAATACAGGTCCATGGTGAAGGCATCGGAGGACAACGGCTCGGCCGACCAGCACGAGATCGGAGCACTCATTGCGGCGGCGTATCCCGAGCGCATCGGAAAGGCACATACGGACGGTTGCGGCAAGTATACGCTCTCTTCCGGAGAACTTGCTTCGATCGAGATTTCCGATTCGCTTAATGCCCATGAATGGATAGCTGTCGCAAGCATGAATGCCCGCCCAGGCGGCGTAGGACGCATATTTCTCGCAGCTCCGCTCGAGCCTTCCGACATCAGGAACATGATGCGGGAGCGCGACAATGTCAGGTGGGACACACGCAAGGGAGCAGTAGTGGCCCAGCATGAGCTCAGGCTCGGAAACCTACTCGTGGAGTCAAAGACCATCAGCGATGGCTTCCGCGATGCTGCGGTCAAGATAATCTGCGAAGCCGCGCCAAAGGAGGGACTGAGCATGTTCGACTTCTCCGACAAGGTCCAGGACATGCAGAGACGCATCGCGACCGTGTCACAATGGCATTCGGAACTTGAGCTCCCGGACATGAGCACGGAAGCCCTACTGGAAAGGGGCTCGGAGTGGATTCCTCTCTTCATTGGGAAAGCGACAAGTGCTGCCGAGCTCAAGAAGATGGACCTCTGCGAGGTTATATGGTCGCTGCTTGACTACGATCAGCAGCAGGCGGTCGACAGGATAGCACCGAGCCATATCGAAGTTCCGACAGGCAGCAAGATCAGGGTAGAATACAGGCAGGGAGCTGAAGC
>JAKSJQ010000029.1 GCA_024402115.1 Bacteroidales bacterium | reverse complement strand
ATGTGGACCGTTACGGTAGCATAGCCGAAGTCTCCTTCAAGGGAAGGAAGTTCACCCTGCTCAAACCGTCGACCTACATGAATCTCAGCGGCAAGGCCGTCAGGTACTGGATGAACGAACTCAACATCACGGCGGAGAACATAGTCGTGATCTGCGATGACCTCAACCTCCCGTTCGGAACTCTCAGGATGCGCAAGAGCGGAAGCAGCGGCGGTCACAACGGTCTGAACAACATCAACGAGCTCATCGGGACACAGAATTACACCCGTATCCGCATGGGCATCGGAAACGATTTTCTCAAGGGTCAGCAGATAGATTTCGTGCTTGGCAAGCTCAGCGACGAGGAACTTGCCCAGATGGAGGAACTGAGTAAAAAAGTGATAGCTGCATGCAAAAGTTTTGCTCTGGTAGGCCCAGATAGGGCTATGAACACGCTCAATACCAAGCAAAAGGCTTAAAAAAATTTTGTTTCTCCCAAATTTTATATAACTTGCAGTCAATTAACGGATCTTATTTGTTTAACTAAAAAATACCATCTGAAATGAAAGAGCTCGTAGATCAGATCAAGGCTGAAATCGACGTTTTCGCAAAGAACGCTGATGCACAGGTTGAGAAGGGCAACAAGGCTGCAGGTGCACGTGCACGCAAGGCTGCCCTCAACATCATGAAACTTATGAAGGACTATCGCAAGGCTTCAGTAGAGGCTGGCAAGTAATTCCTTTAAGATTTTTATGAAAAAACCGGGATGTTCATGCAACATTCCGGTTTTTTCTTGCATCTATAGAGCAAGGTTTAGGTTTTAGTACACGTTTTAGGGGCCAAGTACGCAGTGATTGCGGAAGGCCCCTTGATTTTTTCTATAGCTTGCGTACCACCGCACCTATCGTATTCTTCTTGTTCCAGAACCACATCGTCCCGTCTCTGCCGACCTTGACCAGCTTGAAGCTTAGGCCTCTCTGTGAAATCACATCGTCATCAGTCGTATAGATGAGGCTTGCCTGGGTCTCATATCCTATCTCCGGAACATTGTCCACGGTGAGGATGTAATAGTCCGTCATCATGTCATCGCTGACACGGAACTGTCTGAGAGACTCGTCATAGCCGAGCTGGCAGGAATTCTCGTCGTAGGTAAAGATATCCTGACCCTTTATCGTGAGGCCGATCTCGGACTTCTCGTTGGTAAACTCCTCCAGCAGGGCCTTCTCCGTACAGGAAGCAGCAGAGATAGCCGCAATTGCCGCAACCATTATTATAAATAGCCTTCTCATCACTTTCCTATATTGATTTTCTTAGACACCTTGTTCCTCTTTCCAGACTTGGAGATGATCTCCGCACTGAGCACGCCGCTCGATTCCGGCCTCCAGTAGCCGTCCTTGCTTATCCTGATAGGATAGTCGTTGTAGTACCAGAGAACTCCGTCCGTATCCTTGCCCGGGTTATATATCCTCAGAGGAATCTCGCAGCCTCTCTTGAAGCTGCCGTTCTCGTTTCTCTCGGCATTCTTCAGATAGATGAAAGGATAGCTCTTGTCCGAGCGTGAGGCTGTCATGAACTTCACGGTAGACGGCTCGCCAGCACCGGCCTTGGTCTCGAACCATATCATGGCAGTGTACGAGGTAGATGGGTTGAGGTCTTCGAGTATGAGAGCGTAGAGTCCTTCCCCATAAGGTTCAAGCTTGATGACAGCCGGTTCCCTACCGCTCTGATTCCACTGCACCGTCGCCGCCTCAGCCGGCTTGTCGGAGACGAAGCGAATCACGGCAGCATCCTGGAAGACATCCTGGGACACGATCTCCTCAACCTTCGCAGGTTCTTCCTCTTCTCCGGAGTTGGTAACGAAGAACGTCGATACACCGTTCGAGTAGGAAATCTTGCTTATGTTGATATCGGCCATATTGCCGCTCCAGAACACGATAGGAGTCTTTCCGTCCTTCTCGAGACTATCGTATGAGCCCGAAGGGAAGAAAACCTTGCTGATAGGATACCTTTCCGGGCTGGTCGCGCTCGGATCGGCTTCAACCAGATCGGCGCACATGTGCGAAGGATTGGCATTGACCTCGTTGTACCACCACCTTTCCTCGGCCGTCATCTCGAATCCATATACGTCCGACCTTCCGGCCCTGTTCCCGGACCTGTCGACATGGTACACGAGCAGGCCCTTGCCGCCGACGTAGGAATCCCAGTCCTCGTTGGCACGGCTCTCGATGAGATAGTATTCTCCTTCGACGTCCGAATCAATCCTGTAGTACTGGTTCGAGCGGTGGATCGCCGGGAGCTCCAACCTACCGGAAGAAAGGGTCAGGCACTCACCTATCCCGAGCATTTCCCTCTCTATCGCATTGTAGTATGGAGGACATTTTCCCCAGTCGTTGTAGTTGCCATGGTCCATCAGCGAGGTCGTATTCCACACCGCGCTCGAAGTACCACCGCTCTTGTCATAGTCCGTATCATAGAGGTCGCTGAGACCCAGGGTGTGGCTGTATTCATGGCAGAAGGTTCCGATGGTCGTGAGGGAGAAGGTCTTTCCCGAGTTCTCCGTCAGCAGCTCGGATGCACAGGCATAGCGGTTGATGATCTTGCCGTCGAGATCCAGACGGATTCCGGCACCGCCCCTTATGTACCACGCATGGGCCCAGATGCAGTCTTCACCTGCATGCTCCGCCTCGTCGCCGCCGGCATAGAACACGAAGACGTTGTCCACCTCTCCGTCGCCGTCGTCATCATAGAGTGAGAAATCCACCTCCGCATCGGCCTGGCGGCAGGCTTCCACGATCATCTCGGCTGGAGCTTTGTCCTGACCGCCGGAATCGTTTCCTCCGTAATACGCCCTCTCCCTGGAGATGGTGACAGGGCCGACAACGTCGAATTCGAAGTCGTACATGCCCTGGAACTGGGCGTCGAAATACTCCTTGGCCGAGCCGCGGGCACCGTTCTCCGAATACCCCGGCTTCGTCAGAAGGTCCCGGAAGTCACTTGCGGAATAGCGGAATTCGACGTCCTGGTAGTTCACGAGTATCACTATTCCATGCTTCTTGCCGTCACTGGTGCTCTTGGTGGCGACTCCGCCGCGCTTGGAATTGAGCCTTCGGATGATATTGGTCTTCTCCGCCTTGACTGCACTCCTCCTGCGGTAGGCATTGGCAGCGAGCTTGTCGTACGGGATTGCGAAGCTCGCGCGCACGACATCCGACGGAGCGTTCACGCTGGCGAAATGCACTCCGCTGTCAAGCATTGCTCCGTTCTCGTCGAAATGGGCATAATCATAGAATCCGTCGCTTCCCTGCACAAGGGCATGTCCCTGAGAGGAAAGAAGAATATGTCCGAACTCGTCTCCACGGAGTTCCGCCATGAAGCTCGTCCCATCCGGCTGATACAGTATGCGCAGACCCGGCAGTGCAGGCTTCGCAAGGGCCATGGATGTGGCAAAAAGAAAGGTCGCTATAATGGTCAAATATCTCTTTGGCATAAATTTTTCCTATATTTGCGTGTCCTTAACCAACAAATATACCATTTTATAATGAGACGAAGCATTTTTTTCGCCACGACTCTCGGACTTTTCCTCGGCATCTCACAGATTGCATCCGCGCAGTCCGACGAGGAAACGGTCAGAAGGATCAACCAGTTCGGAACCTTTGACCACTGGACCGTGCGTGAAGTGAAGGAGTCAGGCCTCATCGGAGGCAAGACCAAGTATCTTTACGAATTCTTCGGAAACCCGACCGACACCATACGTTACGAGAACAAGAAGGCTAAGGCCTTCAAGGGACCTGCAGACTATATCTGGAGGACCAACAATGTGTACGCCAACGTAGCCGGCGTCGAGAAGTGCAGCGTCACCGACTTCCCTGAGAAGAGAGGAGACGGCTACTGCGTAAGGATCGAGGTCCACAAGGAGGAGATCAAGGTGGCCGGCATGATCAACATGGAGGTAGTATGCCAGGGCGCCCTGCTCGTGGGAAGCCTCCCGGAGCCTATCAAGGACACCAAGGACCCTATGTCCAAGCCGCTCTACGGCATCCCTTTCACCGGACGTCCGAAGGCTCTCCAGTTCGACTACAAGGCAAAGGTCGGCTGCGAGGTCGTCAAGGGCACAGGATTCGGCAAGATGAAGAACATGGGCTATCCCGACTATCCCGAGTGCTGCATCCTTCTCCAGAAGAGGTGGGAGGATGCCGATGGAAACATCCATGCCCTGCGCGTCGGAACCGGCATCGAGCGCATCACCAGGAATGTGGACCAGTGGCAGAACGGCCACAAGCTCGAGGTGCACTACGGAGACATCACGAAGGAGCCTTTCTACAAGGACTACATGAACATCCTCAACGGAACCCCTCAGGATCTCCACGCCATCAACAGCAAGGGAAAGAACGTGAAGATCATCGAAGAGGGCTGGGCAGCGCCTGACGAGATTCCGAACACCCTTATCATAAAGTTCATCGCAAGCTACGGCGAGGCCTTCTACGGCGGAGTCGGAAACACGCTCTGGATAGACAACGTCAAATTGATAATGTAGAAAAAAGCCACCTCCGCGGTGGCTTTTTTGTGCAAAATCAGTAACTTGCAGGACAATCAAGACAAATTGCCCATGAAACGTTTCAGTTTAGTCGCAGCGGCAGCTTTCATCGCTCTCACTGCATGTTCAAGTCCGGCAGCAGAGACTGCCACCCAGAAGAGAACCATCGAAGACGGCGGTACCGGCCCAGCAAAGGCCATCATGGTCGAGGAGCCTTCTCTCGAGGCCCACACCATCTTCCGCCCAGAAGACCTCAGCAAGTTCGGAAAGAAGAACCCTCTCCCTGTGCTCGTATGGGGTAACGGCGCATGCTCGAACTCACCTTGGGAGCACGTAAAGTTCCTCAGCGAGGTCGCTTCACACGGCTACATCGTAATCGCTACGGGATACTTCCCTGCAGACGACAGCAGATACGTAGGTCCTATGTCCACATCTGCTCAGCAGATCGAAGGCATCGACTGGGCATTCCTCGCAAACGAGGACAAGAACAGCCCATACTACGGCAAGCTCGACACTGACAACATCGCTCTCGCAGGTATGTCTTGCGGTGGTCTCCAGACCCTCGACAACGCTACCGATCCACGCGTGAAGTGTCTCATGATCTGCAACAGCGGTCTCTTCTCTGACCCTGCCGGCGCAGTTCCAGGCATGCCTATGCCGGACAAGTCAAGGCTCCAGGAGATCCTGGTCCCTATCATGTACCTCCTCGGCGGCGAGACTGACATCGCCTACCTCAACGGCATGGATGACTTCAGCAGGATCGATCATGTCCCTGCTGTCGCAGTCAACTATCCTGTAGGCCACGGCGGCACCTATGCTCAGGAGCACGGCGGCGAGTTCTCAATCGCAGCCACCGCATGGCTCGACTGGCAGCTCAAGGGTGACGCAGGCGCAGCTGCCATGTTCAAGGGCTCCCCTGCAGGCATCGAGGCTCGTCCAGACTGGACCATCGCGAAGAAAAACATCGACTAAGCCCACCAGTTTTTGGTAAACTTTTTTCAGGACGGCACATTTGCCGTGGCAGCTAAGTAACTGACACATAAGCACATACACAAAATCGGGTAGCCAAAATTTGACTACCCGATTTTATTTAACCGTTTGATTTACAGCACTTTATCTGCCACTGCGCCCGAACTATTGACTGTCCAACGCCGGTAAACCTATCTCAGGACTAGACTGGCCAGACATTCCACGGCTACGAGTTAGCCCATGAGACGCGGAACTGGTCACCGATGATCTCGCGGACCTTTGCCAGTATCTCCGGATCAGGAGTACCGCTGATGAAGTCGAGGTTCTTCAGGACATTCTCAGGCTTGGTCGTAGAGAAGAGGGTCGAAGCGATGCGAGGCTCGCCAACGGAGTACTGCATCGCAAGGCGCTCGATAGGATATCCGGCCTCCTCGCAGAATGCGGCTGCCTTTGCACATGCCTCACGGAGAGCAGCTGGAGCTGGATGCCAATCAGGAGCACCTCTCTTCGAGAGAAGTCCCATGGAGAGCGGGCTGGCGTTGATGACGCCGATGCCCTTGGACTCGAAGAAATCGAGGAAGTCGAGGATCTTGTCGTCGCAGAGGCAGTAGTGGCAGAAGTTGAGTATGCTCTCCACTGTACCTTCAGGAGTATGCTCCACAACCCACTTGAGGTTCTCGAGCTGGAGGTCTGTGATACCCACATGGCCAACTACGCCCTTCTCACGGAGCTCCACGAGTGCAGGAAGGGTCTCGTTTGCCACCTGATTGAGGTCAGCGAACTCGATGTCATGGACATTGATGAGGTCGATATAGTCGACGCCGAGACGATCCATGCTCTCGAAGACGCTGTCGTGCGCCCTCTTTGCAGAATAGTCCCAGGTATTGACGCCATCCTTGCCGTAACGGCCTACCTTGGTGGAAAGGATGTACCTGTCCCTCTCGATCTCGCGGAGAGCCTTTCCAAGCACCATCTCAGCCTTGAGATGGCCATAGTAAGGAGAGACGTCGATGAAGTTGATACCGTTATCTACGGCTGTATGGACGGCCTTGATTCCCTCCGACTCGGAAAGTGAGTGGAAGACGCCGCCGAGGCTTGATGCACCGAAACTGAGTGCTGACAGGCGGAGGCCTGTCTTTCCTAATTCTCTGTATTCCATTTTACAAGTATTCTGAAAACCTTACCCGGAGCTGCGCTCCAATCTTCCAATGCCTTCTGCGACTGCTCAGGCTCGATCACGGCGCTGATGAAGCGCTCCACGTCCACTCCGGCATGCATGTACCTGATCACAGCCTCGAAGTCGGCGGGATCCGCATTGCGCGAGCCCATGATGTCGAGTTCCTTCTTCACGAAGAGGCCGGTAGGGAGTGACACGTCGGACTTCGCATAGCCGATGCAGACCACCCTGCCGGTGAAGGCCACCCTGTTGATGGCGAGCTGGTAGGTAGGCACTGAGCCCACGGCCTCGATCACCACGTCCGGTTCAGGGATGTCACCCCATTCGGTTGCGGTGTTGTAGGTATATGCGGCACCGAGGGAGCGTGCGAGTGCGAGCTTCTCGTCGTCGAGGTCGGCGGCGATCACGGTTGCTCCGCGAAGCACGCTGCGCACGACGGCACCGAGGCCGACCATTCCGCATCCGATGACCATGACCACGTCAGTGTCGGTCACGCGGCCGCGGCTCACTGCATGGAAGCCCACGCTCATAGGCTCGATGAGGGCGGCATCCCTGACGCTCACGTCACCGCAGGCGATGACCTTCTGCCATGGAACGCACACATACTCCTTCATCGCACCGTCGCGCTGCACGCCGAGGGTCTCGTTGTTCTCACATGCATTCACGCGGCCTCTCCTGCATGACGCGCAGTGTCCGCAGTTGGTGTACGGGTTCAGGGTCACCACCTGACCCACCTTGAAGCCTGCAGGCACGTCCGTGCCGATCTCCTCGATAACCGCGCCGATCTCATGACCGGGGATGCGGGGGAAGGTGACCATGGCGTTTCCGCCCCTGAAGGTATTGAGATCCGATCCGCAGAATCCGACATAGTGCATCCTCACGAGCACCTCGCCTGCGGCCGGAACGGGCTTGGCAGCATCCACGATGGCCACTTCGCCCGGTTTTACGATCTGTATTGCTTTCATATCATTCTGACATATTCTTTATGTAGGGAAGTTCTGGGAGATTGGAGAATCCGTAGAACTTTTCGGCATTTCCGCCGAGGAAGGCCTCTTTCTCGGCCTGTGAGAGGACGTCGGACTTGAGGATGAAGTCGTAGGACATCCTGTAGGTGATGGCGCATATGGTGCGGGGATAGTCGCTGCCCCACATGAGCTTGTCCATTCCGACCTCGTCAGCGGCCTGTCTGATGGAAGCCACCGCCGATGGGTAAGGATAGAATTCGCTGTTGTAGAGCCAGGTGATTCCGCCGGCCTCGACATAGACGTTCCTGGCAGAGGCGAGCCTTATCTGCTCCATCCAGTGCTCTCCCGTCACCATTCCGAAATGTCCGATCGCAACCTTAAGGTCCGGGCACTCCTGGATCAGTTCGCGCATCTGGGCGATCTGGGCGGCATCGTCGGCAAGGCACATGGACAGTATCAGCCCCTTCTTCTCCATCTCCTTGAAGAAGGCCACGACCTCGGGGTCCAGGAGGCTGCGGTGAGCCCTGTGACCGGGAACCGCAACTGCGCGGAAACCTTCGGGAACGGTCAGCGCATCGTTGTCGAGGTCCTTCAGCGCGCAGACCACGAAACGGTCCGGATAGCGCTTCTGTACATCGAGAAGGTAGGCGTCCTGATTGCCGTCGATGACCTCCTGCACGACCACGGCACCGCCCACCTGGGCATAGTCCATGTTCGCAAGGAAGATCTCGGCGCTGTTCACGCCGTCCACCATGAACGGAGGGAGCATCTGCCGCTCCTCGCCGAAGAACATGGCGCTTCCGCGTCCCATCGGGTAGGTGTGGGAGCCGTCGACCACCGTGTCCTGTTTCAGCCAAAGGTGGCTGTGTGCATCGATTATCTTCATAGATCTCAAATAGTCTTCATCACGAATCCGCCGCGGGGACGGCAGATCACCCTGGTCACAGGGGCGTCAACCTCGGTGCTGACGAGATCCCTGTCTGAGTCTCCGTCGAGAACGAGCTGGCATGCACCCTTGATTCCGTATTCCGCAGGGTCGAACTCCACTGCGAGCTTCTCATCTGTGCCGTTGATTCCGGCGATGTACCAGTCCTTTCCGCTCCTGCGCGCGATGACTGCATATTCGCCGGGATATCCTGCGAGCAGCCTTGTCTCGTCCCATGCGGTCGGGAGCCCGGTCAGAAGCGCACGCACCTCGGCAGGGAGGGCTGCATACGATTCAGGGCTGTCCGGCATGTGCTGTATTGTGGATTCGAAGAGCACAGGAAGAGCGAGTTCATGCGCGTATGTGGTGAAATGCGGATGCTGGCTATCGGAGAATGTTCCCGGAGTGTAGTCCATCGGTCCGACGACGTTCCTGGTGAAAGGAAGGGTCGCGTTGTGCGATGCGGCCTGCCTGCCGAAGAACGGGATGTTGTTGTACCACTCGGCGCCGTACACGGCCTCCATCGACACCATGTTTGGATAGGTCCTCTGCCATCCCCTCGGAATCGTGCAGCCATGGAAATCGACGGTGAGATGATGCGCAGCGGCATCCTCGAGTATGTCGATGTAATAGTTGACCATGTCGACCTTGTCGTCTGCGAAGAAGTCCACCTTCATACCTGCGACGCCGAGGCTCTCGAGCATGCTCATCTCCTTCTCGCGAGATTCGTGAGTGAGAAGGCGGTCGATAGGGCCCGGAGCGCCGGGGCCGATCCATGAGGTGCCCGAATTGTACCAGAGAGTGGTCTTCACACCTTTCTCCCGTGCATACGCGAGCGCATCCTCCATCCTTCCGCCGTTGTCCATCTCGTCCCACTCCCAGTCGATGAGGTTGTATGGCCAATGCATCTGGGCAGCGAGGTCTATGTACTCTATGACCTTCTGATAATCCTTCGAACCATGGTTGTTCGCCCAGTATATCCATGCTGATGTGCCCGGCTTCACCCATGAAGCGTCACCTATCGCGCACGCTTGCGAAACGTCTGTGACGAGGGTTGATTCCACGATGTCCGCAAGGCTACCCATAATGACGACCCTCCAAGGAGAGGTCCTGTAGTCCGCATCCTCGTCCATAGGCTCGACGCTGTAGACACCGGGCTCACCTTCCTTGCATACAAGGTGGGAAGCGCAGTGGCCTCTCTCAAGTCCGGCCTCGGTGATGAGCTCGAACACGCCGTCAGCGCACTCGACGAGCGCCGGATACGCCACCTTTCCCGGTGCGGATTCATCCTTTTTCGGGAAAGGGCGCTCATAGTCCGTCTTCATGGCTGCCATCCAGCGGTTCCTGCCGTCCGGGATGATGTATGATGCTTCAGGCTCGCCGCCGTCACTGGTGAAGCGGTAGGTCACTCCGTCGTCGTACACGCGGACCTCGAGAGCTGCGTTCTCGAACTGATAGGTGCGGCCGACTCCCCGGTTGGAGCATTGGAGCTGCTTTCCGCCTGTCATCGTATAGGATTCACTGTACCTGACCCGGCCGCCCGCACTCTTGAGTGCGCCAAGCCCGCTGACTGAGATTTCCTGGGCAGGAACGCCTGCATAGCTTATCTGCATGCCGCTTTCGGTGACGGCAACTCCGACACGTCCGTTCGGAGACTTCAAGTCTTTTGAGCAAGATGAAAGCAGGCACACTGCAATGCCGGCAATCATCGCAAGGAATCGATTCATGATTGGTGTGTGGTTTAATGCAAAATTAGCGAAATTTTGCCCACTTATGAATACGTTATGCTTATTTTTTCAGCCAATATGGGCCAACATCGGACCATATTCCCAATCCTGCCTACCTGTTGCTCTCCAGCCAGTCATGCGGAGTCATGCCGTACTGGCGCTGGAAGCACTTGCTGAAGTACGAAGGAGAATTGAATCCGACCATGTAGCTGATCTCCGCGATCGAGTATTTCCCGGCAGTCAGGAGCGCTGCAGAGGACTTGAGCCTTGCCTCCATGATTATGTTGTTCGGGGTGGTTCCCGACGCAGCCTTGACCTTCGTGAAGAGCGCCGAACGGGACATTCCGAGTTCGCTGCAGAGCATCTCCACCGAGAGTTCGGTATTGGAGATGTTCGCCGCCACGATTTCGTTCACCCTTGTCATGAGATCCTTCTCCGGTAACGCCACGGCCTCTTCCAGACCCTTTGGAAGCGGTGCTGACGACGAATACTTGCGTACGAGCATGCCGCGCATCTTCAGAAGATGTGCTACGAGGGCATGGAGATGCTCCGGAGAGAACGGCTTCTTCACATGGGCGTCCGCACCCACTCCGAGGCTCTCGAGCACCGAGCTGTCGTCGGCCTTTGCTGTGAGGAGGATGAATGGGATATGGCAGAGATTTCGGTCTTCGCGTACGAAGCTGCAGAGCTGCGCGCCGTCGGTTCCCGGCATCATCCAGTCGCTCAGGATGAGGGAGATGTTCTTCTCCTTGAGTATCTCCTTCGCGACGTCGCCGTTGGCTGCGCTGACGACCTTGTACTCGCCCGAGAACTCCGCAACGAGGAAGCGTCTCATGTCATCGTCGTCCTCGACTATGAGTATGTAAGGCTCCTTGCTGGAGATATCCTCCACAACGGCGTCAGCCTCTTTTGCAGGCGGTTCAGGTCTCTGGGTGTCAGTAGCTTCCGCATGTGCCGACTCGAGCAGGTCCCTGTGTACCGGAAGGGTCACGAGGAACTCGGAGCCCGAGCCTTCGGTCGAGTTCACGATCACGGTTCCCGAGTGCGCCTCGACTACCTGCTTGACAATCACGAGACCTATTCCTGTGCCCGGCTTGCTCTCGTCGACGCGGTAGAACGGAGTGAAGAGCTTCTTCCTTTCGAGGGCCGACATTCCGCGGCCGTTATCCGAGATGACCACCGAGAAGGTCTCCCCGCCGTCATCCACGGAAAGCGAGAGCGAGACGGTGTCCCTGGTGTACTTTATCGCGTTGGAAAGCAGGTTGCTGACCACCTTGGTGAAGGCCTCAGGGTCAAGCCATGCCTCCAGGGATTCAGGCTGGCAGTAGAAGTTGAAATCCACGCCCGACTTCTCTATCGATGGCATGAACCTCTCGCACACGGACTTGACGAGTTCCACGACGTTGCTCGGAGCGTAGTCCAGAGCCATTCCGCCGGATGCGGTCACGCGGCTGAAGTCCAGCAGCTGGTTGATCAGCTTGAGCAGACGGCGGCTGTTCTTGTCGATCACGTCCAGGTCCTCCGCTGTCCTCGCGGTCAGCTCCTCCCTTCGGCCCAGGATGTTCTCGAGCGGCGCCGTGATGAGGGAGAGAGGTGTCCTCACCTCATGCGCGATCATGGTCACGAACTGGATCTTCGCGGCCATGTCCTGCTCATCGCGGGTCTTGATGGCCTCGTGGAAGCGCTCGCTGTAATGCTTCTGATATTTCCTCTTGTTGTAGAGGAAGATGCCCGTCGATGCCGCGGCACCCATCAGAATGTACAAGACAAGGGCAAGCGGAGACGCAAGCGGATGGGGCTTCACAGAGAAGGAGAATGAGGTTCCCTCCTCGTTCCAGAGTCCGTCATTGTTGCTGGCAGTCACCACGAAACGGTACTTTCCTCCGGGAAGCTTCGTATACAGCGCGCTGGTCCTGTTTCCTGCCTCATGCCACTCCTTGTCGTAGCCTTCGAGCTTGTATCTGTACGCATTCTCCTCCGGCGAGCAGTAGCTCAGCGCCGCATATGAGACCATGATGTCCCGGGAAGTGTGCGGCAGTCTTGTCCTGCCGTCGGTCGGCTTGCTCTCACCGTTGACAGTGAAGGATCTGACGATCACAGGAGGCACATAGCGGTTGAGATAGATGTTGTGCGGATAGAAGCTGTGGAATCCGGTCGTCGTGCCGACGAAGATGCGCCCGTCGGATGCCATCAGACCCGAGTTCACCATGAACTGCTCATTGATGATCCCCTCGGTGGTCCCATAGTGGTTCACTGTGCCGGTCGAAAGGTCATAGCTGAGAAGTCCGTTCACGGTGGTCACCCAGATACGGGAGCCGTCGCCTGTCAGGAAAAGTGCGTCACAATCCACTCCAAGAGCGATTTTCTCAAACTTTCCCGTGCTCTGGTCATAGCGGCAGAGTCCGTTTCGCGTACCGATCCACAGCTTCGACTCCGGATCAGGATACACGCAGTTCACCCAGTCGCTGACAAGTCCGTCATCGACGGTATAGCCCGTCCATTCCCCCGTCTCCGGGTCCATGCAGAACAAGCCCTTTCCGGAGCTCGCCGCCCATACCTTTCCGTCCGCGGACTGCTTGATGTCGACGACGATCTCGCCCGCCTCCATGATGGTCACGAAACGGTCCTGCGCATCATCGTACCTGCGTATATCCGTCATGGTTCCGGCAAGCATGGTGCCGTCCGCCAGCCTTATGAGCGAGTACACGCTGGACTGGTTGTAGCTCTTCAGCTTTCCTGTCCTGAGGTCCACGCGGTAAGGGCCGTTGCCATAACCGCCTATCCACAGACAGTCATCCTCTGCCAGGAGAGCGTGAATATTGTATGAAGGAAGTCCCGCCTTGTCGGAGAGAGGGGTATATGATTTCAGCATCCTGCCGGTGAACGGAGAGTACTGGATCACACCGCCGTTGTCGGAGCCTATCCAGAGATTGCCGTCCCTGTCCTCGCAGAACGTACTGACGAGGAAACCCTCGCTGCTGCCCACGAGCTTGGACATGGACATGCGCTCGAAGCTGCTGCTGTGCGGAGACACATAGTTGACTCCGCCGAAATATGTACCTATCCAGAGGCCGCCTTCATGGTCACGGACTACAGGATACACGAATCTGTTCGAGATGGACGACTGGTCCGACTGGTCGTTGACAAAGAGCCTCCTCTCTCCGGTCACCACGTCCATCCACATAAGCCCGTCATCGGAACCGACCAGGAGTTCTCCGGGGGCGAACTCCATCAGCGAATGGATGTGCATAAGCCCCTCTGCAGACCCTACGGGGACTGCCGTCCTGCGTGCCTTGTCATACATGAGCACGCCCTCGTCCCCTGTTCCGAAGTACAGGACTCCGGTCGAGGACTCGCCCATCGCAAGGACGCGCGGTGACGACCCGCCGGCGCCGCTGTACGGCGACTCGTGAAAAGAGTCGGTCGCAGGATTGTAGACAAACAGAACGCCGTAGTTCCTTGCCGCCGACACCATCACGCTGTTGTTGGAATCCACCATCATGGCCTCAACCCCGACTCCGGGCGCGCCGAGCACGTAGTGCGTGAGCTTTTCCGAAAAGACATCATATCTGTACACACCGCGCGCATTGGTCGCAATCCAGATATTCCCGACCATGTCCGCAGCAAGATGAAGCACGATCGTGTCACTGCTGCTGCCATCCTGCGCTGAAGCCATGAGCTTGCGGAACACATGCTCCTCTCCCGGGCGCATGGTGTAGACTCCCCTGTCGGTGGCGGCCCATACGCGTCCGTCCCCATCCACGGCAAGGTCATTGACCGAGAGGTTCCGATCCACCCTGCCGTCGACCTCGAAGCCGCAGGCCGTGACGGAAACGCCGTCATGACAGGACAGGCCGGAACCGGTCGCGAACCACATCAGTCCCTCCCTGTCCTGACATATCGCAGTGACCATATTCGACGGAAGGCCGTCCTTGACCGAGAGATTTCTGAAATAGAAGTCCGGTGCATTGCCCGCAAATGTCACAGAACACGCCAGGAGGGCGCATATTATCAATATCGCGCGATTTTTTGCAAAAGAGTACATGAATGTGGTCAGTTAGTGCAGCAAATATACTATTTTTTCATTTCCGTCTGAAAACACAGCCCCAAGCTGGACTATTTTACGAAAAAAGTGTACGGAATTCCACCTCGTCTACGCGCGTAATGCGTATCTTTGTGTATCAAAAATTTCATAAAGACCACACATGAAGATAACAGACAGAATCCTCACACTCTCGATTTCAGCCGCGGCGCTCGCCTCCTGCTCGCAGGGCAGCGACATTCCCGTCACTGACATACTCGAGGTTCCATTCACCGCGACGGAGATCACGGACATTTTCTGGGCACCGAGAATCGAGACCAACAGAACGGTAACCATACCCGCCGCCCTCTACCAGTGCGACATCAACGGACGCTTCGACAACTTCGCGATCGCCGGAGGTCTGATGGAAGGAGAGCACAGGGGCGACTTCTCGTTCGACGACACCGACCCTTACAAGGTCATCGAAGGTGCCGCCTATTCTCTTGCCGCACACTATGACCCCGAGCTCGACAAGAGGATCGACGACTACATCGCAATCATCGCAGCGGCTCAGGAGCCTGACGGCTACCTCTGCACCTGCGTCACCAACAAGTGCGAGAGGCTCTCAGGCTGGTGGGGCACCCACAGATGGGAGAAGATAAACAGCCATGAGCTCTACAACTGCGGACATCTCTATGAGGCCGCAGTGGCCCACTACAAGGCGACAGGCAAGCGCAGCCTCCTCGACGTCGCCCTGAAGAACGCGGATCTCGTCTGCGAAACCTTCGGCGACGAGGACGGCAAGATCCACCGTCCGGGCGGACACCCTATCGTCGAGATGGGACTCGCAAAGCTCTACAAGGTCACCGGAGACGAGAAGTACCTCCGCCAGGCGAAGTATTTCTGCGACGAGACAGGAAGGTGCACCGACGGCCATGCTCCGAGCATGTACAGCCAGGACCACATGCCTATCATCCAGCAGGAGGAGATCGTCGGACATGCAGTGCGTGCCGGCTATCTCTACTCAGGAGTTGCCGACGTTGCGGCACTCACCCACGACAAGGCATACTTCGAGGCCCTCAGCAGGATCTGGGACAACATGGCGGGAAAGAAGCTCTACATCACCGGCGGCATCGGAAGCCGCGCACAGGGCGAGGGCTTCGGTCCTGAATATGAGCTCCACAACAGCCAGGACTACTGCGAGACCTGCGCATCCATCGCAAACGTATACTGGAACCACAGGATGTTCCTCTACACCGGCGACAGCAAGTACATCGACGTTCTCGAGATGGCTCTCTACAACGGAGTCATGTCAGGCGTATCCCTCGACGGAGACAAGTTCTTCTACGACAACCCTCTCGAGAGCATGGGAGAGCATGCACGTGAGGAGTGGTTCGGCTGCGCATGCTGTCCAGGCAACATCACCCGCTTCGTGGCTTCTGTGCCTAACTACATGTACGCAGTAAGAGGCAACGACGTATACGTGAACCTCTTCATCGACAGCCACAGCGACATCAACACCGAGAATGGAGTCCTCCATATCTCCCAGAGCACCCAGTATCCATGGAACGGCAGCGTCAAGATCAAGGTCGATCCTGAGAATGAGGGTCAGTTCGCAGTCAAGGTCCGTGTACCAGGTTGGGCAAAGGGCGCTCCAGTAGACACCGGTCTATACAGCTTCGTTGACAACAACGGCGGCGTCAAGGTCAGCGTGAACGGCGGCAAGGACCTCAGCGGCAAGCTCGTGGACGGATACGTGGTCATCGACCGCAACTGGAAGGCTGGCGACGAGATCTCAGTCGAATTCAACATGGACGTACGCAAGGTTCAGGCATGCGACAAGGTCGAGGACGACCGCGGCAAGCTTGCGATCATGCGCGGACCTGTCGTTTACTGCCTCGAGGGCGTGGACCAGGAAAATGGTCAGGTATTCGACAAATACATTCCTGCAGAGACCGCATTCAAGGCCGAGTACAAGCCGGAGAAGCTCTGCGGTATCGTTGAGCTTTCAGCAGAGGCAATGAAGGTGGACCTCAACGGAAACGAGGAGAAAGTCACCATCACCGCCATCCCATACAGCACATGGTGCAACCGCGGAAGCAACGAGATGGCAGTCTGGATGCCTGTTTCAGCCGGACTCACCCATCCTAAGCCGCTCCCTACCATCGCATCGCAGGCCACCGCATACACCTCGAGCGTCGCAGCAATCCAGAACGACGCGCCTGAATCTGCAGCCGGCATGGGCGACGCATGGGGCGTGAACGACCAGTGGGAGCCAAAGAGTTCGCACGACATCAGCAAGCCATACCACTATTGGTGGCAGAAGAGAGGCTCGGAAGTGAACCTCGCATACAAGTTCGCACAGAAGGAAACCGTATCGGAGGTTGAGGTATACTGGTTGTCATTCGACCATTATGACGGAAACTACAGGGTTCCTGAGTGGTGGAAGCTCTACTACCAGCTCCCTGACGGAAGGTGGAAGGAAGTCGAGGCCCTCGACGAATACGGAGTCAAGGAAGATTGCTACAACGTGGTACGCTTTGCTCCGGTAAGCACCACTGGCCTCAACATCGTAGCCAAGCTCCAGGATGGAGAATCCGGAGGTATCATCGAATGGAAAGTCAAGTAAGATGAAGAAAGCAATATCAATCATCGCAGCTGTCCTGGCTCTTTGCTCTTGTGCGAAGGTCCAGGACACCGTGTGTTCTCCCGACGGCAGGATAAGCGTCAAGATCGGCGAGGACGGATACTCAGTGTACTACGACGGGAATGCCGTGATGGAGGGCAGCGTCGCACAGATGCAGCTCGCCGACGGCCGTTGCTATGGTACAGGAAGCAAGATCGTTTCAACCAAGCTCACCAAGACCCCTGTCCATGAGCACATAGTCGCACCTTTCTACCGTCAGGCAGAGTTCGACATGGACTACAACACCCTCACTGTCAAGTTCGACGAGGAGTGGAGCATGATCTGGTACGTCTGCAACGAAGGAGCAGCATACAGGTTCATCGGCGGCAAGGATGGAGCTGAGACCATCGTCTGCAACGAGGTCGCTGACTTCAACTTCACTAAGGACGGAGACTGCTGGATCAACTATTCGTCCAACCCTAGGAAGCCTTACGCAATGGCTTTCGAGGGCGTCTATGACCATCAGATGCTCTCTGACGGCTGTACGCTCCCTGCTTTCATGCCGGTTTCGGTAGGCATAGGAGGAGGCAGCCGCCTAACCATACTCGAATCAGACCTCAGGGCTTACCCTGGAATGTTCGCGAGAGTCAGCGGAACAAGCGTGAAGGCCGAGTTCGCGGGCTACCCTGCGGCTTTCGACAAATATCCTTCAAGGCAGCAGCTTTTCGTTGCCGAGCATGAGGACTTCATCGCGAAGGTAAGCGAGAAGATGAACTTCCCTTGGAGAGTGCTCGCAATCAGCGAGAAGGAGACCGACATGCCAGTCAACAACATGGTCTATGCGCTCGCCGAGCCATCAAGACTCTCTGACACATCCTGGATCAAGCCAGGCTTCGCCGCTTGGGAGTGGTGGAACGACTGGGGCCTCACCGGAGTGCCTTTCAAGCCGGGCATCAACATGGACACCTACAGATACTATATCGACTTCGCTTCGGCAAACGGCCTCGAGTACATGGTGCTCGACGAGGGTTGGAGCACACCGTCGAAGGGTGACATACTGACCTCGATAGACGAGATCGACGTCAAGGCTCTCGTAGACTATGCGGCCCAGAGGAACGTGAAGATATGGCTCTGGACCGTATTCAACTGCCTCGACGAGAAACTTGAGGACGCATGCAGGAAGTATTCTGAGATGGGAGTTGCCGGCTTCAAGGTGGACTTCCTCGACAGGAACGACCAGACTGCGGTCGAGATGATATGGAGAATCGCGGAATGCGCTGCGAAGTACCACCTCATGCTCGACTACCACGGAATCTTCCCTCCTACCGGCATCTGCCGCACATATCCTAATGTAGTGAACTACGAAAGCATCCACGGCGAGGAGAACATGAAGTGGATAACCAGCGAGATGGACATGCCAGCCCTCAATGCGGCATATCCTTTCCTCAGGATGATGGAAGGCTACGCCGACTACACCCCTGGCGGACTCCAGAACGTAAGAAGAGACCAGTTCAAGGATGTATACAGCAATCCTCTCGTACAGGGAACAAGGGCACAGCAGGTAGCTCTCTACCTCACCCTTGACTCACCTTTCAGCATGCTCTGCGACACCCCTAGCCGCTACATGGCTGACCAGGCTACCACTGATTTCATCAGTTCTCTCCCTAGGAACTACGAGAAGACCCTCTGCCTCGACGGCAAGATCGGCGAGTACGTCGTGATGGCCCGCAAGGCAGGAAACGACTGGTATGTCGCAGGAACCACCAACTGGGACGCGCGTGAGCTCAGCCTGGACCTCAGCGTCCTCGGAGACGGAGAATATGAGATGGAATGCTATCTCGACGGAGAGGATGCAGACATCGACGCATGCAGCCATGTCATCTCGAAGTCCGGAGCACAGAAGCTCGGCAAGGTCGACCTGCGTATGGCTCAGGGCGGCGGATTCCTGATCAAGCTCAGAAAGAACAACTAACTATCATAAATAATAACAATAAATGAACAAGTTATCAGCAATAGCAGCTGCGTTCTTCGCAGCAGTAGCATGTACTTCAACCCCTGCTGAGCAGGCAGAGACAGGCAACTATCCTATCACGCCTGTACCTTTTACCAGCGTCAAGGTCAACCCAGACACATTCTGGGGACAGAGACTCAAAGCTAGCCGTGAGGTTACCATTCCTCTCGCCTTCAGCAAGTGTGAGAGCGAGGGCCGCTACGACAACTTCGTACACGCAGCGGAACAGATGAACGCTGACCACAACCTCGGCTTCGAGGTCGGCGGTTACTCTTTCGACGACACCGACGTCTACAAGACCATCGAGGGTGCCAGCTACATCCTTCAGACCTATCCTGACCCTAAGCTCGAGGCTTACATCGACAGCGTACTTGTACTCGTCGCTGCAGCCCAGGAGCCTGACGGATATCTCTACACCGCACGTACCATGAACCCTGAGCATCCACACGAGTGGGCCGGCACCAAGCGCTGGGAGACCGTGGAGGACCTCAGCCATGAGTTCTATAACCTCGGCCACATGGTAGAGGGTGCGATCGCACACTACCAGGCTACCGGAAAGAGGACTTTCCTCGACATCGCCATCAAGTACGCTGACTGCGTCTGCCGCGAGGTCGGTCTCGGTAAGGGTCAGGTGGACCGCGTCCCTGGTCACCAGATCGCCGAGATGGCACTTGCAAAGCTCTACACCGTCACTGGTGAGCGCAAGTACCTCGACCAGGCAAAGTACTTCCTCGACAGGCGCGGATACACCACCCGCGTGGACGAGTACAGCCAGGCACATCTTCCAATCCTCGAGCAGGACGAGGCTGTCGGCCATGCAGTGCGCGCAGCCTACATGTATTCAGGTATCGCTGACGTTGCCGCTCTTACCGGCGACGCAAAGTATATCGAGGCTATCGACCGCATCTGGGAGAACATCGTAGGCAAGAAGCTCTACATCACCGGCGGTATCGGTGCTACCAACAACGGCGAGGCATTCGGTGCAAACTATGAGCTTCCTAACATGAGCGCATATTGCGAGACCTGCGCAGCCATCGGTAACGTATATGTGAACTACAGGATGTTCCTCCTCCACGGAGAGAGCAAGTATTATGACGTCCTCGAGCGTTCTCTCTACAACGGTCTCATCAGCGGCGTAAGCCTCGACGGTGACGGCTTCTTCTACCCTAACCCACTCGAGAGCATCGGTCAGCACGCACGCAAGGCATGGTTCGGCTGCGCATGCTGCCCTTCAAACATCTGCCGTTTCATTCCTTCATTCCCTGGTTACATCTACGCAGTCAAGGATAACGCACTCTACGTGAACCTCTTCGTATCCAACACCATGGAGCAGAAGGTAGGCGGCAAGGACATCACCGTAAGTCAGAAGACCAACTACCCTTGGAACGGTGACATCGAGATCAGCGTTGACGCAACCCAGGCAGACAACTTCACCATGAAGCTCCGTATCCCAGGTTGGGTCAAGGGCGACGTCGTTCCTAGCGACCTCTATAACTATACCGACGGCAAGCGTCTCGGTTACAGCTGCAAGATCAACGGCGCTGATGCCAACGGCGAGCTCACCGAGGACGGATACCTCACCATCAATCGCAACTGGAAGGCTGGTGACAAGATCGCCCTCCACTTCGACATGGAGCCTCGTACCGTCAGGGCTCACCACGAGGTCAAGGCTGACCAGGGTCGCGTCGCAATCGAGTGCGGTCCGGTCGTATACTGCGCTGAGTGGCCAGACAACAGCAACTTCTCAGTTCGCTCAGTCATCCTCAACCAGAACCCTCAGATGAAGGTAGTGAGCCGCCCAGACCTCCTCTACGGTCTCAACCAGATCGTCACCGACGCTCAGGAGATCGGCTTCGACAAGGCTGGTCGCATGAATGTCAAGGACGTGAAGCTCACCCTCATCCCTTACTACGCATGGTGCCAGAGAGGCAGCGGCGAGATGACCGTATGGATCCCTCAGGACCTCCGTGCTGCCAATCCAACCATGCCTGAGACTCTCGCATCTAAGAGCAAGATCGAAGGTTCACGCACCCCTTCATCAATCTCCGCGATCAACGACAGGCTCGTTCCTACCCCTGACAATGTAAGCATTCCATATTTCCACTACTGGCCAGCAGCCGGCGGCACTGAGAACATTATCTACAGGTTCCCAGAGAAGACCACCGTAAGCAGCAGCACCACCTACTGGTTCGACGACCAGCCTTGGGGCGGTTGCAAGGTTCCTCAGGCGTGGAGAATCTACTACAGCAACGACAAGGGCGAGTGGGTTCCTGTCGAGGAGCCATCAGGCTACCCTACCGACAAGGACAAGGCTTGCCAGGTACTCTTCAAGCCAGTTGCCACTACCGCAGTCAAGATCGAGATCGATCAGCCAGAAGGCTTCAGCTGCGGTATCTACGAATGGGAAGTAAAGTAACAAACAACTTATAATTATTATGAAAAGTATTACCAGACTTGCTGCATTCGCAGCTGCCGCAGTAGCAGCCATTGCCTGCTCAGGCGGCGACGTCCTTACCAAGTCAGGCCTCAATCCTGCTGATTTCGAGGCTCAGTACAATGGCAAGGCAACAGCTCTCTACACTCTTACCAACGCAAATGGTATGGAGGTATGTCTCACCAACTTCGGTGGCCGTATCGTTTCTGTAATGGTACCGGACAAGAACGGTGAGCTCCAGGATGTAGTCCTCAGTTTCGACAAGATCAAGGACTTCTTCCCTGAGAACAACTCATCTGACTTCGGTGCAACCGTAGGTCGTTACGCAAACCGTATCAAGGACGGTAAGATCACCGTCGACGGCGTCGAGTATCAGCTTCCTCAGAACAACTTCGGTCATTGCCTCCACGGAGGTCCTACCGGTTGGCAGTATCAGGTATACGAGGCCGTAGAGGCTGACGATACCCATGTCAAGTTCCAACTCGTTTCTCCTGACGGTGACAATGGTTTCCCTGGTACCGTTACCGCATGGGTTACCTACACCCTCACCGAGGACAACGCAATCGACTGTCTCTACGAGGCTGAGACTGACAAGACCACTGTCATCAACATGACCAACCACTCTTACTTCAACCTCAGCGGTGATCCTGCAAAGCACACCGTTTGCGGTGACTATCTCTGGATCAACTCAAGCACCTTCACTCCGGTTGACTCAACTTACATGACCACTGGTGAGATCATCCCTGTAGAGGGAACTCCAATGGACTTCAGCGAGTACAAGCCAGTAGGTCTCGAGATCGACAACTTCGACTACGAGCAGCTCAAGAACGGTAACGGTTACGACCACAACTGGGTTCTCGACAACGAGGGTGACGACACCGTTCCTGTAATCGGCCTCATCTGCCCTACCTCAGGCATCGAGCTTACCGTATACACCAACGAGCTCGGCATGCAGGTATACTCAGGCAACTTCCTCGACGGTACCGTTACCGGCAAGCACGGCGTCGTTTACCAGCAGCGCACCGGTATCTGCTTCGAGAGCCAGAAGTATCCTGACACTCCTAACAAGCCAGAGTGGCCTTCAGCACTCCTCCGTCCAGGCGAGCACTACTCAAGCCACTGCATCTATGCATTCTCAGTCAACGACCTCGGTCTCGAGGAGTATGAGGCTGAATAATCATACTGACAACAAATAACATTAAAACAATATTATTATGAACATCATCGACATGATTACGGCGTCAGGCTTCCGTACGATCGACCTCATCATCGTGGTCCTCTACCTCTGCCTCCTCGTCGTGCTTGGTCTTGTTCTCGGCCGTTCAAAGGACGGTGCCGAGAAGAGCGCTAACGACTACTTCCTCGCAGGTAACACCCTTACCTGGTGGGCTGTAGGTGCATCCCTCATCGCTGCCAACATTTCTGCTGAGCAGTTCATCGGAATGTCAGGAACCAGCTACGCTGACGGTATCGCAACCGCTGCGTACGAGCTCATGGCAGCCGTCACCCTCATCGTAGTGGGCAAGTTCCTCCTCCCTGTAATGCTCAAGAGGAAGATCTTCACCATCCCTCAGTTCCTCCGCGAGAGGTACAATGACGGTGTGGGCCTTGCATTCTCTATCCTCTGGCTCTTCCTCTATGTATTCGTGAACCTCACCTCAGTGGCATGGCTTGGTGCACTCGCAATCGAGCAGATCCTCGGCCTCCAGGGCGCGATGATCGAGATCGGTAGCTTCACCATCTCAGTCAGGATGGTCATCATCCTTCTCCTCTATGTCATCGCCGGTGTATACTCTATCTACGGTGGTCTTGCTTCAGTGGCATGGACCGACGTGCTCCAGGTGACCTTCCTCGTCAGCGGCGGTCTCATCACTGCATTCTTCGCCCTCAAGGCAGTAGGTGGTGACTCAGGTGCACTCGCAGGTATCAGCAACATCTTCCACGACCTCACCACCGGTGAGCATCTCACCGACAGCCATCTCCACCTCGTAGTTCAGCAGAGCCACGGCGAGAGCGCATTCGCTAACGTTCCTGGTATCGCAGCTGTCGTAGGTGCCGTTTGGATCACCAACCTCGGTTACTGGGGCTTCAACCAGTACATCATCCAGAAGGGTCTCGCTGCCAAGAGCATCGAGGAGGCTCAGAAGGGTCTCGTATTCGCTGGATTCCTCAAGATCCTCATCCCATTCATCGTATGTATCCCAGGTGTCTGCGCATACTACATCTCAATCCATCCAGAGATCATGGCAGGCCTTCAGGGTTCAATCAACGTTGCCGATGACGCTTATCCTTGGCTCGTGAGGAACTTCACTCCTACCGGTGTGAAGGGTCTTACCTTCGCTGCCCTTTCAGCAGCCATCATCTCGTCACTCGCTTCGATGTTCAACTCTACCTCTACACTCTTCACCATGGACATCTACAAGAAGTACATCAACAAGAGTGCAAGCGACAAGAACCTCGTGAACGTTGGTCGTATCACCTCTATCACCGCTCTCGTAATCGCTCTCGTAGCTGTGAAGCCTCTCCTCGGTGGTCTCGATCAGGCATTCCAGTACATCCAGGAGTACTCAGGATTCATCTATCCTGGTATCGTGATCGTATTCGGTCTCGGTCTTCTCTGGAAGAAGGCATCTGCTAAGGCTGCCGTTTGGACTGCAATCGCAACCATTCCTCTCGGAGTCATCTTCAAGCTCTGCCTCGGTGGCGTTCCATTCCAGCTCCGCGCAGGTTACATCTTCATCATCCTCGTCACCATGTTCATCATCATCTCGCTCATCGACAAGAAGTGCGAGGAGGCTGAACTTCCTTCAGAGGAGGATCGCAAGAGCATGAACAAGTGGGCGAAGATCCTCGGCTGCACCGGTCTCTTCTTCCTCGTGATCGCTCTCATCGTGGTTATCTGGGGTGCATGTCTCCCTGGCTCGGCTACTCCTGAGAACAACTTTATCAAGTATCTCAACGATATCGGATTCCAGGCATTCATCTTCTTCGGCGTACTCATCGGTGTCAATGCAGTTTGGCTCTGGTACAACGCAAACAAGAAGGCTTCAGACCCTAAGGCTGTTCCAGTTGACCTCAACTACTTCAACACCTCAAAGGGCTACGCATACGGTTCTATCGCTATCTGCGTGATCGTCGCCATCCTTTACGTAATTCTCTGGTAAGCCATGCTCGAAGAACTCAAGGAAAAAGTCTTCAAGGCCAATCTTGACCTCGTGAAGCAGGGCCTCGTGATCTTCACATGGGGCAACGTTTCAGGTATCGACCGTGAGAAAGGACTTGTAGTCATCAAGCCTTCAGGCGTCAGCTATGACGACATGAAGGCATCAGATATGGTTGTAGTCGACCTCGCTACCGGTAAGGTAGTCGAGGGCGACCTCAACCCTTCTTCTGACACCCCTACCCATCTCGTTCTCTACAGGTCATTCCCTAACATCCAGGGCGTGGTCCACACCCACTCAACCTATGCAACCGCATTCGCTGAGGCAGGCAGGGACATCCCTAACATCGGAACAACCCACGCAGACTACTTCTACAAGGACATCCCTTGCACAAGGGACATGACCAAGGAGGAAGTCGAGGGCCAGTACGAGCTCGAGACCGGCAATGTGATCGTAGACGAGATCCTCAACATCCGCAAGATCAACCCTGATCATACCCCTGCCGTAATCGTAAAGAACCACGGTCCATTCTCATGGGGCACCTCTCCTGACAACGCAGTCTACAATGCGAAGGTGATGGAGCAGTGCGCAAAGATGGCGTTCATCGCGTTCCAGGTCAATCCTCAGCTCACCATGAACCCACTTCTCATCGAGAAGCACTACAACCGCAAGCATGGTCCTAACGCTTACTACGGACAGAAGAAGAAATAATCCAATCACAGAACAATAAGCTTTAACAAAATGATCAAAGCATTTGAAAACATCGAGCTCTGGTGGGTAACCGGAGCACAGCTTCTCTACGGTGGCGAGACCGTAAAGATCGTCGACGGACATTCTCAGGAAATGGTTGCCGGCCTCAACGAGTCAGGCATCATTCCTATCAAGGTAGTATATAAGGGCACTGCAAACAGCAGCAAGGAAGTAGAGGCTATCATGAGCGAGGCAAACAACGCTCCTCAGTGCGTCGGTGTCATCACCTGGATGCATACCTTCTCACCTGCTAAGATGTGGATCAAGGGTCTCCAGGCCCTCAGGAAGCCACTTCTCCACTTCCACACCCAGTATAACGCCGAGATTCCTTGGGATACCATGGACATGGATTTCATGAACCTCAACCAGTCTGCACACGGTGACATCGAGTACGGTCACATCTGCACCCGCATGCGCATCCCTAGAAAGGTTGTCGTAGGTTACTGGAAGAGCGAGGAAGCTCAGAAGAAGATCGCCGTTTGGGCACGCGTAGCTGCAGCAGTTGCTGACGCACACGACGTACGTTGCCTCATGTTCGGTATGAACATGAACAATGTTGCCGTCACCGACGGTGACCGCGTAGAGTTCGAGCAGCGTCTCGGCTACCATGTAGACTACTATCCTGTATCTTCTCTCATGAACTACTTCAAGGCTGTCACCGACGCTGAGGTAGACGCTCTCGTAGAGGAGTACAAGAAGGAGTACACCATCAAGATCGACGAGTGCGGCGAGCAGGTATACTGGGAGAAGGTACGCAACGCAGCAAAGGCAGAGATCGCGATCCGTCGCGTACTCGAGGCTGAGGGCGCTACCGCTTTCACCACCAACTTCGACGACCTTGGCGACGCTGACATCGACAGCCCTACTTTCTGTGGTTTCGACCAGATCCCTGGCCTCGCTTCACAGCGTCTCATGGCAGAGGGTATCGGCTTCGGTGCAGAGGGCGACTGGAAGACCGCATGTCTCTATCGCTCACTCTGGATCATGAACCAGGGTCTCTCAAAGGGTTGCTCATTCCTCGAGGACTACACTCTCAACTTCGCTGAGGACTGCACTTCAAGCCTCCAGAGCCACATGCTCGAGGTTACTCCTCTCATCGCTACCGACAAGCCAAAGCTCGAGGTTCACTTCCTCGGAATCGGTATCCGC
>JAKSJQ010000028.1 GCA_024402115.1 Bacteroidales bacterium | reverse complement strand
CGACGCCAGAACGGAGGTAGCACGGCCAGAAGTGTCAGGTACGACGCCAGAACGGGGTTAGAATGGCGTTATGCTTCAGGTAGCAAAGATGGAACGGAGGTAGCATGATCCCAGAAACAGGCAGTTATAACTAATTAATAGACAGACTAATAAGTAAAAACCCTTCGACTAGAAAGCCGAAGGGTAAAATGCTAAAAGACTGTCCGTCAAGTTGTTAGGAGAGCCAAGGAGCCAGTGAAAGGAGCCAAGGAACCAGCGAAAGGAGCCAAGGAACCAGCGAAAGGAGCCAAGGAACCAGCGAAAGCAGCCAGAAGCCACCAAACACTGCCTCACGCCTGACGGGCAGGGCGGAGGAGGTCGAGGAGGGCCCTATGCCTGATGGGCAGGACGGAGAAGGTCGAGGACGACCTTGACAGGGTTGAAGGTCTCGAGAGGAACCTCCACGAAGAGGGTGTTCCAGTCGCTCATGGCACCGTTCCAGAGACCTGGAAGCTCGAGCGCCTTGAGTTCCCTGCCCTGGAAGCTCTTCGAGCTCATGAAGCCGGCATCCTCGTCGACGTACTGGAGAAGGTCGAACTTCTCGCCCTTGTAGTTGCGGAGGCAGCAGACAAGATCGACAGGGTTGAAGTGGGTAGCACCGGCGAGAGCAGCGGAAGCTGCAGCGTCGTCCTTGTTGATCTGAACGCTTTCGAGGATCTGAAGGTTGGTAGAACCGTCCTTGCCCTCGATGATGAAAGGACCGCCGCCAGGTTCACCCTCGTTCTTCACCATACCGCAGACTCTGACAGGCCTGTTGAGCTTCGATGTAAGAAGAGCCTTGCGTGAAACAGGGCAGCATGTTGCAGGAAGCTTGATGCAGAGAGTCTTGTCGAGGAAAGTCTCGATCTCGTCACAGAGAGCCTTGCAAGACTCTGAAGCAGGATCGGTCTGGGCATCGAGAGCCTTGAGATAGGCGAAGATCTGGTCCCTGAGCTGGAGAGCCTTGCCCATCAGCACCTTCTTGTACTTGGCGGTGACAGGGAGAAGCCTCTCGTATGAAACGTTGTCGATGTTCTTGATTGAAACGACCTCCTGGTCAACCTTGTTGAGGTTGTGGATGAGAGCGCCGTGGCCTGCAGGCCTGAAAAGGAGCGAACCGTCGTCGGTGCGGAAAGGATTGTTCTCCATGTCGACAGCAACGGTGTCTGTAGCCTTGTCCTGGTAGGTGAAGGTGATGTCGTACTTCACGCCATACTTAGCCTCATACTTGGCCTTCACTTCCTCGAGGGCAGCCTCGAAGAGAGGACGGTGCTCAGGAGAGATCGTAACGACGAGAGTAGCGGTGCCGTCGGCGTTGCGCATATAATCCTGAGCCTCGACAAGATGCTCGGCGAAAGCGGTACGGGCCTCGTCAGGATAGCTGTGGAACTTGATGACACCCTTCGGCTTCGAGCCGTATCCGAGTCCCGGCTCCTTGAGAACCTTCGCAGCGGCATTCTGGCGGAAAGCAGCAGAATCCTCAACCTTGCCGAAAAGCTCCTCGGAATAGAAAGCGAACTTCTCGATCTGGGCAGCAAGCTTGTGGACAGGACTTCCCTCGGCAACATCAGCACCACCCTCAAGGGTGGCAAGACCTGAGAAGATATCTTTGAACATACGCGAAGCGGCACCCGATGCCGGAACGAACTTGCACTTGCCTGCAATCTGTGCGCTGTCGCAGTAAGCGATAGCCTCCTCGACCTGGGCCTCGTCCATAACGGCGATTCCCCTGCCCGGAGTGGCAGCACCTGCAATCTTCATCCAAGGGAATCCAACCTTGAATCTTTCAACCTGAGCCTTGACGGTCTCGACTGACGAGCCTCTGAGCTCGATCTGCTTTACGTCTTCCTGTGAGAACATAGTTATCTTGAATTATTAGTGTTATTCATATGTAAACTCCGCCCTGTAGTCGTAGTGCTTGCGGAGCTCCTCGAAGCGATCCGGTTCCGACCTGAGCCGGGAATCATCGTTAAATATAGGATAAATATTCCTTAAAAGCGAAGCAATCTCCGCCTGATTCTTTCCATCGATGCAAATATGTACCGGATTCTTGGCCGGATCGCCGTTTTCCGGGTAGATATCAAGAAGTTGCGGGATACCGAGAACCTCCGCCACAGCCTTTACGGCAGCTGCAGTACCGTTCTGCTTGCCCTGGTACGAATAGCCTGCGATATGCGGGGTCGCGATATCGACCCGGCCGAGCAGTTCCCGGGAGATTCCGGGTTCATGGTTCCAGGTATCGAGGACAGCTGCTCCGAGCAACGGAAGTGCAGAAAGCATGGCCTGTTCGCAGACCACCTCGCCACGGGCGGCATTGATGAACATCGGGCCGTTCCCGAACACGGTCGCCTTCTTCATCTTCGAGAAGAACGAGGCATCGGCCATGCCGCGGGTAACCGCGTCCAGCGGCACATGCATCGTCACGATATCCGATTCGGCGAGCAGGGTGTCAAGGTCGCAGAATGCGTCCCCTCCCTCGGCCGCAGCGCGCGGCGGATCGTTCAGGAGGACCCTGAAGCCCAGTTTCCCGAAAAGCGCGGCCACGCGCTTTCCCACATTTCCCACGCCGACGATTCCTATCGTCAGGCCGTCGAGGCTCACCCCGCGGCGGGAGGCGGTACCATAGACCGCAGCGGCAACATATTCCAGGACGCCTCCGGCATTGCACCCCGGGGCATTCCTGACAGCGATTCCGTGGGCCGCGCACCAGGGCTGGTCGACGTGGTCGAGGCCGATCGTGGCCGAAGCGATGATCCTTACCGACGAACCTTCGAGAAGGGCTGAATCGCAGACCGTGCGGGTGCGGGTGATCAGTGCATCGGCATCGCGGACGTCCTCACGGGTGAACGATGCGCCGTCCCTGTACACGACCTCGGCATACGGTTCGAAGACGCCTTCGAGAAACGGGATTGCCTTGTCCGCTACGATTTTCATTTGAGGATTATGTTTTTCACCAGGCCCTTCTTCGGGTTGAAGAGAGGGTTGGCGGTGAGTTCTTCATTGAGCATCTTCAGCAGGGTGTCCCGCTGGAAGTAGAGCTGGTTGCGCACGACCGACGAAGAGACGGTCACGAAGAGGTTGCCGTCGCGGTAGAACTTGCGCAGGGTGAAGCGTGCGGCGCCGGAAACCTTGTCCCATGCCTCGAAGACCAGCTGGCAGTTGACCCCGGTGGTCAGGCCGTTCTTCGCGATGAAGAGCTTCATCACGTCCTCCAGCGCTTCCGGCTGGGCTTTCCTGATCTTGTAGGGTCTGAACATTTCCTTATTCTGGTTGTTTCAGGTCTGTGCTACCTGTCGTTTCTGTCTAGGCTACCTGTCGTTTCTGTCCATGTTACCTGTCTCCGGCGTCCGTGCTGAGGGTGGTGTCCGTATTGAGGGTGCCGTCCGTGCCGATAGGTGTGAAGCTGCCGGCGACGGTGTCGAAGTATGCGCGGTCCATGGTGATGCCGTCGACGATTCCGGAGAGGCGGACCTTGTTGCTGTCGGTGATGAAAATCTGGCCGAAGTCCTGGCCTGCGACCATCGCGAGAAGGTTCGAGATCCTGCCCATGTCGAGCTTGTCGAAGACATCGTCCAGAAGAAGGATAGGAGGGAATCCGTAGCCTTCCTTCATCAGTTCATACTGGGCGAACTTGAGCGCGACGAGGAAGGATTTCTGCTGGCCCTGGGAGCCGCATTTGCGGATCGGGTGGTCACCCATCATGAACGAGAGATCGTCTCTCTGGACGCCCACGGTGGTGAATTTCATCACGAGGTCCTTCTCCCGGGATGCTGCGAGAAGGCTTTCGAGGTCTCCCCTGTCGAGGTCGGAGCTGTATCTGATAGAGACTTCTTCGCGGCCACCGGAGATGAGTTCGTAGTATCTGCTGACGACAGGGTTGAGATCGGCGGTGAAGCGGGCGCGGGCTTCGTGGATCGCGCCGGCGTAGGCCGACATCCTTGCGTCGAATATCTTGAGGAGATCGATGTCCGGACGGTGGCTCTTGAGCTCACGGTTCCTCTGGAGCAGGAGGCGGTTGTACTGCTGCACATCCGACAGGTATTTCCTGTCCATCTGGGAAAGCACCGCGTTCAGGAATTTCCTGCGTTCCTCGCCGGATTCGCTCACAAGGGCCGTGTCGGAGGGCGATACCATCACTATCGGAAGGATTCCGATGTGCTCGGATATCTTTCCGTACGGCTTGTCATCCCGGCGGAGCTTCTTCTCCCCGCCGTCCGAGACGGAGATCGCAAACTTCGAGCAGGTACCATTGTCCATGACATACGTTCCGGCAATCGAGAAGGAGTCCCTCCCGTGGCGGAAATTGAACCTGTCGGACGACGAGAATGCGCTCTTCGTCATCGACAGGTACCATATCGCGTCCATCAGGTTTGTCTTGCCTTCGCCGTTGTTGCCGGAGATGCAGTTCACCTTTGGCGAAAACCGCAGTTCCGCCAGAGAGATGTTCCTGAAATCCTGTACTACTATTCTGTCAAGTATAGCCATAGTATACCTACAAATATAATGTGAAAAGTACTTAAATCCAATCTGAAAAAGCGAGTCAGATAATTTGAAGATTCTGCAAAAATGTATAAATTTGCATTCTTGACGTGAAAACTGTCAAAATATCAATCTGATAAAATAAAAACAATAAATATTATGGCTAACAAAGACCTTAAAGAACAGGAGATCCTCAATCAGGAGAAGGTTGAGCAGAGTGTTTCAGCCGTTGAGACATTCTTCAACGAAAACAAGAAGACAATCTGGGGAACTCTCGCAGCTATCGTCGTGATCGGACTCGCAGTCCTCGCTTTCCAGAAATTCTACGCACAGCCAAAGATCGCAGAGGCTCAGGAGCAGATGTTCCCAGCTGAGAATTCTTTCGCTGCAGGTGATTTCGAGACAGCTCTCAACGGCGACGGCAACGCTCTCGGTTTCGCTGAGATCGTGAAGGAGTACGGCGCAAAGGCTGGCAAGGACGTTTACATGTACGCAGGCGTCAGCGCTCTCAACCTCGGCAACTACGAGGATGCTGTGAACTACCTCAAGAAATACAATGGCAAGGACGAGATTCTCGCTGCCAAGGCTCTCAGCTGCCTCGGTGATGCTTACGTAGGTCTCGAGAAGTATTCTTCAGCTCTCGACTGCTATGCAAAGGCTGCTGCAAAGGCTGACAACATCTTCGCTGCTTCATACCTCCTCAAGGCTGGTGTGGTCTGCGAGGAGATGGGCCAGGCTTCAAAGGCTCTCGACTATTACAAGCAGATCAAGGACAAGTATGCTTCTTCAATCGAAGGATACGATATCGACAAGTACATCTCAAGAATCGAGTCAGCTCAGTAATATCTCAAAGAAGTAAAAGTCATGGGAAGAGCATTTGAGTTCAGAAAGGAAAGAAAGATGAAGAGATGGGGCCACATGGCTCGTGTCTTCACAAAACTCGGAAAGGAAATCACTATTGCGGTAAAGGCAGGCGGTCCTGATGTTACAGGTAACCCACGTCTCCGCGCCCTCATGGCAGAGGCTCGTTCAGAGCAGATGCCTAAGGAGAATATCGAGAGAGCAATCAAGAAGGCTACCGACAAGTCTGTCGGTGATTTCAAGGAGGTTGTATTCGAGGGCTACGGTCCTCACGGTATCGCTTACCTCGTGGAGACTGCTACCGACAACAACACCCGTACCGTTGCCAATGTCCGCAGCTACTTCACAAAGTGCGGCGGTTCTCTCGGTACTTCAGGTAGCGTAAGTTTCATGTTCGACCACAAGTGCGTATTCCGTCTCAAGGAGGATCCTGCAAAGCCTGTCGACATCGAGGAGCTCGAGCTTGAGCTTATCGACTACGGTGCTGAGGAGGTATTCAAGCAGGAAGTCGAGGATGAGGACGAGAACGTTTCTGTCGAGATCAACATCTACGGTGACTACACCGCTTACGGTCAGCTCCAGAAGTACATCGAGGAGAATGGCTATGAGATGATCTCCGGTGGTTTCGAAAGAATTCCTAACGTTGACCTCAAGGAGGTTACCCCAGAGCAGAGAGCTACTCTCGACAAGCTCACCGGTCTTCTCGAGGATGACGAGGATGTCACCAACGTCTACACCACAATGAAGCCAGAATAAAAAAAAGCCAGTCAGTCGACTGGCTTTTTTTGTGTGCCTGCCGATCAGCAGCTTTCTTGTGACAATCCATGAAGCCGACCAGTTCCCTGGCCGGCTTTCTATTTGCTTCCGGACCACATATACTTCAACCCAAGACCACATATACTTCAACCCAAAATTCGGAGGCCACAGCATTATGCCATACGTTGCACAGGATGGGGTTTGCTGTGGCCTCTGCGCCGATTTTGTCGCGGAGGCCACCGTGATCGCCAACACAGGCTACAGGAGCCACATCAGTGTGGCTTCCGAATGTCGCGTTGCAGGCGACAGCGGGTTGCTGGTGACAGGATACAGAGAATCCCTGTGAGGTTAGGGCGACATTTTTCAGGAGCCCGTTCTCACAGGGATTGTCTATATTACTAAGCTGCAAAAGCTATGCGAAGTGCTATGCGAAAATGACTGTCTTGTTCTTGTAGGTGAGAATCTTGCGTTCAACGTGCTTGAGGATGGCGCGGCTGAGAACGATCTTTTCGAGATCCTTGCCCTTGTAGACGAGGGTCTCAGGAGTATCCTTGTGGGTGATGCGGATCACATCCTGCTCGATGATCGGACCGGCGTCGAGGTCTTCGGTAACATAGTGGCTGGTAGCGCCGATGATCTTCACTCCCCTTTCGAACGCCTGGTGATAAGGCTTTGCACCGATGAAGGCAGGAAGGAAGGAGTGGTGGATGTTGATGATGTTGTGAGGATACTTTGCGATCATGTCGCCGGAGATGATCTGCATGTACTTGGCGAGGACGATGAAGTTGATGCCTTCCTTCTCGAGGAGAGCCATCTCCTCCTTCTCGAGTTCAGCCCTGTTGTTCTTGTTCAGAGGGAAATAGTAGTAAGGTATGCCGAACCTCTCAGCCACCGGACGGAGGTCCTCATGGTTGCTGACGATGCAAGGAATCTCCACATCCCACTCACCGGCGGTATAGCGCGCGAGGATATCGAAGAGGCAGTGGTTCTGCTTGCTTACGAAAAGTGCCATTCGTGGCTTCACATCGCTGAAATAGATTCCGAACTCCATGTCGAACTTCTTGGCGAAGATGGTGCGGAAATAGTCCTTGATCTGGTCACGAGGGATGGTGAATCCCTCAAGTTCCCACTCAAGTCTCATGAACAGGATATTGTCGATCCTGTCCACATACTGGTCAGTATATACGATGTTGCCGTTGTTGACAGTGATGAAGTTTGTGATTTCGGTCACAATTCCCTGCCTGTCAGGACAATGCAGGAGAAGTTTTGCTGTTGTACCCATCTTGGAACTGTTTTGTCGTTTGTTCGTTTATGCAAATGTAACACATATTTTCCCAAAATGCGACTTTACATTTTTCAATCGGTAACATTAGCCGTCTTTCGCTTTTTTTATTCGCATTTAATTAGTAATTTTGTATGATAGGAAAAATTTGAAAAATCAAATCAAGTATATAAAATATGAGCATACAACAGGACAACATTGCCAAGCTTGTCGAGCGTAGGGCAAAGGCTAAACTTGGTGGCGGTGAAAAGAAAATTGCGGCTCAGCATGAGAAAGGCAAATTCACAGCCAGAGAACGCATTGCCATGCTTCTCGACGAGGGCTCTTTCGAAGAGTTCGACATGTTCGTACAGCATCGCTGCACAAACTTCGGCATGGATCAGCAGCACATCGACGGTGACGGTGTAGTTACCGGATGCGGCACAATCGGCGGCAGACTCGTCTATGTCTACGCACAGGATTTCACAGTTTCAGGCGGTTCGCTTTCAAAGACAATGTCTGAGAAGATCTGCAAGGTCATGGATATGGCAGTACGCAACGGCGCACCTTGCATCGGCCTCAACGATTCAGGCGGAGCAAGAATCCAGGAAGGCATCGACTCCCTCGCAGGCTTCGGTGACATCTTCGAGAGAAACATCCTCGCTTCAGGCGTGGTTCCCCAGATCTCAGGTATCTTCGGACCTTGCGCAGGCGGTGCGGTATACTCCCCAGCACTCACCGACTTCACCCTCATGGTCAAGAACACATCATACATGTTCCTCACAGGCCCTGCAGTAGTGAAGAGCGTTACCGGTGAAGAGGTTTCACAGGAGGATCTCGGCGGCGCAAGCGTACACGCGACAAAGAGCGGCGTGGCACATTTCGCAGCAGAGAACGAGCAGGAGGGCATCCAGACAATCAAGGAGCTCCTCAGCTACCTCCCTCAGAACAACATGGAGACTGCACCTGCAGTTCCTACAAACGACCCGGTCAGCAGAGTTGACGATGCTCTCAACGAGATCATCCCTGACAACCCTAACAAGGCATACGACATGTACTACGTCATCAACAGCATCGTGGATGACGCAAAGTTCTTCGAGGTTCACAAGGACTACGCAAAGAACATCATCGTCGGCTTCGCACACATGAACGGCCGCAGCGTCGGCATCGTTGCAAACCAGCCTAATGTGCTTGCAGGTGTCCTCGATGTGAACGCTTCACGCAAGGCTTCAAGATTCGTACGCTTCTGCGACGCATTCAACATTCCTATCGTCACACTCGTCGACGTACCTGGCTTCCTCTGCGGAACCCAGCAGGAATACGGTGCAATCATCACCAACGGTGCAAAGCTCCTCTACGCATACGGCGAGGCAACAGTTCCTAAGGTTACCGTTACCCTCCGCAAGTCATACGGCGGTGCACACATCGTGATGAGCTGCAAGCAGCTCAGAGGCGACATCAACTATGCATGGCCTTCTGCAAACATCGCAGTGATGGGAGCTGACGGCGCAGTCAACATCCTCTTCGCAAAGGACCTCAAGGACCCTCAGACAAAAGACCAGATCTTCGACGAGAAGAAGAAGGAGTACGAGGATCTCTTCAGCAACCCTTACCAGGCAGCCCAGAAGGGCTACATCGACGACGTGATCGAGCCTAGAAACACCCGTTTCAGAGTTATCCGCGCCCTCGAGCAGCTCGCAGGCAAGAAGCAGGACGCTCCTGCAAAGAAGCATGACAACCTCCCTCTCTAAAACAACGATTAGATGAAAAGAAAACTCATAATCTCGATCGTTGCCTTCATCGTAGCGTCAGCGTCTGCGTTCTCACAGAACGTCATCGACCTGATCGTCGCAGAGGCTGCTCCGGACAGCACCCTCATCGACGGCTACGGCAGAATGGGCGGTTGGATCGAGGTTTATAACACATCACTCGGTACAGTCAACATCGGTGGCTGCTACCTGACCGATGACAGGAACAATCTTCAGAAGAGCCTTATCCCTAACGGCTACAACCTCGCGAAGATCGGTCCCCGTCAGTCGCTCATCTTCTACGCCAGCGGCCGCGGAGATGACGGTCTTCAGTACACGGATTTCACAGTCGACAGAGGCGAGACGATCTATCTCGTCAGCAACGACGGTAGAACTATCGTGGATTCCCTCGTAATCGCATCGAACCTTCCTCAGGGAATGTCGGCGGCAAAGTTCCCTCTCGACAACAAGGGTATAAAGTATATCCAGCCTGACGAGCCTGCCACCCCTACCCCAGGCATGAGAAACGGAAACCAGAATGCAGAGTCAGGCAGCCAGAGAATGGCCAGGACCGACCCTCACGGTTTCATCCTCACGATCGTAGCGGTAACAGTAGTGTTCAGCGCACTTGCAATCCTCTGGTTCCTCTTCTGGATCCTCTTCGAGAGACCAGCCAAGAGAAAGGCCAATCCAAAGCCTGCAAAGGTCAAGAAGGCAAAGGCCGGAGACAGCAATTCAGAAGTTGCAGCAGCCATCGCGATGGCGCTTGACCTCGACTCGAACGGCGACGTCTATGCTGCAATCGCAACAGCTCTCCACCTTTACTTCAACGACGCGGTACACGACAACGAAAGCTTCGTGATCACAATCAACCAGCCTCAGAACTCACTCTGGACCGAGAAGTCACAGACTTTCAGAAGAATGCCAAGATAAAAGAACCATAATCAGAATAATAAAACATCATGAAAACATACAAGCTCAAAATCAATGGTAACGCTTATGAGGTTGCCATCAACTCTGTAGAAGGTAAGATCGCTGACGTTACCGTCAATGGCGCAGCATATCAGGTAGAACTCGAGAACGCACCTGCTGTCGCTCCTGTAGCAGCCGCTCCTGTCGCTCCAGTTGCAGCAGCCGCTGCAGCACCAGCAGCTCCGGCAGCACCTGCAGGCGCAGGCGTGAAGGTTCCTTCACCGCTCCCAGGCGTCATCATCGAGGTTTCAGTAAAGGAAGGCCAGGCTGTAAAGGCAGGCCAGAAGGTTGCTGTCATCGAGGCCATGAAGATGGAGAACGAGATCGCAGCTACAAAGGACGGTACAATCACCGGCATCCACGTAGCAAAGGGCGACTCTGTACTCGAGGGCGCTGACATCGTGACTATCGCATAAGCATAAGCAGAAGCACATGGATCAGATCATAAGTAGTCTGCAGCAATTCTGGCAGTACACAGGTTTTGCTAACTGTGCTGTGACTAACCTCATCATGATCGCCATCGGTATCACCTTCATTACCGTAGCGATCCTGAAAGAGTGGGAGCCACTGCTGCTCGTCCCGATCGGATTCGGTATGATCGTGGGTAACATCCCAATGTTCCCAGGACTCAACATCGGTATCTACGAGGACGGTTCTGTGCTCAACATCCTCTACCAGGGTGTAAGGCAGGGCTGGTATCCACCGCTCATCTTCCTCGGAATCGGCGCAATGACCGACTTCTCAGCATTGATTTCACAGCCACGACTGATCCTCATCGGTGCAGCAGCACAGATGGGTATCTTCGGAGCATACCTCCTCGCTCTCCTCGTGGGCTTCATGCCTAACGAAGCAGGTGCGATCGGTATCATCGGTGGTGCTGACGGTCCTACCGCCATCTTCCTCTCTTCCAAGCTTGCACCGGACCTCATGGGTGCCATCGCCGTGTCTGCATACTCATACATGGCCCTCGTCCCTGTGATCCAGAGACCTATCATGCTCGCGCTCACAACAAAGAAGGAGCGCCTCATGAAGATGCCTGCACCGCGTGCGGTAAGCCAGAAGGAGAAGATCATCTTCCCTGTTATCGGTTTCATCACAACAGCATTCATCGTGCCTTCAGGTCTTCCGCTGCTCGGTATGCTCTTCTTCGGTAACCTCCTCAAGGAAAGCGGCGTGACACGCCGTCTTGCCGAGACTGCAAGAGGTCCGCTCGTAGACGTCATCACCACACTCATCGGTATCACCGTAGGTGCATCAACCCAGGCTGACAAGTTCCTCACCGGAAAGTCGATCCTCATCTTCGGACTCGGTCTTCTTTCATTCGTGATAGCAACAACCTGCGGTGTATGCTTCGTGAAGTTCATCAATCTTCTCATCAGGGATCCTAAGAAGAAGATCAATCCTCTTATCGGTAACGCCGGAGTATCCGCCGTTCCTGATGCAGCACGTGTATCCGAGGTGACAGGTCGTGAATTCGACCCTTCTAACCACCTCCTCATGCATGCGATGGGTCCTAACGTGGCAGGTGTAATCGGTTCAGCAGTCGCTGCCGGTATCCTCCTCAGCTTCCTTGGATAAGAGAGAGTAATCTCACCATTATAAAGCTCCAGGGATTGGATGTGGAATCCAGCCTTGGAGCTTATTTTAAAGTAATATGACCGACAAGTTCAGCGGCTTCCCGAAAGGCAGGATTGCCATAATGGATGGAGCCATGGGAACGATGATACAGCTCTACGGACTGGAAGAGAAAGACTTCAGGTCCGAGGCCTTCGGGACTCCGAAGTGCGAGCTGAAAGGCAACAATGAGTGTCTGAACTTCACGCATCCCGAAATAATAGAAGAAATACACCGCGAGTATATCGAAGCGGGCGCCGACATTATCGAGACCAATTCCTTCAGTGCAAACAAGATTTCCCAGAAGGAATACGGGCTTGAGGATTTTGCGTATGAAATGGCTTTCAGAGCCGCGCAGATCGCCAGGAAGGCGGCAGACCAGGCACAGGCGGCGGAAGGCCGGAAAGTGCTGGTCGCAGGTAGCATGGGCCCGACATCGAAATCGCTTACCCTCGCACCGGACATCACTGATCCGGGGCGAAGGGATATTGTCTTCGATGACCTCGTCGAGGCATATTCCGAGCAGATAGACGGCCTCGTGGATGGCGGAGCCGACCTGCTCATCATGGAAACCAACTTCGATGCCCTCAACACCAAGGCCGCTCTCTATGCGGTCGGAAAAAAGCATCGCGGATTCCCGGTAATCGTGTCCGTGACCGCATCAGACATGAGCGGAAGGACACTCACCGGACAGACGATGGAGGCATTCTACACCTCCATCAGACACTACCCCATCGCAGCTTTCGGAATAAACTGCTCGCTCGGAGCGCACGAGATGATCCCTATCATCAAGGACATCGCCGGATTCTGCGAAGTCCCTGTCATCTGCTACCCTAACGCCGGTCTGCCGAACGAACTCGGCCAGTACAACGAAAAGCCGGAGCAGATGGCCCACAGCGTTCTCAAGATGGCCGACAAAGGCCTTGTGAACATCATAGGAGGATGCTGCGGAACGACTCCTTCGCACATCTGCGCATGCTCTACGGCAGTTGCCGACATGAAGCCGCGCAAGGCTGCCCGCAGGAAAGGCATCCTCACAGTCAGCGGACTCGAAGCATACACGATCGACACGAAGAAAACCAACTTCGTCAATATCGGCGAGCGTACCAACGTTGCCGGCTCGAGGAAATTCGCCAGACTGATCTCGGAAGGAAATTACGATGCGGCTCTCCAGATTGCCGCCGACCAGATAGAAAACGGAGCAAACATCATCGACATCAACATGGATGATGCGATGCTCGACAGCCCGAAGGAAATGCAGACCTTCGTGCGCTGCATAGAAAACGACCCTGCAGTCTCGAAGGCTGCCCTGATGATCGACTCGTCCCACTGGGAGAGCATCCTGGCGGGCCTCAAGAACGCACAGGGCAAGTGTATCGTGAACTCGATCAGCCTCAAGGAGGGCGAGGAGAAATTCCTGGAAAAAGCCCTCGAGATTCATGACCTGGGTGCAGCGATGGTCGTCATGGCCTTCGACGAGATCGGCCAGGCAACGACATACGACAGGAAGATCGAAATCTGCGAGAGGGCATACAGGCTCCTCACCTCGAACGGAATCCCGCCCGAGGACATCATCTTCGACGTCAACGTCCTTTCGATCGGAACCGGACTCGAGGAACACGCCAACTACGCGATCGACTTCATCGAGGCGGTCCGCTGGATCAAGCAGAACCTCCCGGGAAGCTACACCTCCGGCGGTATCTCAAATCTCTCATTCTCATTCCGCGGCAACAATCCGGTAAGGGAAGCAATGCATTCCGCATTCCTCTACCACGCAATCAAGGCCGGTCTGGACATGGGAATCGTCAACCCGGGCATGCTCAAGGTCTACGACGACGTCGAGCCTGAACTTCTCAAGTGCGTCGAGGACGTGATCTTCAACCGTGACGCCGGCGCGACAGAAAGACTGATCGCCAAAGCCCAGGAGATAGCGGAAGAGACAGCAGCGGCAAAGGAAGGCAAGCAGCCTGTGAAAGCCGTCCAGGCCACAGCCGCGACACCAGAGGAAAGGATCATGGAAGCTCTGGTGAAAGGCCGGGCAAATACTCTCGAGGCCGATGTACTCGAGTGTCTGAAGGTCCATGGTACCCCTGTTCAGGTGATAGAGGGACCTCTCATGGCCGGAATGGAGAAGGTCGGCGAGCTGTTCGGAGCAGGAAAGATGTTCCTGCCGCAGGTAGTGAAATCGGCCAAGATAATGAAGGATGCCGTGAGCGTCCTGGAACCATACATGAAAGAAAACGAGGACGCCTCTGCCCAGAAACCGGTCATCATCAACGCGACCGTGAAGGGCGACGTCCACGACATAGGCAAGAACATCACCGGAATCGTTCTCGCGTGCAACGGATTCGAGGTAGTCGACCTCGGTGTGATGGTCGACAAGGGAACCATCCTCGACGAAGCCATAAAGTGCAATGCTGCGATCATCGGAGTCAGCGGACTGATCACCCCTTCCCTCTTCCAGATGGAGGAAATCTGCCGCGAGATGAGCGCAAGAGGCATGACCACACCGCTGTTCATCGGCGGTGCCACCACTTCGGCCCTGCACACCGCACTCAAGCTGATGCCTATCTACGACCACGTCTTCTACTGCCAGGACGCCTCGACAAGCGCAGTCATGGCGAAGAAGTGCATGATGGACCGCGAGCTTTTCGAGAACGAGCAGCACGTCGCGCTCGAAAGGATAGCAGCCATCCACCAGAGCACGCACCCGGCGAACGGAGAGCAGAAGAAATGCACTTTCTCCAGGAGATCGTTCCTGAAGCCGGAAGAGCACCAGCTCAGGGACGCGGCCGCCGAGTTCATCGAGATGAAGAATCTCGTCGGATCGGTGGACTGGGACATGTTCCTCGCAGTCTGGGGCATCAAGCCGACTAAGGAGAACAAGCTGGACGAGGAAGTCATCAGGCTCAAGGAAAGCGGAAAGAAGCTGCTCAGGAAACTGATAAGGCACAACGAGATCAGCGTCCGCTATTCGATGAAGTTCTTCGAGTCGAACTCGAAGGACAACGACCTCATCATGTACGACAGCGCTGCCCCGAAGGGCAGATACATACTCCCGATGCTCCGCCAGGAGACGCCGGGACCAAACACCAAAGGCAAGGGAATCTGCATTTCGATGTGCGACTACGCACCGGACATCTCCTTCGGAATCACGGCTCCGGTCGGACTGTTCGCCCTCAGCGTGCAGGTAAGCCATGACCACCCGGAAGGCTGCGACTGCGAGCAGTGCAGCGGCAGGGACTACGACAGCATGCTTCTGCGCTCTGTCAGGGTCTGCGTTGCCGAAGCAGCCTCGAAATGGCTTGACAAGCAGATCCGCAAGATGCTCCTCAAGAGCGGCAACAAGATCGCAAAGCCGGCAATCGGATATGCCTGCTGCCCTGACCACAGCCTCAAGAAAGAGGCCCTGGAGATGCTTCCGGAGTCGGACAAGCTGGGAATCACCCTCACTGACAGCTTCGCGATGATCCCCGACGCATCGATCTGCGGCTTTGTGGTGATCCACCCTAGCGCGGGATACCCTGACATCCACCGGATAGGCAGGAAGCAGTACGACGAGTACGCAAAGGCAAGGGGCTTCAGCGAGGAAGAAGCCCGCAAATTCATAGGACACTTGTTATGAAAGTCATAGATATAATCAACAGCTCCAGCAAGCCATACGCTTCGCTCGAGATCGTGCCGCCGCTGAACGGAATCACCAAGGATCAGCTTCTCGAGACGATCAGGCCCTTCATCGACTTCGCTCCGAAGTACATGAACGTGACCTGCCACAGGGACGAGATCGAGTACGTCCAGAAGCCTGACGGATCGTTCAGGAGGCACACCGTGCGCAACAGGGTCAGCGCCGTTGCGGTATGCGCCGCAATCATGGCGAAATACGACCTCGAGATGGTTCCCCACCTCATCTGCGGCGGCGCAACAGCAGACGATATCCAGGGAGAGCTCCATGAACTCGCATTCATGGGCATCGAGAACATCCTCGCCCTCCGTGGCGACTCTCTCGCCGGGGAGAAGCGCTTCACGCCCGTTCCTGACGGCTATGCCCACGCGGACGAGCTTGTAGCGGCCATCCGCGAATTCGAGAAAAAGAACCAGGCCGGATTCAGCATCGGCGTCGGAGCGTATCCCGAGAAGCATTTCGAGGCCCCGAACATCGAGACGGACATCGCCAACCTGAAGAAGAAAGTCGATGCCGGCGCCGACTACATCGTGACTCAGATGTTCTTCGACAACCGGACATACTACGATTTCGTGGGCAGATGCCGTGCTGCAGGTATCATGGTACCTATCATCCCGGGCATCAAGCCTCTGTCGACCGCCAGGCAGATCGAGCTGCTGCCTGAATCATTCTCGCTCGACATACCTGTCGAGCTCACGGACGCGGTAAGAGATGCGGGCGATGACAGGGAAGCCGTCTATCGGATAGGTACGGAGTGGAGCATCCGCCAGTGCAAAGACCTTATCGCTCACGGAGTTCCGGCGATTCACCTATATACTATGGGCAAAACAAAGAATATCATGGAGATACTTAAAGAGTGTTTCTAGAAAAATATAACCGATTGAATCAAAATCCCGAATTTTTGTTCGGGATTTTATTTTTTTCTTGCTATATTTAATTGCCACAAATTTGATAATCATAACATTATTACCAATATCATGGACAATAAATTGCAGGAACTGACAGACAAACTCTTCAACGAAGGTCTGTCAAAGGGTAAGGCAGAAGGAGAAGCTCTCCTCGCCCAGTCCAAGGAAAAGGCTGCTGCCATCGTAGAGGAAGCAAAGAATGAAGCTGCCGCTATACTGGCAAAGGCAAAGAAGGATGCAGAAGAACTTTCGACCAAGGTCAGCAACGACATCCGCATGGCTTCTTCACAATCAATCCAGGCAACAAAGAAGGACATCGAGAACCTCGTGATCGGCAAGATCGCCGATTCAGGAGTGAAGAGCGCGATGTCATCAGAGGAATTCCTCAAGGGAATCATAACAGCCGTAGCACAGAAATTCAGCAGCGAGGAGTCTTCGGACATCGCACTTGTTCTCCCCGAGAACCTCAAGAGCGCGCTCGAGCCTTTCGTAAGCAGCGAGCTCGGCAAGCTCATCAATGGCGGAGTCGAGGCATCGTTCTCAAAGAAGATCGCCGGCGGTTTCAACATCGGTCCTAAAGATGGAGGCTACTTCATCAGCATGACCGACGAGACCCTCAGGGACCTCATCGCCGAGTACCTCAGACCGGCAACCAGAAAATTCCTTTTCGGCGAGTAATACTCTCCCCATGAACAATTACCAGTACATAATCGCTTCCCTCCCCGTATTGTCGAAGGACTGGAAAGCCTCGAGGAACCTGGACTGCGACGAGATCGTCTCGTCGATACGTTCGGAGTGTTCCAGGAAGGACAAGGCCCTCATCGACACACTTACGGACGGGTATGACGACGAGAAGCTCGGGAAAGAGTTCTACGAGGAGGCTTGTTCTTCAAGGAACAGCTTCATCAGCGAATACTTCTCCTTCGACCTCAAGTTGCGCAATGCCAAGGTAAGATACCTCAACGGACAGCTCGGAAGACCTGCCGACCAGGACATCTTCCTCGACATCGCCGGCACTCCGGAGGAAAAGGAGGCCATGTCGGCCGCATTCCTTTCGCAGGACATCCTGGAAAGGGAGAAGAATGTCGACGACCTCATGTGGGAGAAGATCGACGAGATGACCCTCTTCAACTACTTCGACATCAACGCGATCCTCGGATTCATCGCCAAGCTCCACATCATCCAGAGATGGCTCAGGCTTGACGAGGAGACTGGACGCCAGATGTTCTCGAGACTCGTAGCTGAGATAAAGGGCACCTTCAAGGGTGTCCAGTATGATGCAGAATAATAATAACACACAATATGAATTCTAAATCCACAGGAATTGTAACGGGCATCGTTTCCAACCTCGTGACTGTCCAGATCGACGGTCCGGTTGCCGAGAACGAACTCTGTTTCATCAACCTCGGCGACACAAAGCTTATGGCCGAGGTCATCAAGGTGAACGGAAAGAATGCCCAGGTACAGGTCTTCGAAAGCACACGAGGACTGAAGAACGGTGATGCAGTGGAATTCGAAGGAAGGATGCTCGAGATCACTCTCGGCCCTGGCCTTCTCTCCAGCATCTATGACGGTCTCCAGAATGACCTCACGACAATGGACGGCGTCTTCCTCAAGAGAGGAGAGTACACCGACCCTCTCAACCGCGAGAAGCTTTGGGATTTCACTCCTATCGCAAAGGCAGGTGACAAGGTCGCCGCAGCCGACTGGCTCGGCGAGGTGAAGGAAGGATGGCTTCCTCACAAGATCATGGTACCGTTCTCCTTCAAGGGTGACTACACGGTAAAGTCCGTGGTTGAGGCAGGACAGTACAACGTTGACACTGTCGTGGCCGTCCTCACCGACGCAGAAGGCAATGACGTCAACGTGACAATGACACAGAAGTGGCCTGTCAAGGTCGCTATCAAGGCATACAGGGAAAAGCCTAGGCCGGACAAGATCATGGAGACCGGCGTACGCGTGATCGACTCTTTCGATCCTATCGCCGAGGGCGGCACAGGCTTCATCCCGGGACCTTTCGGTTGCGGAAAGACCGTGCTCCAGCATGCTATCGCAAAGCAGGGCGAGGCCGACGTGATCGTGATGGCTGCCTGCGGTGAGCGTGCGAACGAGGTCGTGGAGATCTTCACCGAGTTCCCTGAACTCATCGACCCTCACACAGGACGTCACCTCATGGAGAGAACCACCATCATCTGCAATACTTCGAACATGCCTGTCGCTGCCCGTGAGGCATCTGTCTACACGGCGATGACAATCTGCGAGTATTACCGCGCGATGGGTCTCCGCTGTCTCCTCCTTGCCGACTCTACATCCCGCTGGGCACAGGCCCTCCGTGAGATGTCCAACCGTCTCGAGGAGCTTCCAGGTGCGGATGCGTTCCCTGTCGACCTTTCTTCGATCATCTCAAGCTTCTATGCGAGAGCAGGTATGGTAATCCTCAACAACGGCCACAGAGGTGCTGTTACCTTCATCGGTACCGTATCCCCTGCCGGAGGTAACCTCAAGGAGCCTGTGACAGAATCCACAAAGAAGGCAGCACGCTGTTTCTACGCTCTCGAGCAGAACCGTGCCGACCAGAAGAGATATCCTGCAGTCAACCCTATCGACTCATACTCGAAGTATCTCGAGTATCCTGAGGTACAGAAGTATCTCAACGACAAGGTCGAGGAAGGCTGGGTGGAGAAGATCCAGAAGGCAAAGAACATCGTGCGCCGCGGACGCGAGGCCAACGACCAGATCAACATTCTCGGTGATGACGGAGTTCCAATCAGCTATCACGAGACATTCTGGAAGTCGGAGCTCATCGACTTCTGCTTCCTACAGCAGGACGCATTCGACCCTATCGACAGCCTCTGCCCTATCGCACGCCAGAAGTTCATGCTGAACATCGTTCTCGGCATCTGCGACACCGAGCTCAAGTTCGAGGGTTACGAAGAGTGCCGCAACACATTCAAGGAGATGATCAACATCATCCGTCAGATGAACTATTCTGAGTTTAAGAGCGAGAGCTTCAACTCATATCTTGACAAACTCAATAAACTGATTGAAGAAAATGGCAAATAAGGCATATCAGAGAGTATATACCCAGTTGGATGCAATCACCAAGGCAACCGTCACCCTCAAGGCGAAAAACGCTTCGAACGACGAGCTTGCGGTGGTTGACGGAAGACTCGCACAGGTAGTAAGGACAAAGGGTGACAAGGTCACTCTCCAGGTCTTCTCAGGTACTGAAGGCATCCCTACCAACGCAGAGGTCTCATTCCTCGGAGAGCCTCCTACAGTCAAGGTCAGCGACCAGCTTTCAGGCCGCTTCTTCAACGCTTACGGAAAGCCTATCGACGGCGGTCCTGAAGTTGAAGGTGAGGTAAGACAGATCGGCGGTCCTTCGGTAAACCCTTACAGAAGGCGTCAGCCAAGCCAGCTTATCCCTACGGGTATCGCCGGCATCGACCTCAACAACACCATCGTGTCAGGACAGAAGATTCCTTTCTTCGCAGACCCTGACCAGCCATACAACCAGGTGATGGCAGACGTTGCGCTCCGTGCGGACGTGGACAAGATCATCCTCGGCGGCATGGGACTTACCAACGATGACTACCTGTTCTTCAGGCATTCATTCGAGTCTGCAGGTGTGCTTGACAAGATCATCAGTTTCGTGAACACTACCGAAGAACCTCCTGTAGAGCGACTCCTCATCCCTGACATGGCGCTCACCACAGCTGAGTACTTCGCTGCAGACCTCAACCAGAAGGTGCTCGTGCTCCTCACCGACATGACCCTTTATGCCGATGCACTCTCGATCGTGTCCAACCGTATGGACCAGATTCCTTCGAAGGATTCCATGCCTGGTTCGCTCTACTCGGACCTCGCAAAGATCTACGAGAAGGCCGTGCAGCTCCCTTCAGGCGGTTCGATCACAATCATCGCAGTCACCACACTCAACGACGGTGACATCACCCACGCAATTCCGGACAATACAGGATACATCACCGAGGGACAGCTCTTCCTCCGTGCGGATTCGGATTCGGGAAAGGTCATCATCGACCCGTTCCGTTCCCTCTCCCGACTCAAGCAGCTCGTGCAGGGCAAGAAGACCCGCGAGGACCACAGCCAGGTGATGAACGCAGGCGTACGTCTCTACGCAGACGCACAGAATGCAAAGACCAAGCTCGAGAACGGTTTCGACCTCAGCGACTATGACCACAGATGTCTTGCATACGCAAAGGACTATGCCACCAGACTCCTCTCGATCGAGGTGAACATCACCATCGAGGAGATGCTCGATACAGCATGGGAGCTCTTCGGCAAGTACTTCACCAAGGCAGAGACCGGTATCAAGCAGGCACTTATCGACAAATACTGGAAAGGTAATTAAAAATGGCAATCAAGTTCCAATATAACAAAACGTCGCTGAACAATCTTGGCAAGCAGCTCAAGATGCGTCAGAAGGCACTCCCTACCCTTCAGAACAAGGAGTCTGCCCTGCGTCTCGAGGTCCGCAAGGCCCTGGAGGATTCAGTACGTGTTGTGCGTGAACTGGAAGCCTCTATGGAGAGATACGACTATCTCGCGGCGCTCTGGAACGAATTCGATCCGGGCCTCATCTCGATCACTGACGTGGAGCTCTACACAGTGAAGGTTGCCGGTGTGAAGACCCCGGCCCTCGGAGAGATCCACTACGAGATAAAGCCTTTCAACGCATTCGTCAAGCCGGCATGGTTCGCTGACGGAGTTGCCATACTCAAGGACCTCTCGAGGCTCGGAATCGAGTCCGAGGTCTATGTTGAGAAGAGCCGTATCCTCGAATACCAGAGAAAGAAGACCACTCAGAAGGTGAACCTCTACGAGAAGGTCCAGATTCCTGGCTACAAAGAGGCGATCAGAAAGATCAAGCGCTACATGGAAGACGAGGAAAACCTCAGCAAGGCTTCTTCAAAGATCGTGAAGAGCCGTCATGAGGAAGAAGAAATGGAGGAAGAGGCATGATAGAGAAAATGACGAAATACAACTTTGTCCTTCTAACGGATGAAGTTGACGCATTCCTGACCTCGATCCAGGAAATCGGCCTTGTGGACATCACCAGATCTTCCAAGGCTGTAGATGACAAGTCTTCGGACATGTACTCTGAGGCTGAGGTTCTCCGAAAGAGAATCGAAGACATAGAGGCTGAGAAGTTTACACGCGATCCTGAATATGTACAGCTTGCGGCCCGCAGGGCTGAGGCTCAGAAGGAATACGTCGAGAGACTTCCATGGGGTGAATTCGACAGGAGCGCTATCGAAAAGCTCTCGGGTTTCGGCCTGAAGATGCGTTTCTACAGCGTGAGCGCCAAGGCGTTCGATCCTGCATGGAAGGAGCTCTACGCTCTCGAGGTGGCAAGCGAGAATGCTTCCAGTGTCAATTTCGTGACCGTCGGTCCAGCCGAGGGCTACGAGTTCCCTGCCAATGAGTGCAGCGCCCCTGCGGGTCCTGCTTCAGAGACTCAGGCGGAGATCGAGAGCCTTTCGGAGAAGATCGCAGCCAAGGAAGCCGCCCTTCTCGCAGAGAAGGATCAGCTTCCTCAGCTGAAGGCTCAGTACGCATGCATGCTGGAGACTCTCGACAAGTATCTTGCAGATGCCGGAAAGGCTACCGCTGCAGAGGACAAGATCAGCGTCATCGAAGGTTTCGCACCTTCCGAGAGAGACGCGGAGCTTGCAGAAAGGTTCGACTCGCTCGGCGTCCTCTATTACAAGGAGGATGCAAAGGAGGAGGACAACCCTCCTATAAAGCTTGTCAACAACCGCTTCTCGAAGCTGTTCGAGTCCATCACCGGCATGTACGGCATGCCTATCTACGGTGAGTTCGACCCTACACCTATCCTTTCGATCTTCTTCATGCTCTTCTTCGCGATGTGCATGGGTGACGCGGGATACGGCATAGTACTTCTTGTGTTCGGTATCGCTCTCAACAAAAAGTGGATCGATTTCGAGATGTTCAGAGGTCTGGGTACCCTGATCTCGATTCTCGGCGGTGCCACTTTCGTTGTGGGAATGGTACTGGGAACCGCATTCGGTGTGAATCTCTACGAGGCTGCATGGGTTCCTGATGCTATGAAGAGTTTCATGATTTCTGACAGTATCAAGATCATGGGCTATTCTGCGCAGATGGTTCTCGCTATCGGAATCGGTATATTCCACATCTGCCTTGCGATGGTTGTCAAGGCCGCTCTCTTCACTTACAGGGACGGTTTCAGGGCCAGCCTGGGCACTTGGGGATGGACCCTTCTGATTGTTGGCGGTGTTCTTGCTTTCGGTGCGGGCATGCTTCTCAAGCTTGACCCGGCGGTCATCAAGTGGATCATCATCGGTATCGCAGTGGTTTCCGCTCTCGGAATCTTCGTATTCAACACTCCTGGAAGAAATCCTCTCATCAACATCGGTGCGGGACTCTGGGATGCATACCAGATGGCTACCGGTCTTCTCGGTGACCTTCTCAGCTACATCCGTCTCTATGCGCTCGGTCTTGCCGGAGGTCTTCTCGGCGGTTCGTTCAACACCCTCGGACAGATGGTTCTCGGTGACCACCCTACCTGGAACTGGGTACCATATGCAATCATCCTCATCCTCGGACACGTGCTCAATGTGCTCATGTCGAGCCTCGGAGCTTTCGTCCATCCTCTCCGTCTTACCTTCGTCGAGTATTTCAAGAACAGCGGATACACCGGTGAAGGAAGATATTACAACCCACTCAGCAAAAAGTAAACAGAAATAATAACAACAAAAAACAATAAACATTATGGAGACAATTCTTGGTTACATCGGACTCGCACTCATGCTCGGCCTCGCCGGCATCGGAAGTGCAATCGGAACAACTATCGCAGGTAACGCTGCAGAAGGCGCTCTCAAGAAGGCACCTGAGAAATCATCAAGCTACATGATTCTCACCGGTATGCCTGCAACACAGGGTCTTTACGGCTTCGTTGCATTCATCATGTGGCTCAGCAAGGATTTCGCTGCTGACGGCTTCATGCTTTTCGCTATCGGTACAGCTGTAGGTGCTGTATGTCTTTTCTCAGCTATCCGTCAGGGCCAGGTTTGCGCTAACGGTATCGTAGGTATCAGCCAGGGTCACAATGTTCAGACAAACACCATGATCTACGCCGCTATGCCTGAGCTTTACGCCATCCTCGCACTCATCGCTGCCCTCATGGCATAAGCGGGGGCGCAGGTACCATAAACCTGAATACAGGGTGACACTTACGGTCGCCCTGTTTTTTTTACTATCTTTGCATTATGAGAAGATTGATTATGACTGCGTTGCTGGCAATGGTTGCCGGGAGTGCATTGCTTCAGGCTCAGCCTGGGGGAAAAACCGAGGTGAAGGTATCGATGGCGAATGCCATCATGACAAATGGTGCAAGCTGGGAGGGCTGGGGCACCAGCCTCTGCTGGTGGGCAAACCGCATCGGCTACAACGAGACTCTGACCAGGAAGTCGGCAGATATGTTCTTCGACAAGGAGAAGGGTCTTGGACTGAACATCATGCGATACAATGTGGGCGGCGGCGATGACCCGGCCCACAACCACATCACGAGGACCGACTCCGACGTTCCGGGATGGATGTACATCGACCCGGCCACAGGCGAGCGCAAGTGGGACTACAGCGCTGACCAGCGCCAGCTGAACGTGCTCAGGGCAGCAAGCAAGGCAGCAGGCCACGATGCATATATCGAGATCTTTTCCAACTCTCCGCCTTATTTCATGACCGTCAGCGGTTGCGCGACGGGCAATTTCAAGGCAGAGGTGAACAACATACGCGAGGACCAGTACGACGATTTCGCGGAGTACATGGCGCATGTCGCGAACTACATGACAAGGAAACTTAAGTTCGACATCAAGAGCGTGTCTCCGATGAACGAGCCGAACACCAACTACTGGCCTGCGATGAGCAACAAGCAGGAGGGATGCCACATCGATGCGGGTGAATCCCAGTCGAAGCTTCTCGAGCTTACACGCAAGTCGTTCGACAGCTACGGTCTCCAGAAGATTCTCCTGACAGCAAGCGACGAGACAAATCCCGGAAAGCAGGTCGAGGAGATCAGGACACTCTCCCCTGCCGCACGCAAGTCGATCCAGAGGATCAGCACCCACACATACGGAATCAACGGAATCCGCGAGATGGGCCAGCTGGCGAAGGATGAGAAGCTCAATCTGTGGATGAGCGAGGTGGACGGCAATGGAATCGCAGGCGAGGATGCAGGCGAGATGGCAGCAGGCCTGTGGCTTGCCGACAAGATCATCTCCGACATCCAGGCTCTGGAGCCTTCCGCATGGGTACTCTGGCAGGTGATCGACACCCATGTTTCAAAGGACGGCTACAAGGGACGTGTCGACAAGGGCCCGCTCAACACCGCACGCGGATACTGGGGAACAGCGTGGGCTGACCATGATACCGGAAACATCGTCCTTACCCAGAAGTACTACGCCTTCGGCCAGTTCTCACGCTACATCCGTCCGGGTTCGACCGTGATCCCATGTCCAACCTCGAGGGAAAGCGGCGTACGCATCATCGCGTCCGTGGATGCAAAGCACAAGAGCGTCACGGCCGTATGCGTGAACCTGACCGCCAGCGAGAAGCCGGTAAGCCTCAGCTTCGACGGAATTCCTGTCCATGGTACCGTCAGTCAGGTCCGTACCAGCGGCAGCATGGCCGAAGGTGAGCACTGGAGCAGGAGCGAAGGTACCATGGTCAATGGCAACTCCTACGATACCGTGCTTGCTCCGAACTCGGTCACAACCTTCGTGATACCTTGCCGCAAATTCTGATATTCTGGATTACATTCCTATTTTTGCAAATCATAACAAACAATACAGACATGAACAGATCAATGATTGCAGCTGCTGCCGCAGTGGCTATCTGCGCCTCGGCATCTGCACAGAACCCGCTTCTCCAGAAGCGTTACGGAACTCCTTACGAGATTCCACCTTTCGAGAAGATCACCATCGACAACTACCGCGAGGCGATGCTCGTGGGCATGGAGGAAGAGAAACAGGAAGTTCTCGCGATTATCCAGAACAGGGCTGTCCCTACTTTCGAGAATGTGATCGTCGCTCTCGACAAGTGCGGCGAGACTCTCGACAAGGCTTACATCTGGAGCACTCTCAACAGCTCGAATTCGAATGACGAGTTCCAGGCACTTGCAAAGGAGATGAGCCCGAAGACTTCGGAGCTCAGCAACTTCATCAACATGAACAAGGAGCTTTTCGAAAAGGTAAAGTACGTGTATGACCACCAGTCGCAGTACAACCTCAACGAGGAGCAGGCTTCCCTTCTCGACAAGACCTACAAGCGTTTCGTGAACGGCGGCGCGCTCCTTTCGGAGGCCCAGAAGGAGGAGCTTGCCCAGATCAATCTCAAGCTCTCGGAGCTCCAGCTCCAGTTCAGCCAGAACCTTCTCCACGACACCAATAATACTTACGTGATCGCCGACAAGCTCAGCGAGCTTGCAGGCCTTCCTCAGGCTAACATCGACCAGGCTGCAGAGCTTGCTGCCAAGATCGGAAAGCCTGGCAAGTATGCCTTCAACATGCAGCGTCCAAGCTGCAACCCTGTGCTCCAGTTCTGCAGCAACAGGGAGCTCAGAAAGAAGGTATACCTTATGTATAACGACCGCTGCAACCATGGCGACGAGTATGACAACAAGGAGATCGCAAGGCAGATCATCGCCCTCAGACTCCAGAGGTCAAGGATCATGGGCAAGAACGACTACGCCGAGGTGAATCTCGAGAACAAGATGGCCGAGAATGCAGCCAACGTTTACGACCTACTCGACCAGATCTGGGATCCTGCAGTGGAAAGGGCAAAGGACGAAATCGCCGATATCAAGGCAATGATGAAGGCTGACAAGATCAAGGGCGAACCTCAGAGATGGGACTACATGTACTATCTCGACAAGGCAAAGAAGGCCAAGTACAACATCGACGAGGCGGAGATTTCCGAGTACCTCGAGATCGACAACGTTCTCCAGGGAATATTCTACGTGGCAAACAGGCTCTACGGCCTGAGCTTCATCGAGCGTACCGACGAGTATCCTGTATACGAGCCGACTGCAAAATCATGGGATGTTGTCGACAAGTACGGAAACGTGATTTCCATCTTCTACAGCGACTACTACCCTCGTGACGGCAAGGGTGCCGGTGCATGGTGCACATCATTCCGCAGCCAGAGCTATGACGGACCGAGAAGGGTTCAGCCAATCGTGGTGAACGTATGCAACATGAACCTTCCTTCTGCAGACAAACCTGCCCTCCAGTCTCTCGACAACGTGGAGACCATGTTCCATGAGTTCGGACACGCCCTCCACTCATTCTTCCGCAACGTCAACTACAGCGGAACTTCAGGCGTGGAGCGCGATTTCGTGGAGCTTCCGTCACAGATCAACGAGCACTGGGCATTCGAGCCTGAGGTACTCAAGGTTTACGCAAAGCATTACAAGACCGGCGAGATCATGCCTGACGAGATGATCCGCAAGATCGAGGCCAGCAGCAAGTACGGCCAGGGCTTCGCAACTGTGGAGCTCGTTGCGGCAGCGATGGTCGACATGGACCTCCACACTCTCAGCGAGGTTCCCGAGAACTTCAACGTGATGGACTTCCAGAATGCGAAGATGGCCGAGAGAGGCATTCCTTCACAGATCCTCCCACGCTACTCTGTCACCAACTTCAGCCACTCTATCGGAGGCGGCTACAGCGCAGGCTACTACAGCTACATCTGGTCAGAGGTTCTCGACAGCG
>JAKSJQ010000027.1 GCA_024402115.1 Bacteroidales bacterium | reverse complement strand
CCCTCACTGACAGAGCCAGAATCTGTAGTGCTACCATTACACCATATCTCAATAGCCCCGAAAAGGGATTGCAAAGGTAAGAAGGATTTCAACAAATCCAAAAATTTTTTGAAAAATCTTCTGATTTAATTGGATTTAGCCTTCCTATTTGACAAGCAGTGCCACGGCATATACTTCGCAGCCTTCTCCGCGTCCGACGAATCCCAACTTCTCGGTCGTTGTGGCCTTCACGCTTACGCAGTCCACGGATACCCCCATGATACCGGCGAGGCACTCCCTCATCGAATCGATATGAGGCCTGAGCTTCGGGCGCTGGAGAGCGATCGTGATGTCCACGTTGCCCACCTTCCATCCGTCCCTGCCGATCTGTTCCATGACCCTGGCGAGCAGAATCTTGCTGTCTATGCCCTTGAACTCGTCCGAGGTGTCGGGGAAATGCTTGCCGATGTCGCCGAGGGCGAGGGCGCCAAGGAGGGCGTCGCAGAGCGCATGGATGGCCACATCTCCGTCCGAATGTGCGATGCAGCCGACAGGGCTGTCGATCCTGATTCCACCGAGCCATAGAGGCAGGTCCGCCGCAAGAGCATGGACGTCGTATCCGTTGCCGATTCTGATGCTTTCCATATCTTTCAACAATTTCAGCAAAAATAGTTATTTTTGTGTTTCAATCATAAACTACGGAACTATGGGTTTCAATTTCGGATTCTTCGGAACCCCTCAGCACAGGGAGTTCAACTACAAGCCGGTTTATTACGATCCAGAGAAGGAGGCACGCAAGGAGCGCCTCGAGCGTCTCGGTGAGAAGACAGAGGATGTCGAGGACAAGCCTTATGTTCCCGGCATGTACATCAAGGGCAGCATCACCGACCGCAACTACAGGGTCGAGCGCGGCGCGAACAAGGCACAGAAGGTGCTCGGCGCAGTGGCTCTCGTCCTTGCATTCGCCGTGATCTGGCTGATCGCGAAGTATTACCCTATGATCTGGCAGTAGGACTATGCCGATCAGGATACTGCCGGGCAACATAGCCAACATGATAGCCGCGGGAGAGGTCGTCCAGAGGCCTGCTTCCGTCGTGAAGGAGCTCGTCGAGAACGCAGTCGACGCGGGCTCTTCCAATGTCACCGTTGTCATCCAGGACGCCGGCCGCACGCTGATCCAGGTGATCGACGACGGCTGCGGAATGAATCCCGACGAGGCTGTGCTGTGCTTTGAGAGGCATGCGACCAGCAAGCTTGCCACGGCAGAGGATCTCCAGAACATCCATACCTTCGGATTCCGAGGCGAGGCTCTCGCATCGATAGCTGCCGTCGCCGCAGTGACGCTCAAGACGCGCCGCGCGGAGGACGAGGTTGGCTGCGAGGTCGTAATCTCGGCATTCAACCATGTCTCCACGGAGGAAGTGGCATGCCCACGCGGTTGCAACTTCGCTGTGCGCGACCTTTTCTACAATGTCCCAGCGAGGCGAAAGTTCCTCAAGTCGGACAATGTTGAATTCAAGCACATAGTCGCAGAGTTCACGAAGGTGGCTCTCACGCGCCCCGACGTCGGCTTCACGCTGACCCATAACGGCAAGGAAATCTATGTGCTCAAACCGGCGAAATCGCTCAAGTTCAGAATTCAGGACCTGCTCGGTACCGGCGCGGCGGCAGAGGTGCTCGATGTCGACGCCTCCACTTCAATTGTGAACATCCACGGATACATCGGCCGTCCGGAGGGCGCTAAGAAGGGGCTGGGCAACCAGTATTTCTTTGTCAACGGCCGTTATTTCCGCAGTTCCTACCTCCACAAGGCTGTGATGAAAGCCTATGAGAACCTCATCCCTGGCGATCTCACTCCTTCATATTACCTCTACCTCGAAGTTCCTGCCCACACTGTGGACGTGAACATTTCACCGACCAAGAGCGAGGTCAAGTTCGAGGAGGACAGCATAATCTTCCAGACCATATATGCATGCCTGAAGGAGGCTCTCGCGAAGCAGTCCTTCGGTGACAGCATAGATTTCGACAGGGGAGATGCCCCTGAGCTTCCGTCCTTCAGCAGGAACTTTGACGAGTTCCATCCTGTGACCGAGCTCAATGTCAAGGTGGACGACAGCTTCAATCCTTTTGACACTGACGGATTCCCTTCCGAGGTCGATACCTTCAATGGCGCGGGCTCGTTCGGCGGGTCATTCCCTTCCGGCGGCGGATCGGGCAGCCACGGTGGAGCGACTTCGTTCGGCGGCTTCGATGCTCCGACCCCGTCGAAGGCCAACTTCATGGGCACTTCGGCCCACCTCTCCCATGACGAGGGCTATGGAAAGCTCTTCGAGGACAGGACTCTACCTTCGACCAGCTCGCTCATTCTCCAGGGACGCTTCATCCTTACCGCAGTAAAGTCCGGCCTGCTCGTCATAAATATCCGCAGGGCAAAGGAACGCATACTTTTCGAACGCTTCCTCGAGGCTCTCAGCAAGGAGACTCCGGCTGCGCAGAGCTCGCTCTTCCCTGAACCGGTCCAGATCGGAGTGGAGAACTGCCTTCTGATCGAAGACAACCAGGCAATGCTCCAGTCGCTGGGCTTCGACATCAGGCTCTTCGGCAGCGATACCGTAGTCGTGAACGCCGTGCCTGAAGGGTATGGTGTTCAGCACGAGGGCATCCCTGTGATGGTGGACAACATCATCGATGCGCTCAAGTCGAACACCGGCTCGCTTTCGGAGACCATGACTGCCACCTTGGCAGAAAAATTCGCACGCGTGGGCGCTGCGACTGACGAAGTCCTCACTTCCCCTGTACAGGCACAGAGGTTGATTGATACTCTCTTCGGCTGCGCAAACGCCGAGTTCACCAACTCGGGACGCAGGACGATGACCATCATACCGATGGACGACATCGAGAAGAAATTCTAAAATCAAGAAAGATGAGTTACTACTACAGCAACGGTTCAGGTCGCGGCGGCTTCCTTTCGGACCTTCCTCCTGCAACCAAGAACATTATCATAATCAACGGCTTCTTCCTCATCATGATGTATCTCAAGCCAGAGATGATGACGGAGAAGTTCGCCCTTTTCTATCCAGCATCGAGATTCTTCCACTTCTGGCAGTACATCAGCTACATGTTCATGCACGGAGGATTCATGCACTTCTTCTTTAACATGTGGTCGCTCTACATGTTCGGAAGGGTGCTCGAGAGAGTGTGGGGAACGAAGAAGTTCCTTATCTTCTACTTCGTCACCGGACTCGGTGCAGCTGCAGTACATACCGGCGTCATGGCCCTCCAAGCCCAGCATTTCATGACCCAGATCGCGGAGAACGTCCCTGGCGCAGTCACTGCGTACAGCAGGTTGCTCGCGACTCCGACCGTCGGTGCATCCGGTGCGATCTACGGTATCCTGCTGGGATTCGCGATGCTCTATCCGGACTCAGTCCTCACCCTCATCTTCCCTCCGATCAGCCTTAAGGCAAAGTGGTTCGTGCTCATCTTCGCAGCCATCGAGCTCTTCACCGGAGTGACCGGAACCGCTGAGGGAATCGCACACTTCGCCCATCTCGGAGGTATGATCTTCGGTTTGGCCCTCATCCTTCTCTGGAAGAAGCAGCACAGACTGTATCAATATGAGTAAAAACCGCTTTTTCGGATTCTCAGCACGCTTTCTGATGCTCATGGCGGCGGGACTTCTCGTCGTTTCGTATCTCTCCGTGCTCGTCAATCCGGAAAAGCTCTGGTTCCTCACCCTCTTCGGCATCTTCTTCGTGCCGATATTCGCACTGAACCTCTTTCTCTTCGCATGGTCGTTGGTACGACGTTCCAAGGCCGTGTTCATTCCCTTGCTCGCGCTGCTTCCGTCGCTTATCTTCATGGGCGGCTTCATTCAGCTGAGCGACAATTCCCGACCTGCGGAGGAAGATTCGATCAAGTTCATAAGCTACAACGTGGGACGCTTCTCTCCGAACAAGAAAAGGGGATTGGCCACCCGTCCCGAGTGCCTGGATTCGGTTGCTGCATACATCGCCCGCCAGGATGCCGACATCATCTGTCTGCAGGAGTTCTACGTTCCATTCCCGGACAAGGCCTCGTCAGTGATAAAGTCGCATTTCAAGGGATATACCCCCGTGTACTATATGTACTCGAGCAAGAAGGGCATGTACGGAAACGTCATCCTCAGCCGCCTGCCGGTCTCAGACAAGGGCTCTGTGAAGTTCGAGGGCAGCTCCAACCTCGCCGTGTATGCTGACGTGAAGATAAGGGACAAGGTCGTGCGTATCTACAACTGTCATCTCGAGAGCTACAACATCTCCCTCACCGCTCTCGCCAAGTCCCTGCGCGGAGACTACAAGGCCGCCATGCAGGAGACCGAGAACAAGATGAAGAGCTCTATCGCACGCCGTCCGGCCCAGGTCAACCAGGTGCTTGCCGACATCGAGAACAGTCCGGTGGAGTCGCTGGTCTGCGGAGACCTGAACGACAGTCCGGTTTCCTATACCTACTACCGCCTCAGCTCTCGTCGTCACGACAGTTTCCGCTCTGCGGGAAAGGGCTTCGGCGCCACCTATTCGATGCTTTGGCCCTTGCTCAGGATAGACTATGTGTTCTATCCGCGTGGTATGAAGGCAAGTTCCCACAGCTCACCTAAAGTGCATTATTCCGACCACTATCCAGTGATAGTCCAACTCTGATAAATGATGAATACAGAAGAACTCAACAAGGCCGTGAAGGTACTCCGCGAAGGCGGAATCATACTCTATCCTACCGACACCGTATGGGGAATCGGCTGCGACGCAACCAATCCGGACGCTGTCGCCAAGGTATACCAGATCAAGAAGCGCTCCGACAGCAAGAGCCTCGTGCTTCTCGCCTCGGACGTGGACATGATATGCAAGTACATCAAGGAGATTCCCGAGATCGCGATGCAGCTCATAGAGGTCAATGACAAGCCTATGACCATCATCTATCCGGATGCTCTGACCGGTAGGTACGGTCTCGCCGAGAACGCTGTGGCGGAGGATGGGACAGTCGGCATACGCATCCCTATGATGGATTTCTGCAAGGATCTCTGCGTGAAGCTCGGTCGTCCGATAGTGTCTACTTCAGCCAATATCTCCGGCGAGGCGACACCTAAGAAGTATGCCGAGATTTCCGATGCCATCCGCGGCGCAGTCGACCATATCGTCGATCCTAGCCTCGAGGCTGGCGCAACCGGACTCGCGTCGCAGATAATCAAGGTCGGAATGGACTATTCAATCCAGATCATACGCGGCTGATATGGAACTTTTCTACGCTGAGGAAATAGCAGGTAGTCTCTGCTCGCTGAGCCAGGACGAGGCGATACACTGCGTGAGGGTGCTCCGCCATCGCTGCGGGGACGAGATCAACGTGATCGACGGAGAAGGTACGATGTTCCGCTGCCGTCTGGTGTCGGATTCGCAGAAGTCCTGTCAGGCGGAGATACTCGAGGCCTTCCCGGGCTGGGGCTCGCATCCTTACCGTCTTAATATGGCCGTATGTCCTACCAAGAACAACGACCGCTTCGAGTGGTTCGTGGAGAAGGCCACCGAGGTGGGTGTGGACGTGATTTCTCCTGTCATAGGAGAGCATTCCGAACGTAAGGTCTACAAGACGGAACGCGCGTCGAAGATCGCTCTCTCCGCTGCGAAGCAGTCTCTCAAGGCTGCAATCCCGGTTGTGGCAGAGCCTGTCAGCGTCAAGGAGTTCATCAAGGCAAGCGCAGGGTCGACCGCTCTCAAGCTGATCGCTTACTGCTTCGAGGATGAGAACCACCCGAGGACATCCATCAAATCAGCCCTCTCGAAATCGCCGGAGGCAGCGAAGGACGTGATCGTCCTCATTGGTCCTGAAGGAGATTTCTCCAGGGAAGAGGCGGCACTCGCGATTGAGTCGGGTTTCATCCCCGTCCACCTGGGAAACTCACGCCTTCGCACCGAGACTGCAGCAGTCACTGCAGCAGAGGCCGTTTATCTTGCATTCATGGATTAGCCCGTCATCATGTTCATAGGATTACTTTCAGACACCCACGGTGTATTCGAGGAACCTTTCAGGAAATTCTTCGAGCCGGTCGACGAGATCTGGCATGCGGGAGACTTCGGTGGTGGCTATAAGACCATAGCCGAGATTGCTGCCTTCAAGCCCACGGTCGGAGTCGTCGGGAACTGCGACGAGCGCAATCTCATCTTCGACTACCCGATCTACAAGAGCTTCGAGAGAGAGGGGATGAGGATACTCATGACCCATATCGGCGGATATCCCGGCAAGTATGACCAGTATGCTCGAAAACTCATCGATCAGTTTCGTCCGGACATCTTCGTGTGCGGACATTCCCATATCCTCAAGGTCGTGAACGACCAGCGCCGCAACATGCTTGTGATCAATCCTGGCGCAGCCGGTATCCAGGGCTTTCACCTTGTAAGGACAGCTCTCCGTTTTCATATAGATGAGGGCAGGATCCATGATATGGAAGTCTTTGAGTTAGAGCGCCGTTAAATTACACTTACAGATATTTTAAAAATTTTAAAAAACTTTTGGCGATACCGAAATTTGGTTTACATTTGCCGAAGTTTTTACTAGTAGTGTAATTTTAACGACCATCAGTAATGAAAAAGGTATTTATGTCAATTGCCGTTGTCGCAATGGTTGCTTTCGCTGCAGCTTGCGGTAACAACTCCAAGAAGGCTGCTGAGGCAGAGGAGTGCTGCGAATGCTGTGAGGAGTGCACAGAGTGCTGTGACTCATGCATGGCCTGCTGCGATTCATGTGCAGCTTGCGACTCTTGCATGGCTGAGTAATCAACCGTTAAGTGCTTGGCCAGACGGCAAAAAGGACGTTGTCCGAGGGGACAATGTCTTTTTTTTGTCTAAATTTGTGTGGTAACAACAGGTTTTATGGCTACGAAAGTAAAAAGTACATGGTTCTGCACCTCGTGTGGAAGTGAGAGTCCGAAGTGGATGGGAAGGTGCCCCGCATGCGGGGAATGGAACACCATGGTCGAAGAGACGGTGGTCACCGGCAAGAAGACCGCGCAGACGGCTGCTGTTGCAGCCAGTGCCGGACGCAGGCCTGAACCTCTTTCAAGCATCGACTTTGCTTCCGAGCCTAGAATCTCACTGAACAACGAGGAGATCGACAGAATACTCGGCGGCGGGCTCGTTCAGGGCTCGCTTGTCCTCATAGGCGGCGAGCCGGGCATAGGCAAGTCCACCCTCAGCCTCCAGATCCCTCTCAGCTGCCCGGGTCTCAAGACCCTGTATGTCACCGGCGAGGAGAGCACCAAGCAGGTGAAGCTCCGTGCGAAGAGGCTCGGCGGCGAGGACAGCAACTGCCTCATCTACAGCGAGACCCTTATGGAGAACATAATCGCAGAGGCCAGGAGCATCATGCCTGACCTGATGATCGTGGATTCGGTCCAGACCATGTTCTCCCAGAACATCGAGTCTTCTCCGGGCTCGGTTTCCCAGATCAAGGAGACTGCAGCCATGCTTCTCCGACTTGCGAAGGAGACGGGAATCCCAGTGATCCTGATCGGCCACATAACAAAGGAGGGCAGCATCGCAGGTCCGAAGATTCTCGAGCATATAGTCGATGTCGTGCTTCAGTTCGAAGGCGAGAACAGGGGCACATACAGGATACTCCGCAGCATCAAGAACCGTTTCGGCTCGACAGCTGAGCTGGCAGTGTTCGAGATGACGGGCAAGGGCCTCAGGGAGGTCGTGAATCCTTCGGAGATGCTTATCCCAATGCATGAGGAGAACCTCAGCGGCGTTGCCATAGGAGCCATCCTTGACGGCACAAGGCCTTTCCTCATCGAGGTGCAGTCTCTCGTCAGCTCTGCCGTATACGGCACTCCGCAGCGCTCTGCGACCGGTTTCGACGTGCGCAGGCTCAACATGCTGCTCGCAGTGCTCGAGAAGAGGGCTGGATTCAAGCTCAGCCAGAAGGATGTGTTCCTGAACATGGCCGGAGGAATGAAGATCACCGAGCCGGCCTGCGACCTTGCCGTGGTCTGCGCAGTGCTCTCTTCCAACTTCGACTTTGCGATTCCTTCGAACGTGTGCTTCGCCGGAGAGGTGGGACTCAGCGGTGAGATCCGTCCGGTAGCGCAGGTCGACAGGAGGATACAGGAAGCAGCCCGCCTGGGATTCAAGCAGATCTATGTATCTTCATACAGTGGCGTGGAGAATGTACCGAGCGGCATTCAGGTCGTAAAGGTCGCCGATATTCCGGCTCTATGCCGCACCCTTTTCCGCGGTTAGGATAGCTATCTGATCAGTCCGGTGATGAACTTGTCGGCCGCAGCGTTCTGCTCGGCGGTCGAGGCTGTGCTGTTGTTGATCATGAACGAGAAGATTACGGTCTGTCCGGAAACGGTGCTGCCATTGCCGGCCGATACCGCCGATCCCGAAGGGAGTATGTATCCGCAGTAGCAGCGAACTCCGTCCATCGAGCCGCTCTTCATCCTTACCCTTATCTTCTGTGAGTCCGCAACGTTCGGGAGCCTGGTCCTCACGGTGCCTGAACGGCCAACGACAGGGAGGCTCTCCAGGAACACAGGATACTCCTTGGTCTTGGTCATGGCCTTGAGAAAAGCGCAGAAGAACTGAGGAGAGACATAGTTTCCGCGTGAGAGACCGCTGCCGTCCTTGATCTGGGCGCGCCCTGCCGTGCCGACTCCCATCTTCCTGAGCTCAGAGTTCATCGCGTTCCTAGACGACTCGAAGTCTCCCTTGCCGGAAACGACCTTGCCAAGCGTCCTGAAGAGGGTCTCTGCCATGAAGTTGTTGCTCTCGAAGTTTGTCTCCCTGACTACCTTCGCGAGATTTGGCGACTTGGTCTTTCCTATGATGGTGAGCTTGTCCTGTGCTACTATCCTGTCCTTGTCGATACCGAAGCAAGTTCCGATGTCGGCTGCGCCGCCGCTGCTGATGCCAGCCTTCTCGAGATATTCGCGGAAGAGGCATGCGCAGGTGTACTCGGGATACTTGTTGCTGCACATGAGCACCTTCTGGGCCTTTTCAAGTGCGAATGTTCCGGTTATGGACCCGACCGGTGCAAGTCTCGTCGTGTAGAGGTAGAGCTGGTCTCCGGTGTTCTTGTTTCCAGTCGTGCAGTCGTAGGAGTATTCCATCCACGGCGTCTTTGGATACGAATCCTCTATCCTCACCGGACTGCCGACCGTACTTCCCGGGCCGACCCTGAAGTCCTTTCTGTTCTCGAAGAATGAGAGGCCGTTGACTCCGGTTCCGTAATAGGTTCCGAGGTCTTCCCAGAGCCATGTCGGGTCCTCCATTGGCCCCTCGATATACCTTCCGTCGCCGATTATCGAACCTTCGATCTTCTGTATCCCGGCATCGCGTATGAACTCAGTCCACTTGGAGAAGGTCTCCTCGATGGGGTATGCGAAGGAAACCGGAGAACCGAGAGTCGGGTCTGCGCCGCCGATGATGTAGAGGTCGCCGTGGAGCACTCCGTCGCTGACAGTGCCCGAATAGCCGATGCCGGTCTCCCAGCGGTAGTCCCCGCCGAGCCGGTTGAGCGCCGTGCCGGTGGTGATGACCTTCATGTTGGAGGCCGGCACGAGCATCTGCTCGCTGTTGATGTCGGCAAGCACTTCTCCGCTCTCTGTGATAGCGAATGCGGCGATGATGCTCTGAAGTATGATACCGAAAAGTATGTTCATGTCGTTCTTCTATTCAAAGGGGTTATCGAAGCCGAGGGCCTTTCCCTGGTATATGTCTCTTTCCTCGAGCCTCTCGTCCAACAGTTTCAGCAGCTCGGCGTTCCTGATCAGTCCCCACGGCGTCTCGGTCACGAAGCGCGGCGGAACTTCACCGGCGATGCGCTCGATGTAGAGGTCCGGGCGCAGACGTGAGAGCAGCTCGCAGATGAAGTCGAGGTATTCGTCGAGGGTAAAGCGCACGAAATCCTCGGGATGCTCGGCATAGTCCTGTACCATTTTCGTGCCCTTCACGAGCTGGAGCTGGTGGAATTTCACCGAACGGATGGGCAGTTCATTGATCATTGCGCACTGGTCCAACATCATCTCCCTGCTCTCGCCAGGGAGGCCGAGAATGAAATGTGCGCCCATGTCGAGGCCTCTCTCTGCGCTCATCTGGATAGCTCTTCGGGCGGTCTCGAAGTCGTGGCCGCGGTTGATTCTCTGCAGGGTCTTGTCGTAGCAGGACTCAATTCCGTACTCGACTATCACTATAGCGTCCTTGGCGAGATCGGCAAGAAGGTCGAGCTTCTGCTCGTCTACGCAGTCTGGTCTTGTTCCGATCACTATTCCTACGACGTCGGGATGGGAAAGGGCTTCGCGATAGACCTTCTCGAGCTTCTCGACGGGCCCATAGGTGTTGCTGAATGACTGGAAATATGCTAGGAAGTGGCGGGCGTTGCGATAGCGCACGCGGTGGAACTCGATACCCTCGTCTATCTGCTGGTGCAGAGGCTTGCCGGAGGTGCTGTAGCCAGGATGGAAGGCTGCGTTGTCGCAGTAGGTGCATCCCCCTGAGCTGATGGACCCGTCCCGGTTAGGACAGCTGAATCCAGCATCCAGAACGACCTTCTGGAGTCTTTCTCCATAGGTCTTCCTGAAATAGCCGACGAATGAGTTGTAGCGCTTGTCCATGTCGCAAAGTTAGGAAAAGCTCGCGGAAATTGCTTCTTTCCCGGAAATTTGCCAAATTTGCGATGATGAAGAGATTTCTGCTCATATCGTTGATGCTCATGATGGGACATCTGCTCGGCGCCCAGCCTTTCGCCGTGGTGGAGTTCTCCGTCAGCAACCTGCGTCAGAAGCCGGATTACGAGTCTCCGCTCGAGACACAGGAACTCATGGGCACGGTGGTCGAGTACCTCGACACCGAAGGATATTGGATGAAGATCAAGAGCCCTCAGCCTTATGAGGCATGGGCGACCAATAAGGGCTACATCAAGATGAACAGGGAGTCCATCGAAGCATATGAGAAGGCTCCGAAATATATCTGCACCGCAAATGTCAGCATGGTCTACAGCGATGCGTCCAAGGATTCCGATCCTATCTCTGACCTCGTTATGGGAGATGTGCTCCGCAAGGTCTACATGAGTGGCAAGGTCTACAGGGTCAAGGGCTTCGTGAAGGTAATCCTTCCTTCCGGCAAGAGGGGATGGGTGCCTGAGGAGGACGTGATGGACAAGGATATGTGGAAGAGACAGTGTGCAGACAACCTCGTAGCAGGAAAGACAGCTGAAAATATAGTGAAGCTCGCGAAACGCTTTGTCGGTATCCCATATCTCTGGGGAGGCATGAGCCCTAAGGGCTTTGACTGCAGCGGTCTCGTCCGACTTTGCTATCTGATGAACGGAATAGAACTTCCCCGAAATGCCAGTCAGCAGGTTAAGCTTGGCCAGGAGGTGGCCCTGACGGCATTGAAGCCTGGGGACCTGTTGTTCTTCGGTTCCGTAGATGACGAGGGCAACGAAAAGGTCACCCACGTCGGAATGTATGTCGGAAACAACCGTTTCATCCATTCATCCCATGTCGTGAGGATCAATTCCCTCATCAAGGGTGACGCGGACTGCTACGAGAATGTGTCGCGCCTGCTCCGAGCCCGCAGGATGCTGTAGATGCTGGCAGCGTGCGACTTTTCTTGATTATTGAAAAATAATACCTAACTTTGAAGCCTGAAATTTAAACAAATTCAATATGAACCTCAGAGTTATCAAAAAAGACATCGAGTATTTCATCGGTGAGTTCATTGACGATTGCACCCTCTTCATGGCACTCAACCCAGAGAGGAATACAGACGAGATCGCAGCGATCATCGACGAGTCAGTAGACCTTTACAATGACCTCAAGACCAGGATCAACCATCCTGATGAGCCAAAGAAGGCATTCTACAACGCAATCCGCAACGACCTCTTCGCTGGTCTCGATCAGCTTTGCGAGAAGCTTTCAGCAGCTATCAACAAGTAAGAAAGGTCGCAACAGTGATATTAGGAGGCTCCGCCCGGTTGGGCGGGGCCTTTTTTTGATTATTTTACTATATTTGTAAGTTTATAATATATTACGATTACTATGCGCCGTTTGGCTTATATACTCATTGCCCTGCTGACACTTGTGGCGACTCAGTCATGCGAGATGGTCTCGACCTTCATCCATGACGGAGAGGTCGTGGCATCTGTGGGCAAGAGCAAGCTGTATCGCCATGACCTGGAGAGCCTGATTCCGGCCGGTCTTCCGTCGGAGGACAGTCTCGCCCTTGCGCAGCAGTATATCAATTCGTGGGCAGCTGACCTCGTCTTCCTGGGAGCCGCCCAGCAGAAGCTCTCGAAGAATGAGAAGAACCTTACCAAGGAACTCGAGCAGTACAAGAATGCGCTTCTGAAGTATCGCTATGAGAACCTCTACATCAATGAGCGTCTTGATACAACCGTCACCGACTCTCAGGTCGAGGATTACTACGAGAACCATAAGGAGAGCCTCAAGCTCGACTATCCTATAGTGAAGGCCCGTTTCATCAGGATCATACCGGGCACCATCACCGTCGACAAGGTCAAGAAGAAGATCGCATCGGATGCTTCCGAGGACATCGTCGACTTCGACAGCATAGTATATTCATGTTCTGACAGGTACAATGATTTCGGAGGAGCATGGGTGGAGATCACCGCCCTCGCACGCGAGTTCAGCATTGACTACGGTACCCTCATCGCTCAGATGAGGAACTCCTTCGTAGAGATGACGGACGCTGAGGGAAGGATATGCCTTGCATATATCTCAGACTACATGCGCTCAGGCAACGTTCCTCCCGTGGAATTCTGCCGGGACATCATAGAAAACGTAATAATCAGCGCAAGAAAGCAGACCCTCCTGAACGATTTGGAACGGGACTTGCTTGAGGATGCGCGCGTAAACGGTGTTTTTGAAATTTTCGAATAGACAATGAAGAATATCTTTAGAAGCCTTGTGCTGCTTCTTTTCTGCAGCCTTTCCACATCAGCATTTGCACAGAGATACGAAAACGGTCTCATCGACAAGACCGTAGCAGTTGTCGGCAATGAGATGATCACTCTTTCCCAGATCGAGGAAGAGATCCAGATGATGAGAGCCCAGGGAATATCGGCAGACAGGAACGCGCGCTGCGAGAGGCTCGAGAACATGATGGTGGCAAAGCTTTTCCTCATGCAGGCCCGTGTCGATTCCCTCACGGTCAATCAGGATGTCGTGATGAGCGAGCTTTCCCAGCGTATCGACCAGCTCCGTACCTCTCTCGGAGGTGACGATGAGGTGGAGGAGTACTTTGGTAAGCCTGTATATAAGCTCCGCCAGGAGTGGCGTGAGTCTCTCGAGGACCAGACCCTTACCCAGCAGATGCAGCAGAAGGTCGCCAGCGCTGTGACCGACCTTACTCCGTATGACGTGCAGAAATATGTGGAGAGCCTCGATCCTGAGGATCTTCCTCTCGTCCCTATCAAATATCAGCTCAGCCAGATCTGCCTCTACCCAGACCGCGAAGCTGCGAAGCTTGCCGTGAAGGAGCGCCTTCTCGCGATCCGCGAGCGTATCATCAACGGCGAGAGGTTCGCGACCCTCGCACGTATCTATTCACAGGACTCGGGCAGCGCACGCAAGGGCGGTGAGCTCGGAATGGCTTCGAAGAGCATCTTCTGGCCAGCCTTCTCTGATGCAGCCATGGCGCTCAAGCCAGGCGTAGTGTCACAGATAGTGGAGACTCCGGACGGATTCCATATCATCGAGGTGCTCGAGAAGAAGGGTGACATGTTCAATGCACGCCACATCCTCCTCCAGCCTGAATATACTGACGACGACAGGACCAAGGCATTCACTACTCTCGACTCGCTCAAGGTGGAGATCGAGAATGACGCCGTGACCTTCGACCTCGCTGCAAGGTTCTATTCCGAGGATGCTCCTACCAGAACCAACGGCGGCCGCATGGCTGACCCTAACACCGGTTCATCATATTTCGAGATCGATCAGCTCAAGCCTCAGGACTATAGGGAGATCCAGGAACTCGAGGAAGGCCAGATCTCAGAGCCTTTCGAGTCACTCGACAATGAGGGCCGTAACGGTTACCTCGTGTACAAGATCGTCAAGGTAGACAAGATCATCCCGTCCCATCCAGCATCGTTCAGTACAGACTTCCCTGTGCTCCAGAACGAGGCTCAGAATGCCGCTTCCATGAAGGCGATAGATGCGTTCATCGAGGATAAGATCAAGAGTACCTATATCGTGATCGACCCTATGTTCAAGGACTGTGAGTTCGAGAACGAGGGCTGGGATGCGAAATTCAACTAGCATAAACTGCGGATGACCCGTAACCGTCTGGCATATATTCTGGCGGCACTCATCGTGCTGCCGTTTGCCCTTCCTGCACAGAACCGTCCTCAGAATCAGAGGAAGCAGTCGCAGCAGGAAGACAGCATCGCCCGTCTGATCCAGGCGGACACGCTGCAGATGGTCGAGAGGTATGGAATCACCTACCGTAAGGTGAAGGGTCATGCCCGTTTCCTCCACAATAACACCTACCTGATCTGCGACTCTGCGCTATGGAACGTCAATACTAAGGTGATTGACGCGATGGGCCATGTCCAGCTCAAGCAGGAGAAGACCGTGCTCAAGAGCGACAACCTGACCTACTACGTTGACAGGGATCTCGCCGAGTTCCGAGGCAATCTCGTCGAGCTCGTGGATGCGGATCACAATACTCTCAAGACCAAGTATCTCGACTATAACACCAAGGATTCCGTCGCCGTGTTCCGAAACGGAGGCGCAATGAGGGACAAGGACGGCCAGATCATCGAGAGCCGCACCGGTACCTATGATTCGAAGATCAATACCTTCACCTTTAACGATGACGTGAACATGTTCACCGACTCCATGTTCGTGAAGACTTCATATCTGAAATACGAGTCGGACAGGAATCTCGCGACTTTTGGCTACAACACCAATGCGTGGAAGGATGACAACATGCTTTCTGCGAATGCCGGTTGGTATGACCGCGCGAACGAGCTGTTCTTCTTCCAGCGCCAGGTCCACGTTATGTCGGAGACCCAGGAAGCCTGGGGCGATTCCCTCTATTTCCACCGACTCACCAACGATGTGACCATGCTCGGAAACGTGCAGGTGACAGATACTACCAGGAATGTGTACGCCCTTGCCGGAAAGCTGGACTATGTGGATTCGCTGGGCCGCACTCTCATGACCCGCCGGCCGGCAATCATCGCCGAGATGGAGGAGGAGCAGGCTGACGGCACGGTCCAGAAGGATTCCCTCTACTTCGGAGCGGATACCCTGATATACCGCAGCATAAGGATGTGTGACGTGGATTCGCTCGAGAAGGTGGTATCCGCCAAACGTATCGAGTCCGTGGGCAACGATCCTGTGACAGCTCTGAGGAAGCAGGCAGCGGAGGCGGCAAGAAAGGCGGCCGAGGAAGCTGCTGCCAATGATCCGAACAATCCGGAAAATGCAAGGAAGAAGGCTGAGGCTGCGAAGAAGCAGGCCGATGACGCAAAAGTGGCTCCTCGCGAAAAACCTAAGACCAGGGGCAAGTCCAAGGACGAACCGAAGCCTCAGGATGACAGTGTCGCAGATATGGCAGACAGCCCTTCTGACACCATTGACATGCCGGATGCTCCAGACGATGCGGATTCTCCGGACATAGATGACGCTGCTGTTGATGCTCCTGATGTGGCCGCTGATTCCGTGGGCGTGAAGGCCGGGCCAGTGGACAAGGCCGCGGATTCTTCGGACGATGCTGTGGATCCGACCGTGACTCCTCCGGCAGCTCAGGACGATCCTTCGGCAGACGATGATGAGCAGCTTGCTCCTGCAGAGCCTCTAGATACCACGAAGGTGGGCTTCGTGCATGCATACAGGAACGTGAGGATGTACAGGAAGTCCATGCAGATGGTGTGCGACTCCCTCAGCTATACAGACCTCGATTCGCTTGCAAGGCTTTACTACGCGCCTAAGATATGGAACGAGGAGGGTAGGCACCAGTATAGCGCAGACAGTATCTATGCTGCCGTGGTGAACCAGAAACTCGACAGGGCCAATCTTCTTTCCGAGGCTTTCATCCATATCCAGGAAGATACTCTCCACTACGATCAGGTCAAGTCCACCGAGATGACCGCCTTCTTTGCCGAGGATAATTCGCTCAGGCGTTTCGATGCCCTGGGCGGCGTGACGGCAATGTTCTACCTTGAGGAGAATGAGACCCTTGCGACCGTGAACAAGAAGGACTGCAAGATGATGTCGGCTCTGTTCAAGGACGGTGACATCGAGAAGGTCTACTACTTCGAGACAGCAAAGAGTGACGGCTACCCGGTAGTCCAGCTCAAGCATGACGATATGTACCTCAAGGGTTTCAACTGGAGCCCGGACAAACGGCCGAAGAGCAGGCTTGACGTCACTCCTCTGACGCTGCGACCTAGCCAGAGAACGAAATATAGGGAAGTCCCTGAGCCAAGGTTCATCCAGACGGATATGTATTTCCCTGGATATATCAACGATATCCATAGACAGATAGAGGTGAGGGATTCCCTGAACAGGGTACGCGCCGAACGCGATGAGCAGAACCGCAGGTTCCGTGAGCAGATGGAGGAGATGGAGCGCAGGGATTCGCTTGCATTTGCGGACAGGGCAGATTCTCTATCCGGCTTGAATCTCTCGAAACCGGATTCTCTTGCCCAGGGAGAGACCCCTCAGCTGGACTCTCCTAAGGATAGCACGACCGTGGGCAGACCTTCGGTCGAGACTAAGGACGAGGCTCCTAAGGAACTTACTCCGGAGCAGATAGCAGCCGCTCAGGCGGCAGAAAAGGCTGCCCAGAAGGCCGCGGCTCAGGCGCAGAAGGAAAAGGAGAAGGCCGAGCGACAGGCGGCTCTCGAGGCCAAGTGGGCTGAGAAGGATGCGAAGCTCGATGCAAGGCAGGCAGCCAAGAAGGAAAAGGCTGCCCAGAAGCTGCGCAACAAGAAACTCAAGCAGCTCCGTGCCCAGGCGCGACAGGATGCCAAGGACCAGGCGAAGCTCGAGGAATGGACGGAGCGCCTGAGAAACAGGGAAGCCAAGAAAGCACAGAAGGCAAAGAAAAAACATTGACATATATGGAAAACATACTCGACAGATTCCTGAGATACGTCTCAGTAGACACACAGTCTTGTGAGGAGTCAGAGACTCAGCCAAGCTCGGTAAAGCAGCTCAACCTTCTTTCCATGCTCCGCGACGAGCTCGTGGAGATGGGTGTCAGCGCTGAACTCGACCAGTACGGCTATGTGATGGGTACCATCCCTTCAAACTGCCCTGACAAGGATATTCCAGCCATCGGTTTCATCGCCCATGTGGATACATCTCCAGATGCTTCCGGAAAGGATGTGAAGCCTCAGATCGTTGAGAACTATGACGGCTCTGAGATTGCCCTCAAAGGTGTTCCAGGCCTCTTCCTCAAGCCATCGGAGTTCCCTGAGATTCTCGATTACAAGGGCCAGACGCTCATCACCACCGACGGTACGACCCTTCTCGGTGCAGACGACAAGGCCGGCGTCGCAGAGATCATGGATGCAGTTCAGTATGTGATGGCACATCCTGAGTTCAAGCATGGCGAGATCAAGATCGGTTTCACTCCGGACGAGGAGATTGGACGCGGCGTCGTGAAGTTCGACGTAGAGAAGTTCGGTGCCAAGTATGCATATACCATGGACGGCGGTGCTGTCGGCGAACTCGAGTACGAGAATTTCAACGCAGCGGCTGCTACCGTGCATATCCAGGGCCGCAACGTGCATCCTGGCTATGCGAAGGGCAAGATGAAGAATGCCATCCGCATAGGTATCGAGCTCGACGCTCTCCTTCCTGCAGGGCAGAAGCCTGAGCTTACCGAGGGCTACGAGGGCTTCTTCCACCTCATGAGCTACAACGGAACAGTCGAGGAGGCCACTTTCTCATACATCATCAGAGACCATTCGATGGAGCTCTACGAGGAGAAGAAGCAGGTCATGAGGGACTGCGTCGCAAAGATCAACGAGAAGTACGGAGAGGGTACCGCAAGCGTCGAGATCCGTCACCAGTACTACAATATGCGCAAGGAGGTCGAGCCTCACTTCCACGTGGTCGACAAGGCCATGCTCGCGATGGAGAAGGCCGGCATCAAGCCTAAGGTGCAGCCTATCCGCGGCGGTACCGACGGTGCGAACCTCAGCTTCATGGGCCTTCCTTGCCCTAACATCTTCGCCGGCGGTCTCAACTTCCACGGCAAGATGGAGTTCGTTCCCCTCGAGAGCATGAAGGCTGCTTCTGCAGTCATCCTCAATATCCTTAACCTTTACGCAGAGTAGGACATGGGCAGTCAGCAGAAATCTCCTGTTACCGTTTGGTCAGTGACCCTCGGTCTTCTGATGACCGTGCTCTTCTCGGCAGCCGCAGCCTATCTCGGCCTCAAGGTCGGTCAGGTTTTCGAGGCTGCGATCCCTATCGCAATCATCGCGGTCGGCCTTTCAGGCGCCTTCGGAAAGAAGAACGCCCTCGGCCAGAACGTCATCATCCAGTCCATCGGTGCATGCTCGGGCGTCATCGTGGCCGGTGCCATATTCACCCTCCCTGCGATCTATATCCTCCAGGGCAAGACAGACATCGACGGAAACCTCCTCTATCCTGAGCTTCAGGTGAACTTCTTCAGGATGTTCCTCTCGTCTCTTCTCGGAGGTGTCCTCGGCATACTTTTCCTCATTCCGTTCAGGAAGTATTTCGTGAAGGAGATGGACGGACAGTATCCTTTCCCTGAGGCGACAGCGACCACCAAGGTGCTCACCAGCGGCGAGAATGGCGGCAGCAGCGCGAAGGTGCTCGTGGTCAGCAGCGTCATCGGAGGTCTCTACGACTTCGTGGTCTCCACTTTCGGCGCATGGTCCGAGACCCTTTCCACCACCATCATCGGATGGGGTTCCGCTATCGCTGACAAGGCCAAGCTCGTGCTCAAGCTCAATACCGGCGCAGCTGTGCTCGGTCTGGGATACATTGTCGGACTCAAGTACGCATTCATCATCTGCTGCGGCTCATTCCTCGTATGGCTCGTGATCATTCCGCTCATGAACCTCATCTGGGGCGGCAGCGTCATCGATCTCATGGGCACAGGCATCGCCACCACCATCGGTGATATGGGTGCGGATACCATCTTCAAGGAGTACGCGCGCCACATCGGTATCGGCGGTATCGCTACTGCCGGCATCATCGGCATCATCAAGTCTGCCGGCGTGATCAAGTCTGCAGTCGGACTCGCCGTGAGCGAGTTCAGCAAGAAGCCTGGCGCAGCAGTCGCAGACGAGGACCCTACCCAGAAGGACATCTCTATGAAGGTCGTCGTGATGGGCATAGTCCTCACCCTTCTCGCGGTATTTGCTTTCTTCGCGTTCGGCGGAGTCGTCAACAATATCTGGCAGGCAGTGATAGGTCTTCTCATCGTCGCCATCATCGCCTTCCTCTTCACCACAGTCGCTGCGAATGCGATAGCCATCGTCGGAACAAACCCTGTCAGCGGCATGACCATCATGACTCTCATCATCACCGCCCTCGTCCTTGTGGCATGCGGCCTCCGTGGTGATACCGGAATGGTTGCGGCAATGCTCATCGGCGGTGTCGTATGTACGGCTCTTTCTATGGCCGGTGGCTTCATCACCGACCTCAAGATCGGTTACTGGACAGGCGTGACCCCAGCAAAGCAGGAGACCTGGAAGTTCCTCGGAACCATAGTTGCGGCTGCGACAGTGTGCGGAGTCATGATGATACTCAACAGAACCTACGGATTCTCTGGCGACAACGCTCTCGTTGCTCCTCAGGCGAACGCGATGGCTGCAGTCATCGAGCCTATGATGAACGGCGGCAGCGCTCCTTGGCTCCTCTATGGTATCGGTGCGGTGATCGCAATCCTCCTCACCGTATTCAAGGTGCCTGCGCTTGCATTCTGCCTCGGTATGTTCATTCCGCTCGACCTGAACCTCCCGCTTCTCGTCGGAGGTGCTATCTCATGGTACGTGAGCACCCGCAGCCAGGACAAGGCACTCAACGATGCACGCCAGGAGAAGGGAACCCTCATCGCTTCTGGATTTATCGCCGGAGGTGCTCTCATGGGTGTGGTCAGCGCGATTCTCAAGTTCGCTGACGTTGATTGGTGGATGGCCGGATGGAATACCGTCGGTGCCGGCAAGATTGCCTGTGGCGCGGATATCGTTGCAATCTTCCCTTATGTTGCGCTGATCATTTTCATGATCGTCGCGTCAATGAAGATCGACAGAAAGTAGTCTGAGCTTATATATTATGAAGAGAGGGTGGCCCTGCGGTCACCCTCTCCCGTTTATACAGCCAGTACTGTCTGACGTACTGTGTCTTTTAGAAAGCCATCTTAAGACTGATTACAGCCTTGTAGAGCTTGCCTCCCTTGTTGTATACCATTGTCGGCTTGACAGTGTATTCGGCACCAGCAGAAGTGACTCCGTAACGGTGGCCATATTCCATCTTGTATGTGGTGGCATCGTACTCGAAGTATACAGGGTCGCTTGCACCCCAGCTGCCTGTGCTTCCGTCAGCGGTGCACCAGAATCCGAGACCGTTGGCTGAGTATGCGTAGCTGACGGTACCGTCCGGCTGGGTGAGGCCGAGCGCAACCTGACCGTCAGCAGGGCCTGCGGCGCCGACTTCTGAAAGGGTGAGAGCCGAAATGGCGGCTGGCTGGAGCTTGAATGCCTTGGCTATGGTGATCATGTCACCGTTGTCAAGGAGATTCATGCTTCCGAGGACGTATGAGTCTATGCTTGAGTCGAGCTTGACCTCGTGCTCGATGGCGCAGTCCTCTGGGTCGCCTTCAGGAAGGATCACGTTGCCGAGGAGGTCGGTGTTCACGAAGCTTACCTCGTAAGGCCACTGCTCGTCGTTCTCGCCGTTGTCGTCCCATGCCTGGCGCTTGTATGTGTCAGGGGTTCCGACTACGACGAAGTATACCTTCGCGGCATCGTTAGGAACGTCAAATTCCGCAACTCCCGATGTTCCGGAGTACATCTGGCTGTAGGTGCTGTTTCCTGCAGCATCAACTGAGACGAAGCCATACCTGAAGTTCTCGTCCATGTTACTGGTCTTGTTGTAGCTCTTCACTGTCTTGACGACCTTGCCGTCACCGTCGATAAGCTGACCCGGGTCTTCGGCCACGAGGGCTGAGCCAGGCTCGATTCCTGCGAAGTCTGCCTTGATGGTCTTGCCAGGGGTGCAGTTGAGTGGGATCAGGTTGAAACCGGTGGTACCAGGGCAGTTGTCGTATGCGACCTGATAGTTGCCGGCCTCGTTCTTGAAGAGGTGGGTAGTGTAGCTCTTTGCGGCGTCGGTCGCGTACTGGTGTACAGCGTCGAAATCGTAAGCTGCGCAATGCTGAGCATAGCTGAAATACTCCTCATAGAAGGTGTTGAGGTCATCGTTGCAGAAGAGTCTCATGTATGCCTGGAGCGGATCCTCCGGATACTTGCTCTCTCTCCATACCTGAGAGAATGCCTTGATGCCGTGTACCTGGGTGAAGTAGAACTGGAACCAGTAGCTTGCATATCTGTGCCACTCGTGGAGGAAGCTGCGGTGATGGTTTGCGAGCCATACGTTCACGTCGTAGCCGAATGCCTCCTGAGGATAGTCCTGGAAACTCTGCCACTGTGCGCACTGCTCCCAGTAAGCGCATCCGCCACCGCCGTTCGCACCGTATCCGTAGCGGAATCCTACGTTCGCACCGAAGTCTGTGAGACTTCCCGAGCCGTTGTAGAGCTTGTCCGCAGATACCTGATACTGGAAGCTGTGTCCGATCTCATGGCCGATGGTAGAACCCACAGGCTTGCATGTGCTCGGATTCACCCAGAGGGCGCCGATGGTGTCGTCATATCCGGAACCGGTGGCGAGCCACTCGGTCTGATAGAGGAGGTAGATCTGCATCTTGTACTGATCCAGACGGCTTTCGCCCTTGCCAGGCTCAGCCATTCCCAACTTCTTTACGTTGGTTTCGTAGAACTGCTCTGCCTTTGCGAGGAGATCGTCCACGTCCACGCGAAGAGCGTTAGGAACGGATGCTGAGTTAGGGTCGTCGCCGAACTCCGGCATCCAGAACACGAAGAAGTGCTCGCTCTGCTTCATTCTCCACCATGACCACTTCGCGTCGCTTCTGAGCATGTAGTCCGCACCCTTCTCGAAACCGTCGTTGTATGGCCTTGGACAATAATACTTGTCGTAGTCCTTGATCTTGCTCTTATCCATCACGAGGACGGCATTCGGGTTGGCTTCCTGATGGATGGTCACCTCAGCCTTACTCTTTCCGGAACTGAGTACGATCTTGGCCTCACGATAGTTCTCCGAGTCGTTCTTGGTGATGATGAAAGGCATCTTGACCGAACCGGTAGCACCGGATGCCTTTGTGAGTTTGATCCAGGATTCGCTTCCAGCGAGTGAGGCGCTCCAGTCGTAAGGTGCGGTGAATGATATTGATCCTTCAACGTCATTCCATGCCACATTGATTACAGTCTGTGGTACCTCAATGGCCTTGTCACCGTTGTCGACAGGCTTGTTGTCACAGGCAGTGAAAACGGCATATGCAGAAAAAATCAGGAGCGCAATCGCGCTCCTGACTGAGAGATTATTCGAATGTTGCATTGCAAACCAATTCTACGAATTTCGAAGCGTCAGACTTGCTTGCGTATACGAAGTGCACGGTCTTCTGAGTTCCAGAAGCGACACCAGGATAACGTCCGATACCGACTGAACCGTCCTCTGCCCATGTCTCGACATAGTAGCAGCAGCCGTCGCCCCAGTTCTGGACATTGCCTTCACCGTCGCACCAGTAACCGATGCCGTTTGCGGTGTAGCTGTCGTTCATGCTCCATGAACCATCAGCCTTGACCATGTACATGGCGATGTCGTCGTCAGGATCAGCAGCCATCTCAAGGAATGCCTCAAGTGACATGCCGAGGCCCTTTTCGACAGCGTCCTTATGGTTCGCGAAAACAAGCTCGTAAGCCTCATAGTCGCCCTCAGGGATAGAGAAAGACTCCATGATGAGACCAGGATCAGATACTGAGTACTGAATCTTGAAGCGAACATAGTCGTCGAAGTTCTGACCGTTCTTGATTGCGAAACCGACGTTGATTGCGAAGGTTGTTCCAGCGGCAGCGTCGTCAGCTACGCTTGCGATGAGAGCCTTGTTTGCAGCATCAAGGGTGATGGTGCCGACGTTGGCGCTCTCAGCGAGGTTGCCGGCAGCGGTATAGTACCATCCGCTAGCACCGTAGGTAGGCTTGGTGAGATCCCATGCACCCCTGTTGGTGTTGATATTGGAGAATACGATAGATCCGTTGCTTACTCCTGCGAGCATGTCGGAAACTGACATGCCGAGGTTCTTCTGGATAGTCTCAGCGTAGTCGTTGAGGTCGATGGTGACAGGAGACACGTGACCTCTGCGGAACTCTGCATTGACGTTGATGGTAGCAGCTACGTCAGCGCGGAGGTAAGGAGCCTCGCCCTCGCCGTATACATGCTTGTGGCTGGCAGCATTGTAGTCGTCGCTACAACCGGTAAGGCCGAGAGCGAGACATGCCATTGCGATATAGATAATATTCTTTTTCATGCTAATAATTCTTTATCAGTTGACGACATATTACATACCGTAGCCTGGGTTCTGCTTGAGCTTGATGTTACCATCGAGGGCAGACTTAGGGATAGGGAAGATGTCGCTGTGACGATCGGTCTCAGCATCCTTGCAGAACCAAGACTTACCACAGTAAACGTTCATGTTGGTACCCTTGATGTTGAAGCGGATAAGGTCGTCACGACGGTGTGCCTCGCAGACGAACTCCTTTGCATACTCATCGAGGAGACCGCCGAACTCGATGTCGGCACCACCTTCCTCAGTGATGATCCATTTGTCCTCTTCACCCATCTTCGCAGTGTTCTCTCTGTGGCCGTAGTTGTAGCTGCTGCCGCCGATGAGCTGCTCAGGGGTTACGGTTGCCTTGCTTGCATCGTTGCCGAAAGCCCTCATGCGGACTGCGGTGACGAGGTCGGCCGCGTCCTGGATGGTCTCGCCCTTGTAGCCGCCGAGACGGAGAAGACACTCAGCCTTCATGTACATGGCGTCAGCAAGACGGAAGTAAGGGACGTCGTCGTAGCTGGTACCGAAGTCACCGCTCTTGATCTCGTACTTGATGAGACGATAGCTCTCGAAAGGATAACAGCCAGGGTTGTCGATGCTATGGAGCTCTCTTGTATAGACGAGAGGCTCAGCGTCTACCATGATGGCACTGCCGTCCATTGCGAACTGCTGGCCACCGGTCCAGGTAACGTCCATGCGGGTGTCGCCCTCCTCGTAGGTGTCGAGGAACTGAGGGAATACGATTCCACCGCCGGTTGCCCAACCAGAGAAGTTCCAGCGAGCGCGGCCTGCATTGTGTGACCAGAGGTTTGCCATGTAGTTTCCACCGCCGTACTTGTTCTCGTAAGGGATACCGAAGATGATCTCCTTGTTTGCAGAGATATCCTCCATGAAGTTTGAGCTGTAGGTAGAAGAGAGGCTGAAACCGCCTTCCATCACCTTCTCGAGCTCGTCGATGCACTTGCCGTACCATGACTTGTCTGAGTCATCCTGGAACCAAGCATTGTGGTTGAGGTAGAGCTTAGCAAGAATCATGTGGGCAGCGTACTTGTTGATCTTACCCATCTCGATGGTAGAAGGGCAGAGGTCAGCGACTGCGAGAAGCTCGCTCTCGATCCACTCGAAGGTAGTCTTAGGATCTGACTGCTCAGGAGTCCAGCCCGCCTCGTGGATGAAAGTGGTGTCAAGAGGAATGTTGCGGAAGAGGTCGAAGAGGTTGTAGTAATAGAGTGCCCTGTAGGCGCGCACCTGTGCTACGATGTTCTCGTTCGCGGTGATGGCCTCGTTTGCGAGGATCTTGTTACATGCGTTGACTCCGGCATAGTTGCTCTCCCAGTTAGCCTCGAAGAAACCGAGCTCTGAGTTGAAGTCATGCTTGTGCATTGGAATGTAGAGGTCGCCCCAGCCGATACCGATTCTGTTAGGAACGCCCCATACGTCTGAACTCATGTCCATGATGTCTGACATACCGAACCAACCCCAGTATACGCTGCGAAGTGAGCTATATACAGGTGCGATGGTAGCAGCAAGTTCTCTTTCTGACATCTCATGGGTCTCAGAAGCGATGTCTGAGTAAAGGGTCTCGTCGAGGTTAGTACAGCTGCTTGCAAAGAGGCATGCTGCGCTGGCCATCGCCGCGATCATTATTCTATTGTAATTTTTCATGTCAGTGCCGATTAGAAGTTGAGATTAAGGCCGATGGTGAAAGTACGTACTGAAGGATACTTGTCACGTGAGTCGATACCTGAGTACTGAGGATCAGCATTTGTAAGCTCTGGGTCAAGACCGCTGTACTGAGTAAGGGTGAAGACGTTCGATGCTGAAAGGTATGCGCGTACGCCCTTGATGAACTTGTTCTCCTTGATAGGAGCATTGTAACCGAGGGTGAGGTTAGAGAGCTTGAGGTAGTCGCCCTTCTCGAGGTGATAGCTTACGAAGGTCTGCTTCTGAGCAACAGAGAGGACATTGTCGCCGTAAGGCTTATCAGCTGCTGACTTGAGCCTGTTGTAGGTGACCGCGTTGTTCTCGTAGTATGCCCTTGCCTCATTGAGGATCTGAGCGCCAAACTGGCCGGTGAACTGCATGCTGAGGTCGAAGTTCTTGTAGATGAAGGTATGACTCCAACCGAAGTTCATCTTAGGGATGGCATTGCCGAGATACTGATGGTACCTTGAGTCGGTGAGCATACCGTCGGTGAGTTCGACAGCTTCGCCGGTGGCAGGATCCTCGATCATCCAGAGACCATTCTCAGATACACCTACGCTCTTGAGACCGAACCACTGTCCGAGAGGCTTGCCGACTTCCATACGCTGGGTAGGGAGTGAGATAGGCTCTCCGAGGTAAGCGATGTCCTGCTCGTTAGAGGTCTGGTAGAGATCATTTGAGAGGCTGAGGAGCTTGTTCGCATTGTAAGCGAAGGTTACCGTGGTCTTCCAGGTGAAGTTCTTCTTCTGTACAGGGGTAGCGTTGATTGCAACCTCGACACCGCGGTTGGTCATCTTACCTACGTTCGCGAGAGTAGTGTTCACGAGGTTTGGAGGTGAAGGCACGGTGTAGTACCAGAGCATATCGGTGGTGTTCTTGTTGTAGACATCGATGGTACCGCTGAGGCGATTGCCGAGAACAGCCCAATCGAGACCGATATTGTACTCAGCTGACTTCTCCCACTTGAGGTCTGGGTTAGGGTTCTGGGTTACAGAAAGGCCCTGCTTCCATACACCGTTGTCGTAGTAGTACTGGCTGCCGAGCTGCCATACGGTCTTAGAGAGATAGTTGCTGGTAGGGATGACACCGGTCACACCGAAACCAGCACGGAGCTTGAGGTTGTCGAGCCATGTCGCATTCCTCATGAACTCCTCATTGCTGATGGTCCAACCGAGGGATGCAGATGGGAAGGTACCCCACTTGTGGTTCTTACCGAAACGTGAGCTACCCTCACGACGTACGCTGATGAGTGCGTTGTATCTGTTGCCGTAGCCATAGCTGATACGGCCTACGAAACCGATGAGCTTGCTGTCGCTTGCCCAGCTGCCCATGCTTGCCTTACCATCCTTGAGGTACTGGCCTACGCCGATGTTGTTCCACTGGTAGTAGTCAGACATGAAGTTGGTGTTGTTTGCATTGAAACCCTCACCGTACTGATACTGGTAGCTGTATGCAAGGAGACCCTCAAAACGATGGTCACCCCACTGATTCTTGTAAGAAGTGGTCACCTCGAGATTGTCGGTCTTGCTGTAGTTGTAAGAGTGGTAAGCATAACCGGTCTTGTACTGAGTGAACTGGTTGTAGTGATTTGAGGTATAGTAGCCCTCGTCGTGACCGTTGAAGCGGTTTGTGCTGAGCATGAGAGAGGTCTGCCATCCGCGGATAGGCTCGAAGAGCACGTTACCGGTAAGGCGGGTGTTCTCTGACTTGTACTCACCTGTCTGCTCATAAAGGAGAGCTACAGGATTCATGTAGTAGTTGATAGAGGTGTTCTCGTACCAGCTGCCGTCAGGATTCTTGATAGGCTCAGTTGGGTTACGCATGAGTGCCTGACGGTATACCTGGGTTCCGGCTGCATCTACAGGACCGTTCTTGTGCCAGTGCTTCTGGATGTTGAACGAAACCTTGAGCATGTCGTTGAGGAACCAGTGTGAAAGACCGGCGTTGAAGCGGAGGTCGTTGCCGTATGTGTTGAGGAACACACCCTGCTGATCACGGTAGGTGATGTCTGCGTTGTAAGAGGTGCTCTTGTTACCGCCACTTACCATGAGGTTGTGGTTGTGGGTGAATGCGTTGCGGGTAACTGCATCGAGCCAGTCGGTGTCGTAACCCTTGTCCTGGAAGTTGGTCTTTCCCTCCCTGATGTCCTGTGCGTCCATCATGTCAAGAGTCTTGCCGAAAGAAGAGAGTGAACCATAGCCGCTGTAGTTTACGCGGGTGTCAGACTCTCTCTTGCCGTTCTTGGTGGTGATGATGATCACACCGGCAGCACCACGGGTACCGTAGATTGCTGCGGCAGATGCGTCCTTGAGTACGTCGATGCTCTCGATGTCCTCTGGTGCAACAGTGTCAAGACTGCCCTCGAGGCCGTCCACGAGAACGAGCGGGGTGTTGCCGCCGCTGAGGGAGATGACACCTCTGAGGCGGATGCTTGAAGTTGCGTTAGGGTCACCTGACTGGTTGGTGATGGTGAGACCTGCAACCTTACCCTTGATGAGGTCACCGGCATCTTTGATGTCACCCTTGGCGAAGTCGTCTGCCTTCACGCTGGTGATTGCCGAAGTGACGTCACCCTTTCTCTGGGTACCGTAACCGATGACGACCACGTCATTGAGGAGCTCTGAGTCCTCGAGGAGAGTGATCTCTGCTGCGTTGTCAGCAGGAACCTCGAGAGTCACGAAGCCGATTGATGAGATGACGAGGGTCGCGCCCTTGTTCACGGTAATTGTGAAGTTTCCGTCAATGTCTGTGATGGTGCCGTTTGTAGGGACACCCTTCTCAAAGACACTCGCACCGATGAGCGGTTCGCCGGATGCGTCCTTGACGACACCTTTTACGGTGACGCCGTTCTGCTCTGCGGCTACCGGTGCATTTCCTGCATTCTCTGCTGCAATAGCACTGAAAGAAGTGCCCATCGCAACGAAGAGACATACAGCAGCCATTTTCCAGAGACCTGGCTTAAGGCTGAAGCTGAAATGTGTTTTCTTCATGTTACTGAATTGTTGTTTGATTATTTTGGTTTTGGTGTAGAAGCGAAGCTTCTGAGGGTGACAAATATATGGATAAAAATGCTCTTGTATGGAAAAATAGTCCTAGATATTGAGAATTTTGTCCAAACGGTGTGGATTTCTTATAAATTTCAGTTGTTGTAGGCATTTTCGCTTTCTAAAAGATACTTGCTGACTTAACTGGCCTTAGGCCTTTGTGACAGTTTCGCTGCAGAGTCATGATTTAATATATTAAGGTATACGTTATGCCTGGATTCTGGATCGCGGCGTGGTGAAAAAAGAAAAGTGAAGATTTTTTGAAAAAATTCTCTAAAAAATTTGGAGGGAAAGAAAAAGTACGTATCTTTGCAGCCCGTTTGAGAAACAACGGAACAGTTCATTGACAATATTGAGAGAGATAACGAGGTAAAGAAGTAAAAGAAATTAGA